>CALKWP010000054.1 GCA_938004075.1 uncultured Methanomassiliicoccales archaeon
GACCACCGAGATCTACACTCTTTCCCTACACGACGCTCTTCCGATCTACCTGCGCCAGGAACCTATGAACAAGGCGAATTTGTATGGCAATTCCTACCCGGAAAGGATTCATGAAGCGCACCTCATATCATGTAACCCCTACCAAGCATTTATATCTTATCTTGATTATTCCCCGATAAGGTGAAAGCGATTGCCAGATGATTTCATTGTGACCCCCTGGGAAGTGTCCGGGGACATTGATTACGAAAGATTGATAGAGATGTTCGGGACCCAGAAGATAGACGAGAAGATAATCTCGAAATTCGTTGAGCATACCGGCGAGCTGCACACCATGCTTCGCAGGGGCATTTTCTATTCGCACAGGGACATGGACAAGATTTTCGAGGATCTGGAAAAAGGCAAAGGTTTCGTCATGTACACTGGAAGGGGCCCGTCCGGACACACACACCTGGGGCATCTCATGCCCTGGCTCTTCACAAAATACCTTCAGGATAAATTTGGAGTCGAACTGTACTTCCAGCTCACTGACGATGAGAAATTCATGTTCAAGCAGGACCTTACCCTGGATGACACCAGGAAATACGCCTACGAGAATGCGCTGGACATAATCGCCCTAGGTTTTGACCCAGAAAAGACGCACATATTCCTGGACACGGAATACAGCAACCAGCTTTACAGGATTGCTATCAGCGTCGCTAAGAAGGTCACGTTCAGCACTGCCAAGGCGGTCTTCGGCTTCAACAACAGCACGAATATCGGCTCAATCTGGTTCACCAGCATGCAGGCGGCACCAGCATTCCTGCCAAGCGTTCTGAAGGGGCGAAACATCAGGTGCGTGATTCCCTGCGCGATAGACCAGGATCCGCATTTCAGGGTGGCCAGGGATATCGCCGAGGGCATCGGATTTTTCAAGCCGGCGCTGCTGCATTGCAAGATGCTTCCCAGCCTTGCCGGTTCGGATAAGATGTCGGCATCCCTGCCCAACACCAGCATATTCACGGTGGATGATCCCAAAGACATCAAGAAGAAGATTGGCAATGCATTCACTGGCGGTTGCGTCAGCGTGGAAGAGCAGAAGGTCAAGGGCGGAAATCCGGACATCTGCTCGGTGTTTCAGTATCTCACATACATATTCGAGCAGGACGATGCCATGCTGGATGACAGGAAGAAAAAGTGTCGGTCTGGCGAGCTTCTCTGTGGCCATTGCAAGATGTACCTGACCGAAAAGGTTTTAACTTTCATGAAGGAGCACCAGGCCAGAAGAGAGAAAGCAAGAGATGTTGTCGAACAATTCATGCTCAGGGACTGCCAGGGTGAGCGCAAGTGAGGATACTGACGGTAATCGGCGCAAGGCCCCAGTTCATCAAAGCATCAGTCGTCTGCAAGGTTCTCAGGCAGAGGCATGAGGAGATTTTGATTCACACGGGCCAGCATTACGACGATGAGATGTCTGATGTTTTTTTCAGGACCATGGGTATCCCCGAGCCGGATTACAATCTGGAAGTTGGCTCCGGCCCGCATGGCTGGCAGAAAGCCAGGATGTTGGAGGGCATAGAGAAGATAATCATGGAAAGAAAGCCGGAGTGGATGCTTGTCTACGGTGACACTAATTCCACTCTGGCGGGAGCGCTGGCGGCAGTTAAAGTTCATGTTCCGGTCGCCCATGTGGAAGCCGGTCTGAGGTCCTTCAACATGAAGATGCCTGAAGAGGTGAACCGAAAACTCACTGACCATATCTCGAGACTGCTTTTCTGCCCGACAAAGACAGCCATCCAGAACCTGGAAAATGAGGGACTGAGGGATGGCGTTCACCTTGTCGGGGATGTGATGTACGATGCCGCGCTTGAATATTCAAGTATCAAGACAGATATCCTCGAAAGGAATCATCTGAAATCCAAGAAATTCCTCATGCTGACTGTCCACAGGCCAGCAAACACCGACAACCGCCAGAACCTGGAAAATATATTCAGCGCCCTTGAAGGCCATGATGTGATTTTCCCCGCCCACCCAAGAACGGTGTCATTCATTGCAAAGCATGGAATCAATGTTCCGAAAAACATCACTCTAATCAAACCGGTGAATTACATAGATTCACTGGCATTGACCAAGAATGCCAGCAAGTTGCTCACCGATTCCGGCGGAATGCAGAAGGAAGCTTATTTTCTTGGGACGCCTTGCATCACGCTCAGGGAAGAGACTGAATGGGTGGAGACAGTCCAGGACGGTTGGAACATATTGGTAGGCGCCGATAAGGTTGCAATTGCCAGGGCCATCGATGATTTCTCCCCGAAAGCGGAGAGAAAGGCCAGCTATGGGGACGGACATTCAGCCAAGAAGATTGTTGAAATAATGGAAAATACCAGCCCGCAGTGCTGAATTTGTCATCCGCGTCCGATGCTCACCATCTTGTCCAACGGAGCTCTGGCTTTCTTCAGTATATCCGGCGGGAGTTCCAATTGGGGTGAAAGGGTTTCCAGACTTGCCAGGACCTTGTCCAGCGTTATGCGCTTCATGTTCTGGCAGATTGCATCCCCAACCGCGTAGAACTTCTTCCCGGGAATGTCCATTGCCATCCTGTAGGCCATATCTTTCTCCGTGCCAAGAATGAACTCGGTTGCGGAGGATTTCTTCGCGTGAGTGACCATGCCCTGGGTCGAGTAAGTGAAATCCGCATAATCGATAACTTCAGGAATGCATTCCGGATGGACCAAAACTTCAGCATTCGGATGCTGCGCTTTCAGGGCTTCCAGCTTTGCCACGGTTATCCTGTTGTGATGGACCGCGCAGAATCCCGGCCAGAGTATTATCTCTTTTTCGGGAACGAACCTCTGGACATACATGCCCAGGTTCCTGTCCGGCGTGAATATCACCTGCTTCTCGCGGAGGGATTGGACCACCTTAACAGCATTGCCAGATGTGCAGCAGATGTCGGATTCCGCTTTCACGTCAGCAGTGGTGTTGACATATGACACGACCGCAGCCTCCGGGTGCTTGGCTTTCATCTCCCTCAGAAAAGGGACCTCGCACATATCCGCCATCGGGCATCTGGCATCGGGTTCCGGATGGATAATTATCTTCTCCGGGCTGAGTATTTTTGCAGTCTCTGCCATGAAATTAACACCACAGAAAACGATGACTTTGGCATCAAGCTTTGAAGCCTCAGTGGCCAGAGCCAGTGAATCCCCAAGCAGGTCGGCTATGTCCTGGACATCCGGAATCTGATAATTGTGAGCGATTATCACTGCATTGTGTTCCGCTTTAAGCTTCTTAATTCGGTCAAGAATCTCTTGTGAAACTGGCATCTAAACTGGGATTGGGGTCGGACATATTAAGTTTGCGATTGGTTTCAAGCATAGAAAATACAAGTTGCCAGCATTCAATTAGCTGCTTAGCAATAGATATATTAATCGCCTCGCCGTCCGGGTAATCATGGGAACCGGTAAGCCGGGCATAAACCAGGGGCCGAGGCAGGATTTCATCAAGGATAGATTCAGGAGATATTATTCCAAAACCAACGTAACTGCGCCGGGGAAGCTGGATAACAGGGAGTTCGGCGTGATAACCGAAAGAGGCGGGATGTGGCGCCATCTGGGCTTCGCAAGCGTGGCGGAATTGCAGAATTTTCTGGTGAAGCATGCCCCGCTGCATGCCTACCATTCCTCAACGTACTACACAAAGCCAAATGCGAGAACGATGGATGAGAAGGGCTGGCTCGGCGCTGACCTCATATTCGATCTGGATGCCGACCATATAAAAGGCACAGAAAAAATGAACATGGAGCAGATGCTGGCGGCCGTGAAGGTGCAATTCGAGAAACTGGTCAATGATTTCCTGCTGGATGATTTCGGATTCGATGAGTCAGACGTGAAAATAGTTTTTTCCGGTGGAAGGGGATATCACGCACACGTTACCTCGGAGAAAGTGCTTGGCCTCAACAGCCATGAGAGGCGTGAGATAGTGGATTACATCACCAAGCCAAGCATGAACATGGAGTCGCTTCTCGAAAAGAAGATATTCGACACGAGATCATATCAGGGTCACGACACAAAAAAATACATAATAAGACTATATCCCGCTGATACGCCTGGGTGGAGGGGAAAGCTCACCAAGAATATCCTGAAATTCCTGGATAGCACGGAGAATCTATCCCGGGAAGAATTGATTGACATGTTCACAGGCTACAGCGGCATCGGCGAGAAGACAGCCAGGCAGATATACGAAAGCATGTACCTCGGCAATCCAGGTAACCGCGGAATAGATAAAATACGTAGCGATCTTAACCTGGAACCGTTCTCTGAGGATTCTGTAAGAGCCGCATTCATCAACCACATAGTCAAGGAGATGACTGTTGACCTTGGCGGGGAAACGGATGAACCGGTGACCACGGACACCAAACGCCTGATACGCCTTCCCGGGTCCCTGCATGGGAAATCAAGTCTTGTGGTCAGAAAGATGAGCGTTGCGGAACTTTCCGGGTTCGAACCTCTCAGGGATTCTGTTTGGCCCGGCTTTGACGGTAAACCCGTGAAAGTCGTCGGAACTGCCGACCATGAGGTGAAACTTCAGGGAGAAGTGTACAAAGTGGCGAAAGACGCGGAAACCGAGCTGCCCGAACATGCCGCATTGATGTTCTTTTGTCAAAAAATGTGCGACATACGAATCTAATAAAATTATTACTAAAATAAATAAGATAGAAACGGCATCGACGATGCAAAAATAGCTCTAAACAGTAATAAATTATAGATATTCGTAATATTCATTGCATCGCAATTTGATATTAGAAATAATGACGTCACACCCATTACTATAAAAATATTACGTCGCATTCTCTATGTTTTACGACAGACAAGAAAGCAGTAAATAAACTTACCGATTGCAGGGAATCTACCAATTTTTACCTCAGAATATCGTAATAAAATTAAACAAAACGTAATAATGAATATTCGCAATAAATCGAAAATGAATAAATAGATGAAAAGATGATGAATCCCCTAGACCCGGGAAGCGAGAAACAAGGATCTATGCGAATTTGAGTGTGAATGATGCAGAATCATACGAGATGTATCATTTTAGGATAAATAATAAAATGAATTAGACTTAATAACAAATTATTTTTATCTTAAAGATATAAATAGATAATATCGGTTTAGAATGTAAGTATAAAGAATGTAAAATTATACATAAATATACATAAATTTACTAAATAAAGTCTTAAGATAAATTAATTGAAAAGGGATGGAAAAATTTACAAAAAAGAATTAAAAATATGTGTTTTAAAAATTTAATACGAATAAATAAACTATTAAGATTAATTATTATGAGAATCGTAGGAAACTATTTTTAAATCCTTCCCGATGCGATGACGATGGCAGAAGAGGATGTGAAGTGCCCGATATGCGGGACACTTAACAAACAGGGTTCGGAAACCTGTACGATGTGCAAGACAAGGCTTGCGAAAGGTGAGAAAGGAAAGATGAAAGTCACATCACCCAAAGCTAGGCCCAAGACACATATAGAGATAGATATAGAAGATCCGCTCACAAGGAAGAAGCTGGAAGAGCTCACACTCATCCCAGGTGTTACAAGGAAAAAAGCGCTCATGCTGTATCAATCTGGCATTCACAGCATGGAAGAATTCCTGATGAAGGCATTTGAGGGGGAACGATTCTCCACCAATTATTCCAGAACTGTTGCAAACAAACTGCTTGTCCAGTCCCTCGGAAAGAAGAAGAAAGGCACTGAGATGCCATGCCCCTCCTGCAAGGCAATGAATCCTGCCAGCGCCAAGAAATGCAAGGTGTGCAATTTTGACATAGAGAGTGCCCTCAATTCAGTTAACATTGAGGAAATCACTGACACCTTGAACGACTCTGTCAAGGATATACTGGAGAATCTCAAACAATCGGAAGATTTCGAGGCTCTTCCCGAAGAGATGAAAGCTCAATTTGCTGCAGCCATCGGTTCTGAAGATATCAATTATGAATTAGAAAAACCCAAGGATATTGAATCGCTGGGCATAGATCTTGACAAGATTGACAGCGAGCTCAAAGAAACGGCTCAGACGCCAGTTCCTGAGAGCCAGCCGGTTGAGGAGAAAGAACCTGTAAATGGGCCAGAGCAAGAATCCGGCCTGGAACAACAATCCATACAGAAAGCAGAGAACAAATCATCTACCGGCAATGAGAAGGCAGATGCAAAAACAGACAAGAAGGATAAGATACGCAACATCCTCATGGAGAAAGTGGTGAAATGGAGAAAAGCTGGTTACGATGTTGCCCCGCTTGAGAATTATCTTGAAGATGTTGAAGGCTTTAAAATAAAGGCAAAAGAGGTTCTTGGCGATGGAAAAACAGTCAAACTGCGTTACCTAAAACAGCTGGAAATGTGGAGGGAGAAAGGCTTTGACGTTTCAGAGCTGGAGCCAATACTGGATACAGATATAGACCTGTTCCAGGAGAAGGCAAAAGAGATACTTAAAAAACAGAAAAAATAATATATCTAAATATATTTAATAAAATTAATAAATAGATAATAATATAAAACAAAAATATTTAGAAATAAATAAATTTATTAATATCAATTAATTTTATATTTTCCAATCATATATATTTCCGAACTCGATTTTCTCGATGCATCGGGAGAGTATCTCCTTGCATTCCGGAACATCCTGCGGATCCGCTCGAATAGTTCAGGAGCCATGTCTCCATCGAATACCTTCACAACCAAATTGCCACCCGGCCCCAGGAACGTTTCCGAATAACTCAAGGCCATCTCCGCCAGCTCGATCGAACGGGCATGGTCGAATGAATAATTTCCGCTGATGTTCGGGGCCATGTCTGATATCACAATGTCCGCATTTTTACCCTCGAGCATTTCTCTTACTGTGGCAAGCATCTGCCCGGACCTAGCATCGCCCTTGAGAGCTGTGACGCCCTCAATCGGCTCGATTGGCTTTATGTCTAAGGCAATGACATGGCCGCTCTTTCCGACGAACTCGGCTGCGACCTGAGACCAACCGCCGGGACTGGCGCCCAGGTCAATTACAACATAACCTTGCTTTATCACATTGAACCGCTCGTTCAACTGAATCAACTTGTATGCGGCCCGGCTGCGATAATTATCTTTCTTGGCCTTCCTGTAATAGTAATCTTTCTTCCGGTCGTTGAGCCATTTGCTGCTCATGAAATCACACGCCCAGCTTTGTCTGCTTGGTGTCAAGAGCTAAACTGCTCGCTTTGAATTTGTTCAGCAGGGCTAACTGTAGAATTACTTCATATTCCTTGTCGAAACTCACATCTTTGAGGAAATATGCCTGCTCCTTCATGGGTAACTTGACTCCGCGCTTGGCAAGCGTTCGCTTGAGTTCCAGCCTCTCCTCGCCAGAAAGGTCCATGGCGGAAGATTCCGGGGGGGATGCCAAACCGGCTCGGGCCAATTCGCTCTGAAACACCGGCCTCTTGAAGAGCTTCTGGAAGAAATAGAGAATAATCTCTGAGCGCTGGCTCTCGGGTATGAGTTCGGTTCGCATTGATATCTCCATCACAGTTTCATAGATGTCCTTGTCAGCAGCAATGGATATTGAATATACCTTCGATGGCGGAAATTCCCTGGACGAGAGAATCCCCATCTCCTCCATTGCCTTTAGGTAGCCAGTTAGAACTAACCGATGCACCTTGTGCCCCTGCTCTGTCAACGTGCGATGCAATGTGCTGATGGATTTCTCCCCTTCCTCCAATTCCTGAAGGATCTTAGCTTTGAAACTGTCATCTGGAATGAACATCTTTCACCCGACTTGGTAACAAACCTGGTAATAAATAATTCTTTCGGTGGTTTGTTTGTTACCATATTTAGTTCAAAAATCTCTTTAAACCACATACAGATATGCAGGTTTCCCGAAAAATACCTAGCCGGATGACCAGTAAAACAGGACGGACATGTTGCCAATGAGGGGGACTGTCTGCGGCATCTGGCAATGGGAGAAGTGGGTGCGGTAAAGAGCGGGTCTGTTCAGATATTCATCTCACAGGGCTTGCTTTATTGCAATAAGCAAAAAGGAAGGGAAACAATGAAACCGGTCCAACTGAAGGAAAACGTGAAACCAGCAATGTCTGCTGGAATCGGAAATCCGGAATCGACAGAGCTGTCCTTGTTCGTCAGGACGTCGGATGAGGATATCAAGGAATGGGACAGGCAGAGGATACAGGATGCTCTGCTGCGCGAGACAAACATCAGCGAAGATGCAGCCGCAATAGTTGCAAGAGAAGTCGAGCGATTGATACTGGCTCTGGAAATAGAATATGTTACCGCACCCTTGATTCGGGAACTCACAAACGCGAAACTTGTGGAATACGGGTTGGCAAGGGTTAGGAAGCAGCACACCCGGCTGGGCGTCCCCCTCTATGACGCAAGAGAGATTATAATAAATCCGAATAAGGAGAATGCGAATGTTCCCCATGGCCCTGAGGCCACGAACCTCACTCTTTCCGAGAACATCAAGAAAGAATTCGCGCTTATCGAGGTTTTCGATGAATCAATAGCGGATGCGCACATGAGGGGCATGATTCATCTGCATGATCTCGGAATGGTTGACAGGCCATACTGCGGCGGACAATCCATCGAGTATGTGAAGAAATTCGGGCTGAACCTCCCCAACGCAATTTCCATAGCAAAGCCAGCCAAGCATGCTGATGTTCTTATCCAGCATGTGGTAAAATTCTCTGCCGCCCTCCAGGGCCATTTTGCGGGAGCCATCGGCTGGGATGCTTTCAACCTGTTTCTGGCCCCCTACCTGGAGAACACCGATGACCAGCAGATGAAGCAGCTCGCTCAGATATTGATATACGAATTCGCCCAGCAGGCAGTTGCCCGCGGCGGACAATCAATATTCAGCGACCTCAACTTGTATTGGGAGGTCCCGAAGCACTTCATGGACGTGCCTGCGATCGGCCCAGGCGGAAAGGACACTGGCCACACTTACAAGGATTATCTGCCGGAAGCGCAGAGATTCGTGGATGCGCTCTTCGACGTCTACATGGATGGGGACGCTCTGGGAAGGCCGTTCTTCTTCCCGAAGCCAAACGTTCACATGACAGAGAAGTTCTTCGAGGCTGATGGCCATGAAAAATTCCTCACCAAGATATGCAAAGTCGCTTCTGAGAAAGGTAACACCTATTTTGTGTTCGACAGGGGCGAGACCGCGAAGATAAGCGAATGCTGCAGGCTCAGTTTCAAACTGGACAACAGGGACCTGGATGATGCGAAGACCCCATGGAAAATGAGGTATTCCGCGATGCAGAACGTCACCCTCAACCTGCCCCGGATAGCTTACGAAGCGAATTTGAATGACAACAGGCTGAATGAGCTCATCACGGACAGGATTCAACTGGCTGCGAAAGCCCACCTGCAGAAGAAGGAATTCATATCCAAGTTGCTTAAGATGGGCAAATACGGTCCCCTTTCATTGCTTGCAATGGAACTGGATGGCGAGCCATACTACAGATTGGAGAGGGCAAGCTTCCTCATCGGAATGCTCGGGCTCAACGAGATGGTGCAGTACCACACCGGCGAGCAGCTCCATGAATCCAAGGACGCCCAGATGTTCGGTTTCAAGGTCATGGCACACATGAACAAGGAAGCTGAGAGGATCGGCAAGGAACTGGGGATAAAAATGCCACTCGAGCAGACGCCCGCTGAATCCACCGCATACAGAATGGCGAAGCTGGACATGAAATACTATCCGATGCAGGCGCCCACCGTGATAAAGGGCAACAAGAGCGCGGGAGAGCTGTATTACACGAATTCCACTTACATCAACGTCTCGGCGAAGATGAATCCCATCGACAAGGTGAAGCTTGAGGGAAAATACCACCCGCTGATAGACGCGGGTGCGCTGACGCATGTCTGGCTCGGGGAGAGCAAACCCTCGCCCGAATCTCTGGCCAACTTCGTGAAGAAGACCATGCGAAGCACCCAGAACGCTCAGATCGCGTTCAGCCCGGAATTCACATCCTGCCTGGACTGCGGAAAGACCGCGCGGGGGCTTACCCAGACCTGCCAAAAGTGCGGGTCCCAGAATACAGAGGGCATTACCCGGGTCACCGGATTCTTCTCCAAAGTAAGCTCCTGGAACAAGGGCAAGGTTGGCGAGCTCAAGGACAGGCACAGGGTAGAGATCCAATAATCCACATATCACGATTACTCCCCCTTTTTTTTTCACTGCTCAGTGTGAACCAGCGAAAGGAGGAATCTCACCTTAAAGTTTAAATGCATTGATTAGATGCCCCAGCAAATAGACACAATATCCACAGCGGCTGCGGCCAATGTGGACACTGACCGAATCGCTACGCGACTCGATCGTGTCTCGATGGCTGAAGCCATCTTCGATGCCACTGTGGCTTAGAGGTACGCCAGTGAGTTATTATTTGTTGGCGCTCTAAATAGCGACGCCTTGGTAAGGCGTAGGTCGAGGGTTCAATTCCCTCCAGTGGCTTCACCTTTTTACCCCTGAAAAAGGTGTTTCGCCACGGAGCCCTGTGAACGCGGGATAGGCTCCATACCCGGCCCTTACGGGCAGGGCTTGGATTGATTCTTGACATTTGTATTTGTCACTTGTTAACAAAATGGTGCCAGTACCCCGCCCTTACAGGCGAGGCATGCGACGTGCCACTGGCGGACTTCAGAGGCTTTTATCATTTTATAACCAGAACGGGAGGGGATTGAACCTAGACCCAGTTCTAAATATCAACGGGGCATGCTGCAAAAAATTGGTTTAATCCAGAGAAGTTCACCCGGTTTCAAAATTAACTATTAGTGTCGATTACTCAAATTATTAAAAAGAACTGCCCAAATTCTTTTCAAGTAAAGATAGGCTTCCCCACTTGGGCAGAGTTCATCATCTCCATATACTATATCGCTTTCTCAATTTATATAGTTTATGTAAAAAATAGTGAAAATAGTGAAAAAATTATGAGCCCATATAATTTTTACCTTTTTCCGTAATCTCGAGCAGTTTTTTCCTTCCTTTTTGAATTTCATTCAAGGTCCCCAGTTCCTGAAGCTGCTTTAATCGGGTCCTTGTTGTTGGTTTGCTGAGTTGGAATTCGTCTCCAATATCAGAATATGATGGCATTATGCCTTCTTTATTTAATTTGTATATGTAAGCAAGCGTATCTATCAACTTTGAGGAAAGACTGGCCAATGATTTGTTTGGTGAAATATTTCTGGATTCTTTTTCAATGAGCAACATATCCACATTGGACATGGCAATCGGGTCCACCGAGATAAGCACATATAAGTTTTTGGAAGTGGCCAGATCTTTTAAATATTGTATGAGGTTCAATGTCTTTTTGGAACCGATTCTCGACATCAAATATTCAATACAGTCGATATGAACAACCTCGCCTCTGGGCAAACCAGTCAATAAACCATGTATTGCATTGTACTGAGGTAAAACATGCTTGCCCTGGTCCATTTCAGATATTTTTACATGGTTGAACACGTACTCTATATTGTTTTGATAATCTTTTCTGGAACGCCTGGATATCAGGGTTCCCGAATTTCCGGCCATTAACAATTCATTGAATGCATCAATGGATTGCCTAGGACTCGGCTCTTTTGAGAGATAAATGTTACCACTTTCCAGTTCAAATATCATTAGTTTTTTTCTCATTTCAATGTCTGCGAGTTTTCTATCGGTGATGTCTCTGGAAATAATTTGGATGCTGCTTGGTTTCCCGCTTTGAAATATTAAATGCGGGAATAATTCCATCCATTTTGAACGGCCATTTTTCATTACAATTTCTAATTCAACCGCATTGATGATTTCTCCATTTAGCAGCTGTTGAAATAAATTTACGAATTTGACAGCCTGAGCCTGATCAAGAATTTCCAATTGTTCAAATCGCTGGCCAATAATTTTCTCAAAATTCAATTCCAACAAGCCAATTGTAGCCTTATTGCATTCAATTATTCTATCTTCCATATCCAGAATTATTATTGAGTCGGGAGAATGCTCGAAAATGGCTTTATATCTCTGCTCACTCTGTTCAATTCGCTTTTTCTCATGCAATTTACTAGCAGTAATCTCATAAAAACATACCTGGATTGCCTCTTCTCCTGTTTCTTTATCAAAATACACATAGCTGTTATGAATGCCCCATTTTTCGGAATTTTTCAATGTCCTGATGCCGTATTCCAAGTTGGAAACTCTTCCTCTTGCCCTGAGCTCATGCCTGAGTCTTCCTTTGGGGCCGGTATAAACAAATAGCGACTCAATGTTTTGTCCGATTACAGATTGAGGATTCTCGTATATACCTTCAAGCTGAAAGAAATCAAAAGTCACATGGTCCATTGCCAGAATTTTACCCTCAAACGTATAGGAATAAAATCCTAGATTGGCCAATTTAATTCCTTCTAACATTCTCAGTTCGATATCATCGGCCATCTTGCTTATACCCCGATCTGGCCATTTGTTTTCCAATACATTTAATCTGTCTGAATGAAGCGCTTCTCTTTCCAGTACGGATATCTTTGGTTCAAATCTTTTTCCCACTCGCCATAATGCTGCTGTTTCTTCAAGAGATTTCCAGAACCCTATGGTTAACCCGGCCTGATATATTGCGCCTAACACTGTTGCTTCGCTGACAACTGGCCTTTCTATAGGAATTCCCAGAATATCAGACAGGGACTGGACAAAATCATCATTTTTAGCCATTCCCCCGTCTACCCTCAGAATGCAGATCTCATGACCTGTGAGCATTTCCATGCTTTTTATGATGTTGGCGGTCTGATACACAATTCCGTCCAGAACTACCTTATCCTTCCGGTCGCTGTCAATTTCGAAGAATCCTTCCATACCATAAGTGGGGTGATTTTCATCGGTCCATAACACAATAGAGAACAGGCCGCCTGCGGGAGGTGTGTATTCTTTGCCGGAATTCATAACACAGAAGCATCCTGTGCCGTAGGTGACTTTCACCATACCATTATTTATGCAACCCTGCCCCAAAGTCGCAGCCATTTGGTCTCCAAGCATTCCGGCAATTGGTATCTTTGAACCAGAAAACAGCTTTTCATCGGTCACACCATAAATATCTCCGGTGCTTTTCAAATCCGGTAAAATTTGGCCAGGTATCCGCAGATAATCGAGCACTTCCTTGTCATAAGCCAATTTTCTTGCATCCTGCAGCTGAGTTACAGACATGTTAGCAAAATCAGAGCAATGTACCTTTCCCCCGGTTAGTTTCCATAACAACCAGCTGTTGACGGTCCCATATATTGCATCTCCCTTCTTCACCCCATTTATAACGGAAGAATCGTTCCGCAGCAACCAGGTAAGCAGCATGGCGGAAGTGTTGGGAATCGTGTACACACCGACCCGCTCAACTACTTTCGCATCCATTTTTTCAGAAGCGGCCTTTTCGGTAAGGGGTTTTGCCCTTTTATCATTCCATAAGACCGCATTGCAGTAGGGAACCCCTGTCTTTTTATTCCATACAATGGTAGTTTCCCGTTGGTTTGCAATTCCTATTGCCGCTATCTGCTCAGCCAGGATATTGTTATTTGAAAGTACATTCTGAATAAGATTATAAATCGTATCCCAGACATACACGGGATCCTGCTCTGCATATCCCTCTTTTGGTTTCAAAGTGATCAGTTCTAACTTTTCAAATCCGGCCTGAACCCCATCTCTGTCGACTATCATCACTTTTACCGAACTTGTTCCGCAATCTATACCCAAGACATATTTTTTATCCATAACCAATTCCTGCCAGTATCACACAATCAAGTAATTTTTACCGTTCTCTGTGATCTCCAGTACTTTCATTCTGCCTCTCTGCATTTCTTTCACTGTATCCAGGTCTTTGAGTTGTCTTATTCTGTTCCGTGCTGTTGGCTTGCTGAGCTCTAAATATTCACTGATGTCCGAATATGATGGAAATTTACCTTCCCGGTTCATATCGTCCATGTACTTGAGAATGTCCAGAAGTTTTTCGGATAATTTCGTCAAGGATTGGCTCGGCAGCATTTCCACAGATTCTTTCTCAATGAGCCTTAATTCTTTCTCCGAAATTGCTTTCGGGTCAACGGATATTAACACGACAAGGTCTTTTGCTATTGCCAAGTCCTTTAGGTATTGAATAAACATTATTGTCTTTTTCGCACCTATCCAGGAGATCAGATATTCTATGCAATCGATACAAATCACATGGCCCCTTGGAAGGTTCGAAACCAATTGATGAATAGCTTTGGAATCCGGTTTGACATGATTCTCTTTGTCGGTCTCAGATACTTTCACATGATTGAACGCATAATCAATTTGGTTCTGGAAATCTTTTCGTGATTTTCGGGATATAATCAATCCATCATTGCCAACCATGAGAAGTTCCTTGAAAGCTTCCAGTGAATGACTGGCGCTTGATTCCTTTGTGAGATAAACATTTCCTGATTCAATATCGAATTTCATTAATTTTTTACGCAATTCAATATCGGCCAATTTTCTATCGGTTACATCTCTGGCAATAATCTGAAGTCCAAAAAAATCACCGGTTCTGGTAAATAATGCTGGGAAAGACTTCAATCCACTTGGAACCGCCGCCGGTCATAAATATCTGAATTTCGCCTTTGTTCAATTCTTTGCCTTCGACCATAGCCTTGAAATTCTTTCTGTAGATATCTAATTGGGATGTGTCAAGGATACCCAGTTCATCAAATCGCTTGCCAATAATATCCTCAATTCTCTTTTCCATGAGCCCTGCAGTGGCATTATTGCATTCAATAATCCTCCCTTCATTGCCCAGAATCACAATGGCTTCCGGGGAATTCTCAAACAGGCTGCGATATTTTTCCTCGCTTGCGATAAGTGCGTTCTCGGCTCTCCTTCTCTCGGTTATATCAGTGACCATTCCTAGAACATGGTAATTATCGCTCATCTTCATCTGGTTGTACCTTATTTCCAGAAGGTGGTAGGTCCCATCCTTCGCCATCACCCGGATCTCGCAGGATGAATGTTCTCCGCCCATCGCCCTGAGAAATGCGTCAGCGGCTGCTTTGGCATCATCTGGGTGCTTGAACGTCCCGGCCTTTTTCCCAATCCATTCTTTCGGGTCATAGCCCAGTATCCTTCCGGAAGCGGGATTTATCAGAATGTATTTCAGGTCCTCATCTACCACGAATATTCCGTCGGTTGTGTTGTTGAAGACCGCATCCAGCAATTCAGATTTCTCTTTGAGGCGCGCCTCATTTTCAACCTTTTCGGTCATATCAATGACAGTTCCATGAAATCCATCCAGTTTTCCTTCTTTCCATATAGGGAATGTCTGTATTTCCACGACCTTTTTCATGCCATCGGGTCTGATGATTTTATAAACTCCAGTCCTGGCAACATCGGTTCCCTTTGAAATTGCCCTGATGTTTTTCATGGCAATTTCAAGCTCCTCTGGGTCCAATAGGTCGGAGATTTTCAGGCTCATGTGTTCATTGTCCCCGATTCCATATATCTTCCTTGCAACAGAATTGAGATAAGTCACTTCCTGCTTCATGTTCAATATGAAGAATCCGTAATTGGATTGCTCGATGAATGAACGATATTTCGTCTCGCTTGCATGGAGAAGCGCTTCGATTTTCTTCTGGTCGGTAATGTCTATGGCAGTTTCGAAACGGACATCCCTGCCATCATGCCACTTTATGATCTGATCGGTTATGAGGAAATGTCTTCCGACGTGGGAATTGTAAAAATCCCAGACATGGGGCATTTTCGTTTTTTTGATGATATCATTTGTGCAGAAACTACATGGTTCGGATTTTCCCTGGAGCAACTGATAACACTTCTTTCCCGCTAAGGGTTGCTTCAGCATGCTCCGCAATGATGAGTTCATGAACAGGATTTCATAGGTATCGGTATCGCTGATGTACAAGAAATCAGGGAATTTATCCAGTATTGATTTCATCAATTGATTTTGAGCTATAAGATCATCATTCACTTGAGTGGATTTTACCATATTGACAATGAAGATATGCGTATTTGTTATTAAAACTTTCACTGTGAAAGAATACATACATAATAAGTTTGAAATACGCCGGGACAATTCATCTGCTGTGAAGAAACCGAGATTCAGGAGATTCGGCATAAGCACCGGTTCAAAAGCCCAGCAAGCAAACCTGAGGTCGCTGGCCAAGGACATGGCTCAGGACCCGGGCATGCTCATTCCCGGCTGCGCGGGCAAATGCTCGAGATGCCAGTTCGACAAGGTTCTGGCAAAGCTCAGGAAGATTCAGTCTTTCAGGGACAACCCCGATGCGCTGAAGAAGCTGGCATCATCCGGAAAGCAGTTGGAAAGGGGATATGCTGTCATGTTGATTCTGGCGCAGGAGACCGCGCCAATCATGTTCGCCACCGCAAAGCTGCCGACCGGCGACGTGGGTTACACGATCCGCGGAAAGGTGAAGAAGGAAGTGCTCATAGGCCTGCAGCATTTCGATGACCCCCGGCTGAGACTCCTGGCCTATTCCGAAATCGCTCTGAAGAAGAAGCTTCACATTTATTCGCTGGATGAAGACATACTCTGCTCCGGCAGCGGCCCAAATTATCCAGCAGATCTTGTGAGCGAAATAATGGCTAGAAGCGGATACAGCCTGAAAAAGAGCCAGTCCGGTTACAGGTGCGAGCACTCCAGCGGCTCGGGGCTGGAGGTAAATATAATATCAGCTGGAACCGCAATCAGGATCTGTCGGGCCTGCGCATCCCGGAAGAGCAATCTTTTCACTGAGCTCACTTCAAGAGTGCTGGCAAAGCGCCCGGAAGAGGATTTCGATATCCATCTGGAGCATGACATTACTTGCAAGCTTGGCGATGGCTGCTCCCTCTCAGGCAAAGTACCCGGGTCCAGAGAACTCATTGCCAGGTACCGTTCCGGAGAATTATCAGACCTAGCCCTGATCGATGAATATCGCACAGCGGTTACAGCATCTGCCAGCAAGTCAGGGAAAGCGATATTCGTTCTCGGAGACGCGTGTTTCGAGAGCGATTTCGAGGGATTCATCAAAGCTCTCGCGCCATCCGAACTCGAGAGCGCGGCACTCAGGAGGATGTTGAAAAATGCCACCGAACCGGTGATACTGGACGATGCGACGCCAAACTCGGTCCTCACGCTGTTCTGGGACACGCAGGGCGCAAATGCGATTCACGCGGTGATAGGGGACAAGGACCTGGCGCGCCAGATATACCTTGAGAATAGGAAGTCTGGAAAATTGCCGGCGCAGATACTCAGGGATGCGAAAGTGCAGGTGCAGAGCAAAACCGCGCTGGCAGGGCTTCCCGAATTCACAAAACTCTCGAAACTCGGCAGTTACGCTGACGATATGGCCAGAACATACAAGGCCCTAGGCAGGGAGGAAGCCCTGAGAAAGCTGACTACTGTTCAAGGGGAAACGAAAATGAAAAGCCTAATCTGCGGGTTCCTGAACGCGCTGGACTCCATGAAAGGCAAGGAATGGCAATTCACGAAGGAAGAGCAAGATTACGGCAGGTACCTGGGAGACTTCGCAAAAGCATTGCTGGATTCAAAATCGGAGACCTACAAAGATGCGCTGAAGAACCTGCTGGACGCTGCAGGCGCAGATGATGATCTGAAGTAGCCCTTAATCGCCGATAGTTCCATCTATGACATCGAAGACTGACAGCATCTTTCTGACATCCATTTCTATGGCCTGGATGTCGTCCGCATTCGGCTGGTTTGCTTCAGAGATGTCAAGCTCATCGAATATCGGGTTATCTGGATACAGGTCCCTGGCGATCTGAACGAGCCGCCAGTATTCCTTGAATATGGGATGCACGTGGCTGTGCTTTCCCCGCTTTCCCGACCAGAAATCATCGCATTCGAAAAGCAACGCGTCGAACCTGTTCTTCAGTATGTCCTTCTCCACATCGGAATCGCCCGACCTTCTGCATGTTACCGGGATATCGGTCACAATCTCTGAACTGCTCCTGGGTCTCTTGGGTGGCATGATACCATATAGGTTCAACGATAATATGAAACTTTGGATGATTACGACATGCGGTACCGGAGTATCGCGCCTATGCATCCGAGGGATTCCAGCTTCTTCCCTGCATCGTGATGCTCGCTGACAACAACCACGCGCGAGCCGGATGACGAGGCGCTCTCCATTATCCTCTCGAACCTGCGCTCCCTGGCTGCATTGCTTGTGACCAGGAGGGTGTCGACCGCGCCCGCGTTCGTGGCATTCGCGACCTCTTTCTCCCCGTATGCGTAAAGCCCATCCTTGCCTATCTCCGCCAGCAATTGCTCGACCAGCCTTGTCTCAAGGCCCACTCTGGAATCCTCCAGTATCTTCGAGCCCAGCCCCTTCTTCAGGACCTCCTGGATAGCTGCAGCGCCGCTCTGCCCGCTGGATACCAGCTGCGCCTCGACGAATACCTTGGGGTGTTTCTTCCTGCCGTAATCGGCGATGCCTTCCTTGGCAAATCCCGGGCCAATAATAATTAAAGGGCCAGGCTCACCGCAGGAGATTATGACCTGGATAATCTCGTCGAAGTATTCATTGGAATTATCTTCCTTGGAAGCGAAATATTTCCCGGAGCGGCCGGAAGAGATTGTAGCCAGCTTCTTCACGCCATACTCCCTGAGCTGCGCGACATGCGCTTCCTCGTCATCGATTGCCAGAAGCGTGACAAGGGGCTTCTCGATTTCCCTCTCCGCCCTCTCGAGTATGTCCAGCTGGTTCCGCGTCCAGACCTTCTTGATGCTCAGCGACTCGTCCAGCGTCAGGTTCAGGGTGTGATAGCAGCCGATATCCTGGGGGCCGTCCTCGATAGTGCCGTGTATCCTGAGCCAGTCAGCGAATTCATGAAACTCGGTCTTCTCGACACGGATTCCGAGGCGCATCTTCCTCTTCTCGCCCCGCTCCGCCCTCAAAGCATCCGCCCTTGTCTCATCGCGCCTGTAAGTGAGAGCATAGACCAGGTCCCCGGTTTCCACTACATTATAAAGGTGCCAAAGGTCATCCAGATTCTGGACCCTGAGCCTTATTTCCCCTGTATTGCGGTCCTTGTGTTCTATGCGCAAAGCTGAAACACCGTGCCATCCATGCATTCCGGATATATGGTTCTATTGGCCGGACTCAGCCGACCACTAGCCCGTATACCACGAACAGGGCAAGGCAGAGCCCCAGAACCACATATTTGGCTATAATGGTCTTCCGACTGGCCTCAAGAATCTCCGAGTCTGCTGTCTCGTTCATGCGTTCCCATCCAAGATGGGCGCCTGGTGCGGCACCCATCCCATCCAAGTACCTATATATATGTAATAATATAAAAACGTTGGGGAGGCGGAAGGGGCGCTCCATCCCGGGGTGCGTGAACCGGTACCGACCATATATTCTTCCCATCTTTTGGTGAATAGTCTGACGAAGACGCACTACAATTGGGGAACGAGGGATGATGGAAAAGAATCCAATGAAATATCGGCGAACAGACTACAATAGCAACTGTTAGCAATCGCTTGTTCGCCGACGCTGGCTAATACTCTGCTGATAATTGCGAAAGGCGTATTAGTCGCGATCGAGGTCTTTACCCAAATAGATTCTCTTCAATAGACCGAGAGAAGACTGATGCGCCGAAAAAGGATGATGGAAAAGAATCCAATGAAATATCGGCGAACAGACTACAATAGCAACTG
>CALKWP010000055.1 GCA_938004075.1 uncultured Methanomassiliicoccales archaeon
CCAGGACCGGAATCATGGAAAAGGAGATTGACATCTCACCCAACCAGTCCCTGAGCTTCATTCTGAAAGTCAGTTCGCCCAAAGGCGCCCGCTATGGAGATGCGATCAATGTTGTGGTCACAGCTACATCGGTCTCCGACCCGGCTCTTTCCGATTCCAGAACCACAAGGACCACTGCAATTCAATCGGTTCTGGCCATCAAGACACAGATTGGCCACGAAAGAACCGTTGCAGATACCTTGAGCGCAAGGGCCAAGGACATGGGAGTTCTTTCCATCCTCTGCCCTGCACCCCTGAGAGGGTATGTGCTTGTGGAAGCTATGAACACCGACCGCCTGGAAGAAACCGTCAGGGGCATCAAGCGAGCCCGCGGAATCGTCTCGGGCGAGATGCGCATGGACGAGATAGAGCATTACCTTACACCAAAAGCGCTTGTCTCCGGAATAATCGAGGGAGACATCGTCGAACTCATCGCGGGACCGTTCAAGGGCGAAAAGGCAAGGGTCCAGCACATTGATGAGAACAAGGAAGAGATCACAGTCGAGCTATTCGAGGCCCTGGTGCCCATACCGGTAACCGTGAAGGGCGACAGCGTCAGAGTCATCGGAAAGGAGAAGTGAACACATGCCAGAAGTTGTAGAAGTGCTGGTTGACGGTGGAAAGGCAACGCCCGGACCGCCCCTGGGACCGGTCCTCGGACCCATGCAGGTCAACATAGTCGAGATAGTGAAAGTGATAAACGAGAGGACCAAAGCGTTCGCGGGAATGAAAGTGCCGGTCAAAATAACGATTGACCCGAAGACCAAGGCATTCGACATATCCGTCGGTACCCCGCCCACCAGCGCCCTGATAATAAAGGAATTGAAGATACAGAAGGGCTCGGGCGCCAACACCACGAACAAGGTCGGAAACCTCACGATGGAACAGGTCATAAAGATAGCCGGAATGAAGGAGTCCGCAATCCTGGGCAAGACACTGAAGAACAGGTGCCTGGAAGTTGCCGGAACCTGCGTTTCCATGGGAATCACCATAAACGGCGAGGATGCAAAGCAGGCCCAGTTCCTCATGAAGGACGGAAAGTGGGACAAATACTTCAAACAGTAATTGTCCCATTTTTACCTATTTTCCTTTTCTGTAATTAATTGAATTTAGTGCAATTGGATGTCATTTGGAATTTAATGTTTCCAGTTCCTTCCTGCATCTCTCCACGAAAAGTCGCATACCCATCTTTTCAAAATCTGAGAGGGCAGATTCAATATGCTCCCTGGCTTCATCCGGGTAGCCCTTCAACCAGAGGAGTATGGCTTTCTCCAGATTCAGCTTTGCCATCTCCTTTTTATCTTTTATCTCCAACAATATCGCCTCGGCTCTTGAAAACTCATTGCTCGCTTCATCAAACTGCCCGCATTGCCTGTAAGTGATGCCCAGCATCCGATGGCTCAATGCCAGTTCAAATTTCGCGCCTATTGCCATCGAGATGTCAATGGCTTTCCTGGATTGCTCTTCTGCTGTCGCGAATTCGCCCAGATGCATGCTAACTTGTGCCATTCCGCACAGGTTATGTATGCTGACGCGGCGGTCGCCAATCTCCTGACAGATAGCTAAGCTTCTCTTGTAATTCTCCAATGAGAGGTCAAACTCCCCGAGGTCGCAATATATCTCGCCGAGATTCTGCATTGCCAGAGCAATGCCAGACTGGTCTCCTATCCGTTCCCTCATGCCCAGGCTGAGCTTCTGGTTTTCCAGGGCAAGGCCCAAATTCCCATTGTCCCGGTGCACCAGGCTGATATTGCCCAGCACAGTGGCAATGCCATTGTGGTTGCCTATCTTCTCGAATATTCTCAGACTGCGCAACTGAAAATCAAGAGAGCGGCCAAGCTCTCCCTTGTCCCAGAATACCAGGCCTATGTTGGTGAGTATTGCTCCGGTTCCGGCCCTGTTCCCCACCTTCTCGGTTATCTCAAGACTGCGCGAATAGCTATTCAGTGCATCATCGAGATTTCCCTGATTCCATTGAACGATGCCCATGTTCCCCAGAGCGGATGCTATGCCATTCTCGTCATTCAAAGATACCATAATATCCAGGCTGCGACCGTAATGGGCCATGGCTTCCTGGTAAGCCCCATTGTTCCAGTGTATGGAACCGATGTAGCGCAAGGCCTCGGTAACGCCTTTCCGGTCCTCTGCTATCTCGAAAAATCTCAGTGATTCCGTTATCAATGAAAGCGCGGTTTCATGTTCGCCCTTCTTGTGATGGGCACAACCTTCTGCAAAGAGAATCTTGGCATGCTCCGGACAGTCTCCATCGGTGATGCTTTTTGCTCTTTCCAAAAGATTCAGAGAGAGGTCTGGCTCGCCCCTGCTCTGGTGAATCTCGCCCATCTTTCTCAACATCCTGGACTTTGTAATCGGGTCTGCCACAGCATCATGCGTCTTTTCGAACATCCCTATTGCCTGTTCATAATTTCCAATAAGGGAGAACACATCGCCAAGCCTCTCCATGACATCTGGCTTTTCGATTTCAGGGATAAATTCCAGGGCGTTCCTGTATGCTCTGATCGCTTCCTGATTCGAGTATCTCTCCCTGGCATGGTCACCGGCCATGAGAAGGTACTTTCCCGCCCTCGGGTCGTTCGCGCGATGGTAGTGGTGGGCCAGTTCACTGATGATTTGGTCTTCGGGGAACAATTTCGAAATCAGACTGGCAACCTGCCTGTGGTATTCCTCTCTCAATTCATGCATGATTCCATCGTAGATGACTTCCCTGATGTTGCCATGGTCGAATCGGTACAGTTTCTTCTCTGAATGTATGAGCCTGTGGTTATTTTCTATATCTGCAAGTGATTTCAGAAGGGGGAGACGGCCCATGCCTGCTACGGCGGCAAGGACATCTGTCGAGAACTCATCTCCAATCACGGACGCGCACTCCAGTATCTCCCGCTGTTCCCCTTCCAACCGGTCAAGGCGCCTTTTCACAACATCGTGGACTTTCCCGGGAAGCTCCAGCTTCTCGATGCCGTCTTTAATGAGCCATTTCCCGCCCGAGTTTCTTATGATTAGTCTCTCCTCCTCAAGCAGCTTGAGAGATTCCATGATGAATAATGGAGTGCCACCTGTTTCAGAATGAACCATACCGCAGAATTCCTTTTCAAGGCTCTCATCCCTCAGCACTGAGGATATCATCCTGCGGGAGCATT
>CALKWP010000056.1 GCA_938004075.1 uncultured Methanomassiliicoccales archaeon
ACTGCAAACTCAGTCTGTTTTTCGAATTGCATTGAAGCTTTTCTCTCATCCTTCGTTTGCCAAATGTAAAGCGTCGTCGCCGGAATACAAAAGGTAGAGAGAAAAGCTTCTTGTGCAAGATCCGCACAACAAGTTTCGCCCCGCATTCGAGACGCGGGGCGAGTACCTGCCACCCCGGCCTCATCACCGAATTGTGCTCAATTCGGCTTGCTCGAATTGATGAATGTAAATGCTGGGTAGCTACAATTCTCGTACAGCCGAGGCTTTGCAGAATGGAGCAACAGAACGTCTCAGAATGCTGGGTCAAGCGCACTTAATTCGATATAGATTCAAAACCCCGCCCTCATCGCCGAATTCAAAATTCGGCTTGCTCGCATCGATGTTAACAGATTGAGGCCGAGCTACGATGCTCGTACAGACGGGGCATGCAGTAAACAAAGCGTCTGAGAAATGATGGGGTCGCCATCATTTCTTGTACTTGTGAATCAGCATATTGTCCCAGTCCACATCGTTGTTAAAACCCTTCCCCTTGAGGAACTGGCTCATGGACTCTGTCACCCGGGCGACCTCCAGGCTTTTTGCGGAATGGTAGTGCCCGTAGATGTAGAATTCAACTGGTTGGCTGGGCTTCTGGAGTATAGGGAATATCAGGCGCATGCGGCCTTGCCGGTTATACCCCTCCGGTTTTTTGTTCTTCTCCAGGTCCATGAGATTCTCTGTTATCATCATGGTCATGACATCGTCCTCTTCCGGAAGCTGGCCGGTCTCCCTGAGGAACTTGACGAACATGTCTTTGTAAATCGGGAGGAGGTCCTTGTACTTCACGCCCTTCTCGAATATAATGTGTCCGCTTCTCACTTTCATTTTAGTACCAACCTAAAATAGGGAGGTTCCGTATTTAAAGATTTGTGACTCAGGTATGATGTCCTATCCAAGCATTATACAACCATTTAAATATTAGGAATTCGATATAGGATATCCAACGGATGGGATGCCGATGCCGAAGAAGCTGCCGAAGTACCTCAAGGAACGCGAGGTAAGAAAACTGCTGGAAGCGCCCAGCAGGGAGAAGTTGCGCGATCGTTTGATATTGCGCATGCTGTACAGATGCGGCCTTCGGGTATCCGAATTGACGAAGCTCAAGATAGAGGACATCGACTTCGGTGACGCCACGCTCATGGTCAGGGCCGGCAAGGGCAACAAGGACCGGCTCATCCCGGTGGACCACCAGACCCTTGATATGATTGAGTTCTTCATTGAGGATGCTACTTCAGGATACCTCATTCTATCCGAGCGCAACGAGAAATTATCCACCCGCCAGGTCGAGCGTCTGGTCGAGGATTATGGCAGGGAAGCGGGAATAGAGCAGAAAGTTCACCCACACATGCTCCGCCATTCCTTCGCGGTGCATTGCCTGAAATCGGGCATGAACCTCAGGACCGTTCAGAAGATGCTGGGGCATTCCTCGCTGACGACCACCCAGATATACCTGGACATCACAGGCGATGACATAAAGCAGGATTATTTCGAGCATCCACTCCCTGTTTGATTCCAACACGATTATATACGAACAGGCATTTCCACAATCATGGCAGGCAGCCTCCTGATAAAGAATGGCTGGGTCGTGACCCAGAACGCCAAGCGCGACATTTTGAAGGCAGATGTATTTGTGGAGAACGGCCGCATAGCCAGCATTGGAAAAGCTGTAGAGGCCGATGATGTCATTGATGCCACAAACTGCGCCGTAATACCGGGCCTCATCAACGCCCACACCCACATCTCCATGACATTGATGCGCGGCATCGCCGACGATGTCAAACTCGACAAGTTCCTTGAGAAGACTTTCAGGGTGGATGCCCTGCGCACCCCGGACGACATCCGAATCGGCGCGGAGCTGGGCGCAATAGAGATGCTGCGGTCCGGCTGCACCTCATTCCTTGACATGTACTACGGCCAGGATGAAATCGCCAAAGCGGTAACAGAATCTGGCATAAGAGGATTCCTGGGCTGGGTCGTCCTGGACGAGCAGTTCACCACGCAGAAGGGGAAGCCGCTGGCCAACTGCGAAAAATTCATTGACAATCATTCCGGGAAGGAGCGCATCCATCCCCTGGTGGCGCTGCAGGGCGTGTATGTCTGTTCGGAGGAAACGCTCCTCGGCGCAAAGGAGCTGGCTGAAAGGAAGGACGCTATACTTCACATGCATCTTTCCGAGACCAGGAAGGAGGTTTACGACCATCAGTCGAAGACCGGCAAGCGCCCGGCGCACTGGCTTCATGACATTGGCTTCCTTTGCGATAGGTTTCTGGCCGCGCACTGCGCTTGGCTCACCATGGCCGAGATGCGGCTGATGGCTGAATCCGGGACGAGCGCGGCGCATTGCCCCGTCTCCAACATGAAGCTGGCCAGCGGTTTTGAAGCTCCCGTTCCCGAGATGCAGGGGCTGGGAATGGCCGTGGGTCTGGGCACGGACGGATGCTCCTCCCAGAACCGGCTGGACATGTGGGGGGAGATGAAGACCTGCGCGCTGCTCCACAAGGTGCAGCGGCTGGACGCTGGCATAATGGATGCGCAGCGCGTGTTCGACATGGCCACGATTGAAGGCGCAAGGGCCCTGATGATGGAAAAGGAACTTGGCAGCATCGAGCCTGGAAAGATTGCCGACCTTGCGGTCATCGACCTGAGGCATCCCGCCATGACACCCACGTTCCCCGCGAACCTGATTTCCAACCTTGTATACTCATGCCAGAGCGACTGCGTGCGGCACACTGTTGTGAATGGAAAGATGGTGATGCGAGACGGAACAATCCACACGCTGAACCAGAGCGAGGTCGTAAGAAAAGCACAGAAAATTGCTGAAAAGTTCTTTTGATTGCGATTTTTTTCACATAATAATCACGGGCCACCATAGTATTTAAGTAATATATTCATCATATATGTGTTAAATGGCTTGCCTAGGCCAGGGGAAAGATTCCATATGGCGATAATTGACAGGAAGATAGTTGTCCTGGGCGATTCCGGGGTTGGGAAGACATCCATAGTCCAGAGATACGTGAACGACAGATTCAGCGACAATTACAGGCCGACAACCGGAGCGCAGCCCCTGAAGAAAACGCTGGAACACGGCGGCGACACGGTGAAACTGGTGATATGGGACGTCGCAGGGCATCTTCTTAACCTCCATCCAGCATATTCTTCTGACGCGGATGGTGTCCTCCTGGTCTGCGACATGAGCCGGGTCGAGAGCGCAGAGGTGATGAAGCGTTGGCTTGGAATCATCTCCGCGAAGCTGGGCAATGTCCCCCTTGTCATAGCTGCCAACAAGTCAGACATCGCTGAGTTCCACCAGAAATGCGCGAACCAGCTGCCGACAGGTGTTCATATCGTGGTCACATCTGCGAAGACAGGCTCCAATGTCGAAAAGCTGTTTCAAGATTTGATCTCTAAAATCCTTTAACGCTGGCCTACGGTATCCGGATCCCACCTATGCGCAACATCATTCTCGATATCAAGCGTATCCAGTATTCTCCCAACGACAAAATCCACAAGATCCAGCGCGGTCTCCGGGCGGCCGTAGAACCCTGGCATGGCAGGAAGCATCAGCCCGCCTTCCCGGGAGATGCGAAGCATATTTTCAAGATGTATTCCGGAGAGCGGGGTTTCCCTGGGGACGATTATCAGCTTTCTGCGCTCCTTCAATGCCACTGACGCGGCTCTCGTGATCGCGTTATCGCCGATGCCGCAGGCTATCTTCGCCAGCGTTGTCATGGAACAGGGAACGATTACCATAGCATCGAACGGCTGGCTTCCGGAGCAAATCAGGGAGTTCATATCATCGTTCTGGTAAGTTTCATGAGCCATATCTTCCAGTTCGGAATACTCGATTCCGGTCTCATCCGGAATTATCTGCTTGGCTGTCTCCGAGGCCACAAGAAATACGCGGCACTTTTCGGAAAGCTCCTCCACCAGCCTTGTCGCGTAAAGCGCGCCCGATGCTCCAGTTATGCCAACTATTACGTCCATGCCATCATTCCGTTACCATCTCGAATTTCGCCCCGTCGAAGAGCAATGGGTAGTATGAGCGGTCATGATTGGTCTTCCTCATCTTGAAGACGCTCAGGAACAGGTTCACGCGGCGGCCGCTCTTCTCCAGGTCCAGGTGGATCAGGCCGTCAGCCAGGAAGTCCTCGACGCCGAACATCCCGAATAATTCCTTATCGGGGTCAAGCATCTCCGATATTATGAAAATGCTCATGTCCAGCTCCCTCAATTTCTCGAAGAAGAAGAAAATGTCGCTCCTGGGATTGGGGAATGTGGCCAGCGAGTAGAGCGCAGCCAGGGAATCCAGGACCAGGATGTCGCATGCGTACTTTGTCTTGTAGGTTTGAACGGTCTGGAGTATTGAATCCACCCAGTTAACTTCCTCGTTCACGGTCTTGGACTTGGTCTCCTTCCTGAGCCGCGTCATGTCTATCACGACAATCCCGGACTCGGAAAGCTCCCGGGGGTCCATGCCCAGCTTGATCATGTGCTCAAGGAGGCTGACGCGGGACTGCTCGAGGGTCACATAGATGCCGCGCTTCTTCTTGATCTTGGCATTGTTGTACAGAATATAGTAGGAAAGCGTGGATTTCATAGTTCCGGCCCTGCCGCAGATCAGCGTGATATACTTCTCCGGAATGCCGCCTTCCATGCGCGGGTCCAACCCGCCAACGAAAGTCCTTATCCTCCCTTCAGCCATAGAAATTCACCTGTTGGCATGTAAGGTGAAAGCGTACATATAATTATTTCTATGGCGGAGGCAATTACAGAATCAGGCTGGCCAGATATATGCCGCCAGTGTGACGAATACGGCTGAGCCAACACACAGACCCACAACCACCCACGGCGGGATCTTGGGCGATTTCTCGTCCTCGTCATCGAAATACCTTATGAGACCGGCTGCCGAGTGGAAGCCTTCTCCCTTCTTCTTTGCCATGTTATCACAGCTATTGATGGTCATTCGATATATAACGGTTTCGTCGGCTAAGGCAAACCAACCCATCCGCCGTTAGTACTATATACAATAAAATCCCTATTCATACAATGGGAGATGGAGGGAAGCCATCCCTGGCCCGGTGAGTTGTATGGTCAAGGTATTGAGGTCTCGCTACAGGTTCTTCCGCAGGGGAAACCTTCACAGGTTCGTCTACGGGAGATGGACAACAAGGTATGTTGAATTCCTTTTCCATAAACTGGTCCCATGGCTCGGAGACCGGGGCAAGAGGGTACTGGCCAACAGCTACCATTCTAAGGTTCTCACTCAGAAGGCCGCCGAGGAATTGATCACCCTGGACAGAGACATCCCCCTGCAGGACCTGGAGACCATAATCCCCTATGAAAAGGCAAGGAGCATCGTCCTTTCCGGGCATCCGGATATTGCCGTATTCGAATGCGGCTGCCGCTTGAGCTCAGGAAATCCATGCACGCCGACCCAGGTATGCATGGTCGTGGGCCAGCCATTCGTGGACTGGATCCTGGAGCATCAGCCGGAGGGCAGCAAGAAATTGACAACCGAGGAAGCGCTGAAGCTTCTGAGGGAGGAGCATGAGCGCGGGCACATACATTCCGCCTGGTTCAAGAATGCCATGATGGGGCGGTTCTATGCGATATGCAACTGCTGCAAATGCCATTGCGGGGGAATCGAGGCCATGACCAGGTACGGGGTGCCCATGATTGCCGCATCTGGATACTCCATGAAATCGGATGCAGAGAAATGCAATGCCTGCGGCATCTGCGCCCACTTCTGCCCTTTCGGCGCGCTCAAGATAGTTGATGGCAAGCTTGTCTATGATTTCGAGAAATGCATGGGGTGCGGTGTCTGCGTGGACAAATGCCCCAGGGGCGCGAGATCGGAAGAGCGTCGTGTAGGGAAAGAGTGTAGATCTCGGTGGT
>CALKWP010000057.1 GCA_938004075.1 uncultured Methanomassiliicoccales archaeon
ACCACCGAGATCTACACTCTTTCCCTACACGACGCTCTTCCGATCTCCAGCATGCTAATAAGTGCTTTCACAAGCTATTTACTCTAGAAAAGTCATGTATACCGGGGTGAAAGAAATGAAATTACGCAACAGAACAGCGGTGTGGGGATTCCTGGCAGCGGCATTGGCAGTATCGTTCGTTCTGTCTGCCTGGCCGGGGGCGGCGGTTGGCGGGGATATGGGAGCCACGAATGAGAAATTTCTGACATGTCAAAATCAATTATTAATATGAATCACGGGATGTATTGGTAGGTGAAGGAAATGAACGAGGAAGGCGTTGGCAACATTGGCGGTAGGAAGAAAGTGATTGCGATAGCAATCGTGTTGGTTTTGGCAGTCACCAGCGCCGGAACATATTTGTTATATAAGAATGAAGCAGCGGATGGGACTCCTGCAAGTCTTATTATAGTTTACTTTGATTCGATAAGCACTGAAAACGAGTGGATTATTACCATTGTTGATATAAGTCATAACTTGCGGGATGATGATTTGTTGGCCCAGAACCTTGATGAAAGCAAGTTAAATTATTCTGTAGAATGCGGGCCAAATTTTGACGGTTGGCCTGAAGACAGAAATTACTTGTCGGAAATAATAATTTTCCCCTCTCCATACGGTGTGCGCTGGATAAATCAGAATTCAAGTATGATAGAAGTCGGGGATTATTTCGTAATAAACAAATCTGGAGGCGTTAGAGGTCAAATAAAAGCGCACGACGTTTTCCGATTTAACCCAACAGGGCGCAATTCAGTAACCATGATGGGTGTGTATCTTTATCTCCCCCCCGCCGAGTTCCTGGACATGGACGTAGTGAAGACCGCAACAGGCTGGAACATGACGGTGACGTGGGTGAACGAGACGGTGTTGGCGGGGTTCATGTCTGGGGGTAATGTGAGTTTTAGGGTTGAGAGCGATGATGGGACCTTCTATGGTGTTCATAAATACGGTTGGAGCGTTGCTATCGGGGCCGCAAGAAGTGATTACGTTTCTCCAGACACAACATATGATGCTCATATTATGACATATTATAACATTAATTGGTTTGATTGTGATATGAACAGGCAATTAAGCGTCAACGACACCATCATGATAGACAATTTCTCTGGAAATGAAGATACATTGCGGTTCAGAATGTTTTGCAATAAGTATGGATGGGGACACGAAATTTTAGAGGTTATATTTCCATGATAAGGAGTTGGAATCCGTGAAAAACAAAAATATGAGATGTGAGTGAGTACTAGGAATGATGATGGCAATATCACTACTCGTTATGACGTCTTTTCCGTTATTCGGAAGCATTTCACAAGCGAGTGAGGGAGTGACATCAGCGAATTCTATGGAAATGTTGACAGAACCAGAAACGATGTCGGATAGCCTGACAAAAGTGCATGGGGTAGTGAAATATGTGGATGCTTATGCAAACGGAACGAAAACCGATGAAAATGGAGAACTTATGTTATCACCCCTCCGCTTCGCCAGAGTCACCATCTTTCAGTACCAAGGCCCATCTTTGTTTGTCGAAATCACAGAGGAACCCTTATACACCGATGCCAACGGGTACTTTGAGTTTGAGTTCTACCTGTCCCAGACGAATGGTGATTTCGCTTCTCCTCTATCTATAACGTATCCCCTCCCAATTTTCGCTAGGATTTACAGCGAGAGCCAATATGCAAAAGTGATGAAACCTGGGCTGATTGGTGGAACGATTTACACCCATGAGTCAGATTTGGTTGATGTATGGGAAGGCAGCAACACCGAAATTTCTTTCAACACTGGCGGTCATCCAGATCACGAAGCCTGGAACATCCTGGACAGCGTCACCGAGGCCGCGGAGTGGGTGAAGGCGAGAACGATAAACTCAGACACTCCAGTTGGGTGGACGAGGAGCAAGATTGATGTATTTTATCCCATTTCTAATGCTGAAAATCCACATTATCATGGCGATTCGGAAGAGATACATATTCCACAGGACGACGGTTATTGGGATCATGGAATTTATCATGAATATTGCCATGCAATAATGGATACTTTATACTGTGGAGATTATCCAAGTAGTGTATATGACCATTCTTTTTCAGATGAATTAACTCTTGAGAACGCAATAAATGAAGGGTGGACTCCATTTATGGGAAATGCTATCGGTGGCGGGGATAGACGTCCATCAGACCCAACATATACTAAAACATGGGCGAGTACGGGCCTTGAAGAGGGGTTGGGTTGGATGGGACTATATTCGCCCGCCATTCCAAATGATGCAAATGGACAAGACACAAATCCCGTTGATGGCATAATTGATTACGATAGAATCGAAGGAAGCATCGCAGGAATACTATGGGATCTTTATGATGATGAGTATACTCATGATGGGTGGTTTCCTTATTATTTAGGCAATAGCACGAATCCCTACGACGACGACGGCCTCGCCCTGGGTTTCGGGCCGATATGGGATGTGATGCGGTTCAGAACCCCCTTCACCATCTACGAGTTCTGGGACGGCTGGTTCCAGTACAGCGGTCATGCGTCCACGAATTATGACAAACACTGGATCAAAGCCATTTACTTCAACCACGGCATAGACCCGGGCAGCAGCAACATTGCCTCGGCATACTGCCTTCCCCAGAACGCCCCCGCACCCAACCTCTTGATGGACATAATTTTCCCCGGCAGCGCATACAGTGGAACCGTGTCCCTCTACGCGACCCATGTCTGGGACCAGGATCCTGAGGACCTGGATTTCCTCAGGTGCCGGTTCGAGTATTATGCGGACCTGAACGGCAACGGCATTGCCGACGACGCAGGTGCCCGGGTTGCCATAATCGGGTCAGAGTCTACAAGTTCAAGCTATGACAGAACAGCAAGTTGGGATACACGTTCAGTATTAGACGGCCGCTATCTGCTCAGGGCGGTCGTGGACGACGACATGCTGGAAACGATTTCGACCAATACCCTCAGTGTGGTCATAGACAATACCAAGCCCACCAGCTCCGTCATCCCCACTGCCCCCTACTGGCGCAAAGATTCTTTCATTACCATCACAGCCACGGCCAGCAATGGCCCGAGCGGCGTCAACAACGTGAAGCTATACTACCGCTACCGGCCCAACACCGGGACGGCCTGGCCCACCACGTGGACGTTCTTCGGCACGGACAGCAACGGCGCGGACGGATGGTCTTGGACCTTCGGCGATGAGGACAATGGCTGGCCCTCAGGTCAGGGCCACTACCAGTTCCACACCAGGGCCACCGATTGGGCCGGGAATATCGAGGTGGCGCCCAGCAATCCCGACTATGATGCGGGGTATGGGTATGATAGTACGGCTCCAGTTGCCCCGACGAACTTATCGCCCCCTTCCGGCAATTACGGTTATATGACTTCCATGCAATGCACCTGGAGCACCGTGACGGACCTGAGCGGCATCACCAGGTATCAGCTGCAGTACGATGGGTCCACAGTCGCATACCCCAGCACTAACTCGTACATGTTGTCTGTCAGTCCCGGAAGCCACACCTGGCGGGTCCGGGCAGAGGTGGATGGCGCTGGGAATCCGGGTGCATGGAGCCCCACGATCAGTTTCAACGTGGCCCCTGCCCCCCAGACCGGCAATGCATGCGGAACAGTCAAAACTTACACCGGCGACACACCGATTTCCGGGGCCTCGATTATCGCGAGTTCCATCCCCACTTTATATCCCGGTTTCGGCAATACAATATTTGGTTCTGGAGAGGAATACATTAATTACGATTACACTACATCAACAGATGATAACGGTGGCTGGGGGATGAATCTGAATGCCGCAACTTATGATTTCACTGCATCGAAATCCGGTTACAGTTCCCAAACAATACGGGCCACTGTTCCGGCAAATGGAATAGTTACAATAAACTTCCAACTTTCTGTATCCAGCAATGACAACTACCCGGTTTGTTTCGTTTCAGGTACGGGCATCGCTACACCGGGCGGAGCAATAAATATAGAAGATATTCGAATAGGGGATATAGTTCTCAGCCTTAACGAGCGCACCGGTGCGATTGAGCAAAAAACTGTGCTTGACACAATGAGTCATCCGGAGTATGACGGATACCTGATGATCAACTCTCGGCTCAAGGTTACGACAAATCATCCAATCTACACAACCCGGGGAGTGTTGGAGGCTGGTAATCTGTTTGTGGGCGACACCATCGACGCTCAGTGGCGCTGAGTTGCTGACTTCCATCGAGGAAATTACTGAAACTGCGACAGTGCACAACATCGAGGTGAAGGACAATCACAATTACTTCGCGGAAGGAATTTTGGTGCATAACAAAGCCCCAATCTTCCCATCCTCTGGCAGTTGGTGTCCCTTTGTTTATAGGTGGGATGGAACAAATTTCATTGAAGAGAACAATCTGCTGCCGGAATCAACCGATTATGCACGGGCCACACTCGATGTTGTGGACAATTATATGTTTCAAGCACCTCTTGCTGAGGTAAATGGAAGTTATACAATCCAGCTTAATGAAAATTGGACCGAACGGACCAATTTCGATGAATTCCGACTAATAACAGTCGATTATCCCCCGGAATATACTGGCATAATTGACATCGATGAATTTGGTCAAATTGAAACCGCGAATGATACTGTTGCACCAGAGTATGCCTTTGATAATGAAGGAGGAAATCAGCTCTGGATGGTTGGAACCTGGGACAATATAGCATACGAAGGTTTATGGAACGATACATTGACCATGAATTTTGATATTGACCAGGACATAATCAATCCGAAGCTTGTGGTTCGCCATAAAACCGATGCGCTAATGGTAAAACCGAATATCTATTGGCCAAATCCCTTGGACGACCCGAACTTGAAGTGCTCCATCCATGTCCAAATCTATGAAGATGGTTGGGTTGATGTTGGCACCATTCCGGCGCGTGTCAATTGGGTCACGGACATTGTGAATCTTTCAACCGTGAGCGATTATCTGAAACTTGGCGGAGAAATTCGATTTTACATAACCGGAAGACATTATATTGATTACATTGGATTGGATGTCTCGGATGAACAAGTGCAGTTTGAGGTGTCTTACCTTGTTCCAGTTAGCGTTCAATACGAAGGAATTGACAATGCCGAGATGGTTTCAAGAGTGCTGGCGAGTGATGGCAGCTATCTCCAGATGAATCCCGGTCAAAGGATCAATATCCGTTTTCCATATATCCCCAACGAATCAAGAAATCGCGCATTTGCATTGATGGTGTCCGGCCATTATTACACGATACCAATGCAGGATATTGTACAACCGGTAACAATCGAGGCAACAGTCACTGGTTCATCAACTGGTAGTATTACTGTCGCAATAGAAGAAATGGCAGGTAGCACGAATTACAGACCGTTAATCGGTCAAACCGTAGATCTTTCAAATGGAAATAATGCATACATCGCATTCGAGCAGAAAACCGAGAAAAATTATAGGTTGGCTATAAACTTCGATGATTGCGCAATAGGTACAAAAGTTACCATTGTTCTTTCTTCGCAAAGAGGGGCTCAAACATTGGAATTCATCAATACAGTGAACACAGCAACGCATTATCTCCTGAATGACGCTTTATGGAATGTGACAGGGGCGAGATTCGACCCACTTACTGGTCGGTACCAGACACTGAAAAACACTCCATTGAAAATGAAAATAAGTGAAAATTACAACTGGAATTTAACGGATTGTGATGTTTGGGAATGGAAATTCGGCGATGGAACCTGGTCACTCGATGTTAATCCAACCCATGCATATCAATCTCCCGGCATCTGTGTGCTAAATCTTACACTGAGCAACAATACCTATGCCTGGTCGTATTCCGTTGATGTGTTGATAGAAGTTGTTGAAGAACCGCCGGTTCCTGCAATCAATGCATATCAAGAAATGAATCTGTTCCTCAGCGTCACTGGCCGCAAGGGTAACTCGGTCGGCATCAGGATTTACGAGTATGGCATCCTCATCCACAGCGCAAATGTGACCAGAACGGCCGGGCAACCCGACACCGTTACCCTGGAACTGGACAAATACCTGGGCAAGTTTTACGAGGTAGAACTGGTATATGATGCCGCCCACAGGGGCGCGAACCCGACCTGGCTGGAGTTCTGCTCCGGCGATGCCAACCTGACATTCGTTCACGAATTCAATACGGATTACGGATATTGTCAAATCGTTCCAGTGCCGGATTCGTACCTGGAGGATGTTGCGGCATCCAATCCCACGTACCGTTTCGATGCCTCCGACTCCTACGACATCGACGGCGAGATTGTATCGTATGAGTGGGACTTCGGGGACGGGACCGTGGCCCAGGGAATTGCAGCGGAGCATACATACACCGCGCCAGGAACGTACGAGGTCACGCTGACGGTCACGGACGACGACGGCCTGGCATCCACTGTTTCCATGATGGTGACATATGCAGTCCCTGTCACGACACAGCCTTTGCCAGGTCCATCGAAACCCACGTTCTGAGCATCAATGCCGGATGTGACTCCGTATGCATCACCGGCAGGCCTGAAGCCCGGCTTGCCTCGCATTGTGGAACGGGAATCTGATTGCCTAATGTAATTGCGGGAATCGGGACTCGGTAACTAAAGCAATGGCTGGCATAACAGCCATTCCGTCCCCTAACCCCTATACCCTAGCCCCTATTGAAATCAAACTAGAGTTCATCCGCCCGGCCTCACGAACTTCTCATACCAGTCCTCCACCCCATCGTCCTCGGCAGGCTGGGGCTTGTCCTTGGCCAGCATGAGCCGCTTTCCCAGTTCCATCGAACGTGACCGCAGCATGTCCCATGCCTCCTGGCTGCCTTCGAATCTCATGACCAGGTTCTCGGTCTTCTTGAGCTGGATCGATGCCGCACCGATCATCTCTCCGTTGGATATGGAAATCCAGGACGAGCCCAGGCCGAATTTTCTGCCAACGAAAGGCACCAGGTAGTAAGCAAGATTGTCCCTGGCAGTGAGTACAACGTCAAACTTTTCCGGCTTTTTCTGGATGCGCTTCACGTCCTCCTTCACAATCCAGTGCAAACTATCAGACTGCCAGGCCGGCGCATCCTCCGACCTGAGGAAATACCCCTTTACCAGGAATTCTTCGTCTTCCAGCTCCTGGAGGATGGTGCGTATCTCGAACATGCGGTACTCGCCTTTGACGTAGAACCCTAACATCTCGGCGCTGAATATCCCGAACTGCTGGAACATCCTGCGAATGACTTCTTTTCGCGCGAATCCAGTCTCGTATTTGGAATCCGGGGTGAGGCAGTAATCGTTGTCCGAGTTCCTTATCAGGAAAAGGCCTGCCGCCAGCCTCTGCCTGGTCTCCAGGGTGTTGGCGTACCCCAGCGGGGAAAGCGCCACCATCTGGCTCCATTTCAGGGGGCCCTCCTCCTTGAACATGGCCATGAGCATCTGCATCTGCTCATCCGGCTCGACGCCCAGCGCTGCCTTGTGCAGCGCCAGCTCATCATGGAGGGCATAGGTCATGAGCCTGGGGATTATCTGGCCGTAAGCCACTATGTCCAGTTTGTGCAGCTTCTTCAGAAGTATCGTTGAATTGCATCTGATGGACGCAGCTTCATCCGACCTGAAGCCGCCGAATGCCTCCAGGCCTTCCTGGATGGTCGCGAACCTTCTTTCCGGGTAAACGTGTTGCTTCCACAGAAGGTAGGAAATGAACTGCTGCTCGGTTATCTCGAAATTCTCGACCGGCCCCTTCACAAGCCAGTCGCGGACCTCCTTGTACCCGGCTTTCAGGAAAGGCGCCCTCTCTGACTTGGCCAGCTCGGCAACATCCCTGTCCATTACCCTCTTGAACCTTATCAGGCCCATGAGATTCTGTTTGTAATACCAGGAGAAATCATCCAGCGCCTCAAGGAATGCGGGCAGAAGCCCCGGGTCGTCCAGGACCAGCTCCCTGATGTCGATGCAGCCGCTCATCTCCCACATCTCCATCATGCCCACGCATCGCGGCCCATCGAATATCGGGTAGTACCAGGAGTCGCCGAAGCGCCTTCTCAGCTCCACCCTGTG
>CALKWP010000058.1 GCA_938004075.1 uncultured Methanomassiliicoccales archaeon
AGCTCCGAATTCGTCTGCAATTCCTCATGCATCGCCCATGAATCCTCTGGATTGCAGAATATGAATTGCTCCACCTTGTTGAACTGGTGCATTCGGAAAAGGCCCTTGGTGTCGACTCCGTGGGCGCCGATCTCCCGCCTGAAGCATGTTGACAGTCCAGCAAATCTCATCGGCAGCAGGTCCTCGTCTATTATCTCGTTCATGAACATTGCGGCCATGGGGTGCTCTGAAGTGGCAATCAGGTACAGGTCCTCATCCTCTATCTTGTACATGACCTGCTCGAAATCCCCGAGGTCCGTGACTCCCTCGTAAGCGGAGCGGCGCATCATGAAAGGAGGTTCGATAAGGGTATAATTCCTCTCCGCCAGGAAATTTACGGCGTAATTTATCAGGGCGAGGTCCAGCAATGCCAGGTCACCCTTCAGGTAGTTGAAACCGGCCCCCGAGATGCGGGTGGCCCTGTCAAAATCCGCAAGTCCCAGTGCCTCAGCCAGCTCGCCGTGGCTCTTCAATTCGAAATCAACCTGCCTGGGCTTTCCCCATGTGCGCACGACCTGGTTGGCGGTATCATCGGCACCCACCGGAACGCTCTCGTGGAGCAGGTTGGGAAGGCGCATCAGAATCTCATCGACCCGGGCCTTGAGTTCCTGGGTCTCGGCATCCAGGGCTGCGATGTCTTTGGGTATCTGTGCGCTTCTGGCGAGCAGGGCGGAAGCGTCACCGCCGGACTTCTTGGCCTCCGCAATCTTCTTGGACAGGGAGTTGCGCTCCGCCTTGAGAGCATTGGCCTTCTCAAGGGATTGGCGCCATTGCTGGTCCTTCAGAATCACTTCCCCCAGCAACTGCATCTTTGTCTCGTCGTTCCGCCTTAGAAGGTTCTGCCTTACCATGTCTGGCGACTCTCGTATCAGCTTGATGTCGAGCATTGATATCCCATTCCCTCGAGAGGTCAAACTCCGATATAAGGGATTTGGTATCGACCTAGCATTGGCATTACTCAAGGACTTTGAGGCTACCCCGCATCAGCAGGTTGCTCATTCTTCCTTCTTCTCGGCCTCTGGCTTCGCTTCCTCGCCAGCTCCGGCCGCTGCAGCTGCCGCTTCCTTTGCTGCGTCTGCCGCCGCCTGCTCTGCCTCTGCTGCCTTTGCTGCTGCCGCCGCTGCTGCCGCCTCTGCCTGGATCTTTGCGATCTCGGCCTGGCTCAAGAACCTTGATGGTTCCTTGTTGCAGCGCTTGCACAATCCGAAAATATTGATTATCCTTCTGCGGTCACAGCCCTTGCAAGTTCCTTTGGTCTTCATTCTAATATCTCCTATTTTGCAACGAATATATGATATTTCTGCTCTGATTCGGCCAGTTCAGACTCTATGCGCTTCGCGACGAGCTTCGCCGGCTTGTGAAGTGAAGAGACCCGCTCCTCCAGGTCCTTGAATGATTCGAACGGCTTCTTCTTCCTCTCATCTATAACGGCCCACATGGATTTCTTGCCTAGGCCGGGAAGGAGCTCCAGCATGTGAAACCTTGTCGTTATTGCCCGAGCATCGTTGAAGAACTTGACGAAGTCTTTCTCGCGGGCTTCGACAATATCTTCGATGATGAATGGCAGTTCGCTGTGCGATGCATTGGTCAGGTCCTCGTATCTCACTCGCCTCTTCACGTGGAGAATTGCATCCCTGAGCTTGATGTCCTTGCCGATGTAGACCCGCTCGCCAATGGTCAGGTTGATGTTGTCCTTGGGGGTTAGCTCAAAAAGCTTGAATTCGATGTCGCCTATCGCATACGCCACCGGCTCCCTGCGGAAGCCGCGCTGGTCAGAGCGCCCGTGTGGCAAATAATCCAGTATGTATGCGTAGTCCTCCAAGTGGTTCACCTACAGATATTCCTTCACCTTATCCAGAATTTGAGTGACGGTTTCCCCCTCTAGGGTTATTCTCTCTTTGAGAAATATGGATTCTATCTCATCCTTGTGCACTGGCATGAGGTCCACGATCTTGCAAGCCACTGGCTCATTGACTTGATCTATTGCGGTGAGTTCCTTCACCAGTTTCCTCGCATCCTTGGCGGTCAGCTTGGAAAATTTTGTGGCGTGCTCAAGTGCGTAGTTCTGCTCAAGCGTCAGAATCCTCTTTGATTGCTCTTTCAGGAGTAACTCCTTTACCTCTGCGAGTGTGAGATATTGCTCGGCCATGTAAATCCCTCTGCCTCAATCCTGCCTTTTGAGATGTTCCGGGCTGATGATTATGTCCTTTCCGTGCTTCCCTATCGGGATGTGAAGGATGTAGGCCTTTCCCTGCATTCCCACGACTGTTCCGGTCTTGCCCTGAAAACTGACATGTGGCTGACCGCTGTGCACGCTGGGGTCAATGACCACGGCGGCGCGCTGTCCCACTTCGTATTTTATGAACGAATGGGTAATCGGCGGCATGCCTCTATGCCTCGGGCTCTTTCGCAGTATGTTCCTCGTTCTCTTTCGTATGCCTTTCGAGCTTTTCACCATATTTTCACCTCATTCGTTATCCAATATCTCAAGGACATCCAGTTCCTTGACCTGGCAGCCTATGCCCAGCTTGCCGGCGATGCTCGGCACTGTGCGGCCACCGTCACCATGCACGAACTCCTTTATATAGGTACCTGCCTCGGCGGTTATCTCTAATACCGCCTCCTGGGGCCCGAGCAACCTGGCCTTGATATCCAGCACTGTCCTTTCCCTGTTCAGGTCGGAGCGGCGATGCATCACCCTGTTGGGGGTTTGCTGCGCTATGAGATCGGAAGAGCGTCGTGTAGGGAAAGAGTGTAGATCTCGGTGGTCG
>CALKWP010000059.1 GCA_938004075.1 uncultured Methanomassiliicoccales archaeon
TGCCGCGATGTAGCGGGAAATGAAATGGATCCGACGCCTTTCATGTGTGACTTCACAACGGCGGAGATGGGGGTAATAGGGTATCGGGACGTGTTCTGGATATGCGGGGACAAGACTGGTGGGCCGCCGGCCACTGTCTATACCTTCAGGCCGATGTTAGGCAATCAGTTGATGCCGATGAACGATGGCGCTATCGATCCTGCTTTCCTCACGCTCGCTATTGACAATCGGGGGAACCCGCTATGCGCTGGCTCTGGCATTCAATACATGTATTATTATGATGGAACCGGATGGATTCTTATCCAGGATGACATGAGCGCCTTGAGCGGATATGGATTCGAATCCATGGCATTCAATACCATTGATGGAAGGTTCTACATCGGCAGTTACTTCAACATTTTCTACACAGACCCGGTTCCGCTCGGCGGGGCAAGCAAATGTCACATGTTCAACAATTATTTCGGGAATGGCGATGACATCACAAGCATCGCCTGGAACGAGCTTTACAACTATGGCCTGGTGGCAGAAGGCCCGGAAATCATCAAGATATGGCCCTTCGGATATTACGGCGACGGTTCACTGCGATACGAGTCGGTTCCTGGCTCAGAATCCGGTTCCTGGTACAGGGATATCTCATGGGATACCGATGGCTGGAATGAAGCAGGCATAGTCGGGAGCAAGGGTGGCAACAGGGCATACTGGAGATACTATCACAGCAACCCGCAGCTCATCGAGGGTTACATAGGGGGCGGGGGCAATTACCTTGCCTGCGCAATGAAGCCTCCGGCCAGCCCGAAATGGCTTTTCGTTCCTTATGCTGGTGGAAGCATCAAGGCCCAGATAATGGAGAAGGACGAGAGTGATAGGGTGATATTCAGCGTCGACAAGCCGCACATATTCGAAGTGGATATGTGGAAGCAAAGCGATGTCATGAGAGCGACTGTGCTCGGCAGTGCATTGGATGCAGATACAACTTACACGTTCTTCATCGAAGGCAATTACACCAGGGGCGGCTGGGATTACTGGGACGCCATGAACACGCAGATTATTATCACAGGATGGTATGATAATGGCCAGATAGGCATCAACTCGGTCCCCGGTGATGACCTGTGGTCCTCTGATAACTATCGCACGAGACAATTCAGGCTGACCTACTCACCAGGCAATGCCCCCATCATGAATTATCCCTCTTTCGCCCCCAATGAATTCTCCATTCACAGCTATCATGAAGCGGCAGGCTACGGGCCGGACGGAAGCTATCGCCGGGTCTACATCAATGTCACAATAGGGCCTCAGGCCATGTTCTCCTTCGGCAGCCTTGCTCAGGCCACTGTGAACCCATACCATCCCAATACCGCCTTGAACGATCTCAATACCTGGGACCTCAATGCGACCATTCGCGATGCCATTGACTTCTCAGTGGTCAATAGCACCTACGGAGAATTCGGCATCAAGAGGCACGCAACAATCGCGTCTTCCGGCAGCCCCAGCGGAAGCATACCACCTGGTTCAGCATCTGCTCTTCTGGATTCGCCCAGTTACATACTGTATTCAATCAACTCGCCTTACACCCTGAACGTATCAATCCCGAACCTTTACAGGAACGGGAATCCGGCTATGAATTTCATTCCTTCTGGCAATGTTGAGGCGCGAAATGCGCATCCCAACAGCGACCCGGGCAATTCAGATATGGACTCCTGGGCGGCTTTCACTGTTCCGAATGCCGAACAGTGCATCTGGGGCCAGAGAGTCCTTGGCACCTGGACTGTCCCGGCCCCCGAGAACGGCAATTATTCAGCAGGACCATATTACACCGATTTCCTGTATCCTGCATTCCAGTCAACCTGGGTGGAGTGGGCGGTGACCGTGGACGCCGGAACACAGGAAGGCACGTACAGGGGCACTATCACGATAACATTATGGAGCGGCTGATGAGAGCAGACGATGAATCGAACAGCAGAAGAATCCCCGGTTCGAGGGGCAATGCAGCATGGGCCAGTCCCGGAGGCTCTAGGCTGCTCTCGATTATTGTCGTGGCCATGTTGATTATGACCAGCTTCACCATCATTCAATCATCGGACAACGCCCAGGCACTTGATTTCGTTGAAACGATGGCAGTGCCATGGCCTTCGACTTTCACGCCTCTGGACTCTGAATGGGACAGCACAGGCAATCATGCGATTGTCGTGGGTTCCGATGCAGGCCAAACGTCTAATGCATGGCACCTTAATTCGGCAAGCGGGGATTGGGAGCAAGTTATTCCAGCGGTTCCCATCCCAGAAACTTTATACGTAGGCTCTGGCACGGGCAATTACAGCACAAGCATCCAGGCAGCAATCGATGCTGCCAGCCCGGGAGAGACTGTGTATGTTTGGCCTGGCACCTATTATGAACAGGTAACCGTGAACAAGGCCATCAACCTTACTGGCCACCTCAAAACAACGACAATAATCCACGGAAACCTGGTTGGAATACCACTTACCATATCTTCCGGTTGGGTCAATGTCACAGGCTTCACAGTTACCGGTTCTTCTCCATTGGGCATCGGCGTCAGTATGAATGGCATGCACAATTCGACCTTCACCAGAAACATCGTGGACGCGAACTATTGCGGAATATTGATGTCGGGTGCCTGCGACAACTTCATTACCGGCAACCAGGTCTCCAACAACGGCAACGACGGGATATTCCTCGGCGACGGGAGCAATAATAATTTGATGCGACTAAACGATGTATACGACAACGGGTTTGGAATATCCATCGAATCCGGCGATGACAACAAAATATACCACAACAATATAATTGGCAACGCGGACCAGGCATATGACCTGGGCCTGAACAATAACTGGAACATGCTGCTTGTTGACGAAGGCAATTACTGGGGCGATTGGACATCCCCGGATGTTGATGGCAACGGAATTGTTGATATTCCATATGCCGTCGATACAGGAATTCAGGACAGCTTCCCCTGGACACTGTGGGACGGCTGGAATTTGCCAAGGGGAACCGGAACCCACCAGGACCCGTTCATGGTATACGATGTGTGGCAGCTCCAGGCCATGCGGTATAAGCTTGCGATGCATTATGCACTGGGAAATGATATCAATGCGGCAATCACTTCCACATGGAATGGGGGCATGGGATTCTATCCCATTGGGTTTGAAGGAACAACGTTCACCGGCACCCTCGATGGTCGGGGCCATGCTATAACTGGCTTGAAAATCGTGAGAACTGCAACCAGTTACTCGGTTGGGCTGTTCGGCGCGATGGACATTGGCAGCTCTGTTTTCAATTTGGGCCTCGTATCTGCCGATATCCGTGGCGGCACCTTGGGAGTCGCGGCTCTGGCCGGATCTTGCTCCGGAACAGTCTACAAATGCTATTCCACAGGAATGATTTTTGGGACATCATTTTCCTATTCCGGAGGACTCATTGGCTGGATGGCTTCAGGCGGCTCGATTACTGACTCATATTCCATGGCGAGCGTGACAGGCGGGACCGATGTCGGCGGCTTCGTTGGAAGGGCATGGGCGTATGTCGCAAGATGCTATTCTACCGGTCCGGTGGGCACCGGCACAAGCAAAGGCGGTTTTGCAGGTTACAACTATGACACTATAGTGAACTGTTTCTGGGACACACAGACCTCGGGCACGATGATCGGCATCGGCGCGGGCATTCTCACGGGAGTTAACGGAAGGACCACAGCACAGATGAAGACGCAGGCCACGTTCATACCGGCCGGCTGGGATTTCTCCGGAATTTGGTGGATCAACGAGGGCGTCACTTACCCAAATCTCAGCGAGCCCATGATACCGAGCGGCGCGGGAACCGCTGAAAACCCTTACTTGATTTCAAATGCTGCGCAACTACAGACCATCCAGAACGATTTGGGTTCACACTACGAGTTGGCTTGTGACATCGACGCATCAGAAACTGCAACATGGAACAGCGGCCAGGGTTTCGCCCCGATCGGTTACGATATGACACCATTCACGGGAAAATTCAACGGCTCTGGGCATGCCATCACAGGTCTGCATGTCAATCGCCCCGCATCCGATTATGCTGGCCTTTTCGGCAGATTGGGCAGTACAGGCATTGTTGAGAATGTCCATATCACAGATGTCGACATCACCGGAAGCGCATATACAGCCGGCCTTGTCGGATGCAATGATGAGGGAACCGTCGCCAATTCAAGCTCCTCCGGTACGGTTCATGGTTCCGTAGAGGTCGGCGGCCTGGTGGGCCTGAACTTCGGAACGATATCCAAGTCATATTCCTCGGCGGACGTGACCGCGACCAACAACGAGGTCGGCGGCCTGGTGGGATTCATCAGCTGGAACAGCTATGTCATTGAATGCTACGCCACCGGGAACGTTGCCGGCAGCCAGTATGTCGGCGGCCTTGTCGGCTGGAGTTCGCAGGGAAATATTTATAACTCATATGCAACAGGAAGCGTGACCGCCACAACAGGATGCGCGGGAGGGCTCGCAGGTGCAAGCACCAGCGGTCTTGTGTATACCTCCTACTCCACCGGATTTGTGAGTTGCCCGGGAGCCGATGTTGGTGGTTTCATCGGATGGGAAATGGGCAGCGATATCAACAACAACTTTTGGGACATGAGCACATCTGGATGGGTGACCAGCCCAGGCGCCATTGGCCAGACAACCGCACAGATGATGACGCAGACAACATACACAGGCGCAGGATGGGACTTCAGTGTCACCGGTACCTGGTGGATGGTCAACGGCCAGACCCGCCCGTTCCTGAGGATGGAATAGATCGGAAGAGCGTCGTGTAGGGAAAGAGTGTAGATCTCGGTGG
>CALKWP010000060.1 GCA_938004075.1 uncultured Methanomassiliicoccales archaeon
AGGTGGAGGGCATGGCAAATATCATCGGCGAACTGGGCATCGGCCTCAATCCGGGCGCCAGGATAGTCGGCGTCATGCTCGAGGACGAGAAGGCCAGCGAGACATCTCACATCGCGTTTGGCAACAACCTGGACATGGACGGCGGCAAGAACGATTCAAAGACGCACCGCGATTACCTGTTCTACAAGCCGACCATCGTGGCCACATACAAGGATGGCACAACCAGGACCATGCTCAAGGACGGAAAAGTCGTCTGCTGCTAAATTAACTGCATAACTGCCGACGCTCAGTTCATTGAAATATCATAATCGGCATCATCGCAATTTTTGCCCGCATTTCCTGCAGAACTTATCTGCCGGTGTGATTTCCGCGCCGCAACCCGGGCACCCGCTGGGCGCTACAAGGTTCTGCCCGCATTCCCTGCAGAACGAATCTTCATCAGAAACCTCTGAATCACAGCCCGGACAGACCATGACCTCGATGACTTCCTCGCTTGCATCATCATGCTTTTCCTCGCCTATCAGGGTCAGCGTTCCGGAGCCCAGGAGTTTCTCCGATTTGATGGCCAGGCTGAGTGCCTTTGTGTAATCTTCCCTGTCGTAAGCTGCCACCGCGCTCTTGTAGAAATCGTAGGCCTCTCCTTCTCTTATGCCCTTCTTCTCGATGAGATCCTTTGTGGTGGCCAGCATGAATTTCGATTGGATGTAATTGGCTGGAAGGGCATCAAGGCTCTTTTCCTCTCTGGGTTCATTGTAGTTCCTGTCCATGGGGCGCTTGCCCGGGTCCGGGTGAGGCGTTGCTGGCGCCGGGGCCTTGGATTCATGCTCCCTTCTGAGCCTTAGAAGGGCAAGCTTGGCGGCATCGGCGCGCTCCATTGCCGATGTGTAATCCCTCATGGAAAGGGACCTTTTCGCCTCCTCAATCATGGAATCAGCATCTGAAGTGTCAACGCCCTGGCGCGAGAGCGTCGAGGAAATGCTTTCGGTGGTTAAAACAGCATTATGCGCCTTGTCCGCCATTGTTTCGACAGGTTCAATCTGCTTCTTGAACAGACTCATCTCCGCCTTCCTCCGCTTCTTCTTGATCAATATGTAAGCAAGTTCGATGGCCAGAACCGCTGCCATGATTATCAGGAGCAATATGATGAGTTGGTCCTTGTCCATCTTAACCGCCCTGTATCATAAAGCCGATGTGATTATAAAATGATTTCGACAAAACGCCCCCGCAACCTTTATCTCCATGCTGAATATGGCGGTTTCCAGTCATATTTACGGAGCGTTTGAAAATGAGCGGTTCGAAGGACATGAAAAAGGTACTGGTCACTGGAGCGGTGGGCCAAATCGGCTCTGAGCTTACAATGGAACTGAGAAAGATACATGGCAACGATAATGTCGTCGCCATGGGAAGGAAGACAAAGCCCAGCGACGCGCTGGGCAATTCCGGGCCATTCGAGTTCGGCAATGTCACCGACCGGGCCTCGCTGGACAGGATTGTCAAGCAGTACGATATCGATACGATTTACCACATGGCCGCGATACTTTCAGGCGCCGGGGAGAAGGACCCGCACCTCGCATGGGATGTCAACATTAACGGCCTCTACAACGTGCTGGAAGTGGCCAGGGAGATGAAGCTCACAAGGGTCATGGTGCCAAGCTCCATTGCGGCATTCGGTCCAGAAACTCCCAAAGAAAACACGCCCCAGGAAACCGTCCTGAGGCCGACAACCATGTACGGCCTTACCAAGGTCGCCGGCGAGTTGCTGTGCGATTATTATTTCAGGAAATTCGGTGTTGATGTCAGAGGTGTGAGATACCCCGGAATAATCAGTTCGGAAACCCTGCCAGGCGGCGGGACGACTGACTATGCAGTAGAAATATTCTACGAGGCGATAAAGCACAAGAAATACAAGTGCTTCGTGCGGGAAGATACGGTTCTTCCGATGATGTACATGCCGGACTGCATAAACGCCACAATCGACCTCATGAACGCCGATGTGAAGAAACTGAAGCATCATTCGGACTTCAACCTTGGCGCGCTGAGCTTCTCCGCGGGAGGACTGGCAGCCGAGATAAGGAAGCATATTCCTGAGTTCACGGTCACATACGAACCTGACTTCCGCCAGGCGATTGCCGACTCATGGCCCAGAACAATAGATGATTCCGCGGCCAGGAAGGAATGGAACTGGAAGCCCACTTACGACCTCCCCAAGATGACCGAGGACATGATAGAGAAGCTTTCTGCCAAACTATTATAAATCCCGGAGTCCATTTACTATCCATGAGATATCCGTCGGTAGCCGGCCAGTTCTATTCAGGGACATCGGAGGCGCTCAGAAAGGAGATTGAGGAATGCTTCCTGCATGAGCTGGGCCCAGGCAAAATACCGAAAGTTAATCCGGAAGGCCCGAGGCGCATCCGGGGCATCGTATCCCCGCATGCCGGCTTCATGTATTCCGGACCGGTCGCCGCTCACGGCTTTGCGGCACTGGCAGAGGATGGCTTCCCGGAAGTTTTCGTGGTTATCGGCCCCAACCATCATGGCGTCGGCAGCGGCGTCGCCATCACGACCCATGATTTCGAAACGCCACTGGGCGTGATGAGGAACGACAAGGAGCTTGCCCAAAAAATCCGCAAAGGCATCGTCGAGGAAAACATGCTCGCCCACAGGCACGAGCATTCCATCGAGGTCCAGATACCGTTCATCCAGTACTTCGGGATGGACATAGCCTTCGTTCCGATGAGCATGCTGTTGCAGGACCCGAAGAGCGCCGCCCAGGTGGGGCAGGCCATCCGCGAGGCGATTGGCGGCCGCGATGCGGTCATCATCGCTTCCACCGACTTCAGCCACTACGTTTCCCCGGAGCAGGCCAGGGAGCAGGACATGATGGCCATTGACCAGATTCTCGCGCTCGATCCGAAAGGCCTTTACGACACGGTCAGGAAGAATCGCATCACCATGTGCGGCTTCGGTCCAGTCATGGCCATGCTTGAGGCGGTCCAGGGCTCTGAAGCCGAGCTGCTGAAGTATGCAAATTCCGGCGACGTCAGGCCGATGGCGGAAGTCGTAGGATACGCCAGCATCGTCGTTAGATGAGTCTGCCCATGTACGGCCCGACTCTCTCAAAGCCCAGCTTCCGGTAGTACTCTCTGGCGCCTACGCCGCTCATGACCAGCATCCTTTTCTTCCCCTCGGATGAGGAAATCTCCAGGCATTTCTCGATGAGCTTCTCCCCGAGCCCGCGATGCTGCCATGACGAGTCCTCACGCTTGGACAGGGGCAGCTGCTGGCTCACCGTCCTCAGCTCGCGTATCATCGATGAACCGGCCATCTCCGGCCGGTGGGCGCTTTCTGAAGGCATCCTTAGCCTGGCGAATCCCACCAGTATGTCCATCTCGCGGTCCTCGAAGGAAACGAAATATTCTGTTCCGCCGGAAGCTGGATATTTTTCCACCAGCAACTCCGGCTCCCCTGCATCCCTGCCCCTCAGGTAGTTGTGGCCCGCTTCCCGGCACCGGATGCACCTGCATTTACCGCCCCTGGCTTCCAGCTCCCTCTGCGCCAGCTCCCTGATGTGGCTCTTCATGCTGCCAGCTTCGATAAGCTGAACCGGTATATCGCGCTGTATCCGCTGTATCCTCACCCATCTGGGCAGCTCCTGCTTGATGTCCGCCAGAAGCTTCACCAGCTCATCCTGGCTGTATGGGCGATACTCGCCAGCTTTCCACATTCTGTGAAGGCCGGTGCCGTCAATCACCAGGGTCGGGTATATTTTCAGCATGTCCGGCTTGAATTTCTCATCCGTGAAGAGCTTTCGGAAGGTGGCCAGGTCGGAATCGGGCGTCTCCCCGGGCAGCCCGGGCATCATGTGGTAGGCGACCTTCATACCAGCGTCTCTTGCGATTCTGCTGGCCTTCGCGCTTTCCGCTGAGCCGTGGCCGCGCTTCATGGATCCCAGGACCGAATCGTTGAGCGTCTGGACTCCCAGCTCAACTCTGGTCGCCCCCAGTTCCAGGGCCATGTCCGCCTGCGGCTCGTAGAAGCAGTCGGGCCTTGTCTCAACTGTCATGCCGACGCATCTGTGCCCGGCAGTTTCATTGAGATTCTGGGCATCAGCCAGGGTTGCGGATTCAGAACAGTTCATGGCATCGAAGCACCGCTTTGCGAAGTGCCTCTGGTAATCAGCCTCCCTGGCTGTGAAGGTGCCACCCATGATAATCAGGTCGATCTTGTCGGTCGGATGGCCGATTGCTTCAAGCTGGCGTATGCGAGCGCTCACCTGGTCGTACGGATTGAAATTCCACTGCGCTGCCCTCAGAGCCGCCGGCTCTCTCCCGGTGTATGACTGGGCTGTGCCTTTTTCAACGCCCCCGGGGCAATATTCGCATTTTCCATGCGGGCAGTCATGTGGGGAGGTCATCACCGCAACAACGGCAACGCCGCTGATTGTACGCACTGGCTTGGTCCGAAGAAGCGGTTCCAACTCATCAATATCCTCCTCGGAGACATGGGCCAGCACATCCGCGTTGCTGGGGAGCCGGTCCATCCTGTATTTTTTGCACAGGTCGGTCTTCAACCTCTGGATGTCGTTGCTGGTAGCGGCTTTTCCTTCGAGAAGAAGCCGGATTAGCTCGGTGAAGTAACCCTGTTCGTCCACGAAGCAGCCAAGCCCCGGCCGTATAAATAACTAACAAATTCTGTCCTCTCTTTATTGCCGTTGCATACCGTACTTATGTAACCAAATCAAATCGAAGCCATCCCGCTTCGATATTCAGGTATGCAACTGGCATGGGTACACTTCCAGCCTTGAATCTGACTGAATAGGTGCTGTTCGGTAACGCCAGCCACTTTAGGGGCTGGTAGTTTACTCGATAAATTAATAAACTAATCAATCCAAACAATTTTATGCCTAATCCATATTCCCCAAGACGTTGGGCACAATCACAGCGTGGTCTAATGAAAGTGCAAGCAATATATTATCCGATGGAAGGGGTGAGGCATACTGGGCCCTAAATCGAAGGAGGACAAGTCCACCTGTCAGGTCTGCGGCGGTCCCCTGGACTCTGCCACAGGCAAGTGCAAGCTATGCGGCAGCGGAGGCATGGTTTCCGATAAGAAGCCCGGCAAGAAGATTCACGTGAATCTCGGCCCCAAGCCGTCATCAAAGCAAGATGTTTCTCAGGACGCAAAGCCGAAGCAGGATGACAACGGCCTTTCAACCTGGCTTTCGGGCGAGGGCGGTGACGACGAGCTGGGAACATGGATGGGCGGCGAAAGCCCGTCCGGTCAGAAGCAGGAATCGAAAGCCCAGAAGCCAGCCGAACCCGCGACCAAGGAGGAGGGCCAGGACGCCCTCAGGAAATGGCTGAGCGGCGAGGACGAGACTCTTGAAGACTGGCTCGGAGGAGCGAAGCCAGTGAAACCGAAACCTGCCATGGATGTCGGCCCGGTCGGAAAGTCGCTCACCGAGAAGGACAAGCTTCTCGACAAGAGAGAGAACGCCCTGAAGGCCAAGGAAGATGAGCTGGAAGCCCTGAAGATAGAGGCAGAAGAGACCAAGAAAGCCATGTCGGAAGCAATAAAATCCATCGATGTGGGCGATTTCGATGCCATCAAGATTCTGGAGGAGAGCGCGCGCCTCAACAAAGAACTCAACATAGAGCAGAGGAAGCGCAAGCAGCTGGAAGAGGAGATTCAGCAGGTCAAGAAGGGAAGCCTGGCTGTAGTTAAATACGTCAAAGCTCAGCAGATGCAGGACAAGGGCGGCGCAGCCAAATCGCTCAAGAAAAAGCTCGATGAGGAGAAGGAGAAGATATCTAACCTGGAGGCAGAGCTGAAGAAGAACCAGGAGATAATCAAATCCTTGAAGGATGAGATCGGCAAGGGCCTGGACAAGCTTCCTCCCGAGATGAAGGATGCGAAGAAGCTAGCAATTGAAAATGCAGAGTTGAAGAAACTCGTCGAAGCTGCCGAAATGGAGCTTAAGCGCGCCAAAGAGAATTTTGAATCCAAGCTCAGGAGCGGCGCTTCTCAAGGCGATGCTGATATGGAATTCCAGCAGCGCATGGCCGCGGAATTGAGCGCCAAGGAGCAGGAATGGATAACCAAGGAGGGCGAGCTCAAGCAGAAGATTATCGAATTAGAGGAAAAGCTTCATGGATTCGAGATTGACGATAAGCTGCGGCAGGAGAAGAAGGAGCTGTCAGGAAAATCCGATACCGAGATAAGCTCCGAGATGGAGATGAAGATTCGCGAATTACAAGTTAAAGAGAAATCGCTCCTGGTCAGGGAAGACGAGATTCAGCGGCTCAAGGAAAAGCTGAAGTCAATGGAAGCCGAGCTGAAGCAGGTCAAGGAGCCGTTGGCCTACAAGGAGGAGGAGATGCTCCGCCGCGAGGAGGACCTTGTTTACAGGGAACAGATGCTCATGGCAGAACGCAGAAAAGTCGAGGAGGCCATGCGCGAATCCGGAAGCATGGAAGCCCACGAGATGAAGAAAAAGCTTGAGGAGCTCCAGATGGCCATCAACCGGAAGGAGGAGGAGATCCGGACCAAGGAGCAGTACCTCAGCGCCAAGTCTGAAGAACTCAAGATCCGCGAGAAAGGCCTCATCGAGGAAGAGATTGACGCGAGAGAAGAGGACCGCAAGATGGAGCTCAAGATAGAGAAGGTCAAGACCGGCGACCGCCGTCTGGACGACCTTCTGCTGGGCGGCATTCCATTCGGAACGAACATTCTCATCTACGGCCCGCCGTTCACAGGAAAGGAAGTCACAATCAACAGCTTCCTGGGCGAGGGCCTGGCGAAAGGCGTCCCTGCCATCGTGGTAATCACTGACAAGCTCCCGTCAGAAATTCGCGAGGAGATGATGTTCATAGTATCCGGGTTCGAGGAGTACGAGCGCCTGGGGCTGGTTAAATTCGTTGACGCATATTCCAGGAGCATCGGCATCGAGGACTCCGAGCACAACGTCATCTATGTCGATGAGCCGACAGACCATGCCAGCATAATGAAGGCCGTTGACGCAACCGCCAAGGAGCTCATGAAGACCCACAAGTATTACCGGCTCGCCTTCAGATCCATATCCACTCTGATCGCCTACCTGGATTCAAATGCCGCGTTCAAGTTCCTGCAGCCGTTCTGCGGCAAGAGGAAGCGCGACAGGGCGGTATGCATGTACTCGGTTGAGAAGGGAATGCACGAGGAACAGGATATCCAGATGATTGGCTCGATCATGGACGGAATGATTGATTACAAGGTCGAGCAGCTGAAGACTTTCCTCTCAATCAAGGGAATCTGCGATGTGCAGTCCCGCGCCTTCATTGACTACACGCACAGCAAGCAGGGGCTGTCGATCGGGTCTTTCAGTTTGGATCATATACGTTGAGGCCAGTCCATGCCCTACGTTCTCGATGCCACAGCCATCCGCTCCGGCCTCTCAACCCAGGAAAAAGACCAGTTCTTCACAACCCCCAGCGTGGTGAACGAGGTCCGCCGAGGCAAGCAGGCCAGGGACCTGGAGCTGGCACTGGAGATTTCCATCACTGTGAAGATGCCGGAGCCGGAAGCACTGAAGCTGGTTATGGCGGCAGCCAGCCGCACCGGCGATGACGGCAGATTATCGCAAACGGACATCGATGTCCTCGCACTGGCCCTGGAGTTAATGGCGACCATAATTTCTGATGATTATTCTGTGCAAAACGTGGCTAAAATCCTGGACATCCCCTGCCAGGGCAATCTTGACGGCATCCGCAAGGTCATACACTGGACGTATCGATGCAAAGGCTGCGGCCGATACTATGAAGTGGCGCAACCGGACTGCCCGATATGCGGGAGCGAGGTCAGGACGGTGCGGAGGAAAGGGTAGGGGATGGATGGGGACGGCCGCCCCGTCGACGGAGTTGGTTCCAGCCTTTTTAATCATGCCTCGCCTGGATTACATCATATTATATCTGGAGGGCGGGGTAATGGACCAGATTTTTTGAATCTGGTCGTGTGACACGTTTAAAGTATCATCCTTTGAAAGCCTCGGGCGTAAGCCCGTGGTGGGATTTAATCGACGTACAACCCGGTTCAGGGCCATGGCACCGACAAATCTGGCCCACGCACTCCGGCACAACTAAAGGATGAACGAATAGCCCCCATGCAAGATCCACGTAATGTGTTTCGCCCAGCACACGAGATGCTGGGCGAGTACCTGCCACCTCGGGGCTTGGCAGAATGGAGTTCTATAATGCCTCAGAATCCTGGGGCAAGCTCACTTGATTCAATAAAAATTCAAAACCCGGCCCTCACAGGCCGGGCATGCAATAGCATTTTTCAGAATGCCACTATTCGTCCTTTTCCGTAATCTTCCAGACATCGTCCGGAATTTCCTCGTATATGGACATGGCCTCTTCGGTGATGGGGTCTATCTTGTGGCCACGGGTCCTTGAGAGGTCCAGTATCTTGTCCTTCCTGAAGATCCAGTAGTGGATGCGCCATTCCCGGCCATCATACAATGTGGTTTCTTCCCTCTCGGTTGTGAGCAGGCCGGAATCCTCCAGCATGTAGAATGCATCCCTGTCCTCCGGTTCGAGGATATTGTCAATTATGCGCTCGCTGTATCCGAAGAAGTTCATCACGTGCTGGGCCATATGCCTGGCCTCTTCCTCGGGCATGCTGCGTATGTCGTTCCGGATGCTGTTCCTGATGGCCCTCGTCAGGTCATCGACTGTCAGAGTTACGAACTCGCTTTGCATTGTCTTGGTCATTATTGCCATAAGCTCACCTTATGATTGCGCCTGCCCCTCAGTCCTATCTAGCTTTCTCTATTATTTATAGATTACGATTGAATGTTATAAAAAGATGTGGGGCAGGGAAGCCCATAGAGATCGTTGAGACACCCCATCAAAACCCTTATCTGTCCCTCCGCAATCCCGTCTGCATGGGGTTCGAAGACAGGCCACAGAAGATAATCTCGGATTTCGGCAAGCTTGATTTTGATTACGTCCCGGAGAAGCTGGTGCACAGGGACGGCCCGATGCAGTCCCTCTTCTCGACGCTGAAATCCTCGGTTGAGGACGGAACCAACCAGAGGTTCGCCATAACGGGTTCGGTGGGAACTGGAAAATCCTCCCTGGCAAAGCGCTTCTGCCTTGATTTTCAGGATTGGGCGGCCAAAAAGGGCCAGCGTGTCGAGTTCGCCATCATGAACTGCAGGTCCCGGAATACGCCGTCGGCTGTCATGCTGAAAGTGATTGAAAGGTTCCAGCCGAACTTCCCGGACCGCGGCTTCTCTGTCACCGAGATGCTTGAGATACTGCGGAAGGACCTCAGCAAGGCCGGCACCCATCTGGTGGTGGTTCTGGACGAGGTCAATGTCCTCGTGAAGAAATCCGGTTCTGACTTGCTCTACAGCCTGTCCAGGTTCGATGACGAGCGCGTCACTGGCACCAGGCACAGCATTTCCCTGATAATGATTTCCCAGCAGCCGGTTACCGAGTTCCTGGATTCAGCGACCCTTTCTACGCTGAAGCGGTCCAACCAGATACTGCTGGACAAGTACTCAAGACCGGAACTTGCCGACATAGTGCGCCAGCGCGTGGAGCTGGCATTCCATCCCGGCACCGTGGATGATGACATAGTCGAGTTCATTGCAGATGTTTCTTCCGAATTCGGCGACGCCAGGTTCGCCATCGAGTTGCTGGAGAACGCCGGAAGGGCCGCTAACGATGACGGCCTCGATTCCGTTGGCCCGGAGAATGTCAGGGCCGCCAAAGCCCTCACTTATTCAGTTGTCACGGAGAACAAGCTGGCCTCACTTGACAGGCAGAAGCAGCTGACACTATTGGGCATATCCAGGATGATGCGCAAGAAGTCGTTCGCCACCACCGGCGAGGCGGAGAAAGCTTACGCGGTTGCGTGCGAGGAGTTCGGCGAGAGGCCCAGGGGCCATACTCAATTCTGGGGATACCTTCAGGCGCTGGCGGACGTGGGATTGATTGGCCTGGGTCCCTCCGGAAAAGGCTTGCAGGGAAACACATCCATAATCACCCTCCCGGACATTCCGTGCAAAGTACTGGAGGCCAAGCTCCTTCAGGTGATGGAAGAGAAATAGGAGAGGAAATGCTGGACAACAGAAAACTTCTGTACACCGTTACGGTGCTTGCTGTGATAGGTGTTCTGGGGCTTCTGGCTTATTCCGCCACACTGGGCGCGGTTGAATTGGATATTGCTGAAATCCAACGCTCCCACGAAGGCAGCGTCATAGTCACCAGTGGCATGGTCACGGATGCGCGGACGTTCCCCGGCGGCAGCGTCTCTCTAACTCTCAGCGACGTGAATGCCAGCGCCAGCGTGGGCATCTTCATATCGCCGGAAGTCGCCCAGGGCGTTGCAAACTGTAGCCTGATTCCCGGTTCGGTGCTCAGCGTTCGCGGCGTGATATCGTTCTACCTTGAAAAGCCGGAGATAACGATTTCCCGGCCTGGCGACATAACTTTGCTGGCCGAATCCGGAATCATCGAATATGACCTCGGCGTTGTGATGAACGCAATCGAGCTTTTCGACAATATTGAGGTCACCACAACCGGGCAGATTACTGACATGAATGTGATTGCCTCGTCCGGGGAAATTCTCGGCACCAGCTTCACTTTGAAAGGAACAACTGATAACAGAACTTATTATCTTGATTGCATGTTCTATGACAAGGACCTCACTGCCCTTCATTCGGATTGGGACCGGGTTCGCGTCGCCGGCACAATCAATTACCAGCAGAACCGGGGATGCTGGCAGATGACTGTTGAGATAATAAATCCGGCATGAGCGCAATGCAAACATTATTATTGCCAGACCGCAATCCAGTGTTCATGCAAGGCCTTGATGACATAGCATCCGACATCGAATCACGTTTGAACGAGAAAGAAGAGGTTCGTGAGGTCGCGCTAAAATCCTCCAGGACCATAGTTCGGATGTGCGGCATGGGAATCCGCGCCATGCATCTGGGCAATGACCCGGCTCCTGACATGGAGGAAGCCATGGAGGAGCTTCACAAGCTGATAGGCATCACAAGGGATTTTCCGGACCTGATGCATTCGGGGATTGTCGAGAGCGCCATGCAGGAATATGTTGAAGTGAAGGCGCTCTATGCTTACACCAAGGGCCAGCCTTTGCCGTCTCACGGAACCCTTGGGGTGACGCCGGAAGCATACATTCTCGGCATCGGAGACCTGATAGGCGAGATTCGCCGGCTGGCCCTGGACAACATCCGAAAAGGAGCGGTGGGTGACGCAGCCAGCCACCTCGATAACATGGAGAAATTATACGATTTTCTCATGAATTTCAATTATCCGGACAGCATGGTGGCAGTGAGGCGCAAACAGGACATTGCCCGCGGAATTCTCGAAAAGACAAGGGGCGATGTGACCAATGCCATACGCTCGCATTCCCTAGAGAAGATGCTTGCCAAGAAGAGGTAACCGTATGGAATCGAGGATCAAGTGCGGAATACTCTACAACACGAATCACATAGTGCACAGGTCGGAGATGTCCAGCCCGGAAAATCCAACCAGGCTTCTGAAGATAATGAATTTCTTCCAGGGCCGCCTCAAGATATTCGACAGGCCGGATTGCAAATTGATTACCGACTACTCTCCGGCGACGGACCAGGACCTTCTGAGGGTCCATGACATCGGCTATGTCAACTTCATCAAGAGCTACTGCCAGAAGGGCGGCGGTTTCCTCGGAGACAGCACGTACATCGCCCCCAACACCTTCAAGGCCGCCACCTCATCCGCCGGTGCGGTGATGGAGGCTAACCGGCTCGTGGCCAGCGGCACACTGGACACGGCCTTTGCCATTGTAAGGCCGCCCGGGCACCATGCCAGCATGGACAAGTTCGGCGGATACTGCATATTCAACAATGCCGCTATCGCAGTCCGGTACCTTCAATCGCTTGGACTGGCTCAGAAGGTGATGATAGTTGACATCGATGCGCATGCGGGGAACGGCACCATGCGCATTTTCTATGAAGACCCGACGGTTCTCTCTCTGTCAGTCCACAGGGATCCCCATGACTTCTACCCTCACGATGGATTCATCCACCAGATAGGCAAGGGCAAGGGCCGCGGCTACAACATAAATGTGGAAGTCCCGGAAGGCAGCGGGGACGATGAGTACCTGATGATACTGGAGAACATCATCCGGCCGGTTGTGAAAAGTTACGCGCCGGATTACATCATGTGCCTTGTTGGGTTCGATGCCCATTACACCGACAATCAGTCGAACCTGCAGCTCACTTCCAGCGGATACTACGAGTTCGTGAAGCGGCTGAAGAATCTGAACAACGGAAAGCTTTGCGTTGTGCTGGAGGGCGGGTATAACACAGCCGAAAACGTGAACCTCGCTCACACAATCGCCTATTCCCTCCTGGGGCTTCCGGCGCCATACGATGACAAGATGGACGGACTCAGCAGCGTCCTCACCCGGAATGTTAAAACACGAGCGATACTCGAGAACAAGATGCTTGAGTTGATAGAGGTCCTTGGCCAGTATTATGATTTCAACCAGGAAAAGATCATCTCCGGAAAATACGAAAACAACAACGCATAGTTTTTTTAGTTGGCCGCACTATTTGGGTTCCAATGAGCGTCGAGGAAACCCAGGACGAATCCCACCTGAAAGCGAATTATCTTGCGGGCTGCAACCGCTACGAAGATGCGGCCAGATACTTCGAGGAAGCAATTAAAAATAATCCGGATGACCCGGTCGTTCACAATGACTATGGCGTCTGCCTTGATGCAATGGGCGAGCATGACCGGGCCCTGGAGATGTACACCCGGGCAATATCGCTGGATGAATTTTATGAAACGCCATACTACAACATGGCCAATACCTACATGTTCCTGGGCAAGCACTCAGAGGCGCTTGCGACACTCGACCGAATACTGCAATCCAATCCCGATAGCATGGACGTCAGGTTCGACAGGGCGACGATACTCTCTCAGATGGGCCGCTGGAAGGACGCGTTCAAGGTATTTGAGGAGATACTGGCAGAGGATCCGGGCAATGCCCAGGTGCGGCTCCAGTATGCGGGGCTTCTCAACTCCAAGGGGATGGCAGACCGGGCAATGGAGGAACTTCTTATCGTGCTGGAATCCCATCCGGAGGACCAGACGGCACTGAACTCGATGGGCAATGTCCTCTATTCCCAGGAGGAGTTCGAAGAGGCCATCGAGTACTTTGAGAGGGCGATTGCCGCGAATCCGGAGAATTCCGAGGCCTGGAACAACAAGGGCCTGGCAATGTTCATGCTGGGGATGCAGGCCGAAGCGATAAGATGCTATGACCGGGCGATTGAAATTGAACCGCAGAACAAGCAGGCGCATTACAACCGCGGCTACACCTATCACAACATGGGAATGCTGGAGGATGCGATTGTCAGCTATGAGGCGGCGATGCAGCAGGATGCTGCTGACGAGGTCCTCCTCAATAACATCGGGAATGCGCATTACAACCTGGACAAGTGGGAAACGTCCATCCCGTACTTCGAGATGGCCATTGACATCTGCCCGGATTATGAGATCGCATGGAACAACATCGGAAACGCTTACGACAAGATGGGCAAGCATGCCGAAGCCCAGAAGTATCACGACAAATCACTGGAGCTCAAGCCCGATTTCGATTACGCGCTGTACGCAAAGGGCTATGGAATGGCCAAGCTGGGGGACCTGGAGAACGGCCTGGAGCACATCGAGCAATCGCTCGACCTCAACCCGAATTACGACCATTCATGGCTTGCGAAGGCGAAGGTCCTGGGGTGGCTGGGCAGGTATGAGGAGGCCCTGGACGCGGCTAACAACGCCCTTCTCCTCAACCCGGTTTTCGATGAGGCCTGGCAGTTCAGGGGAGAGATGTTCGAGAAGCTGGGGCGGTACGAGGAATCAAGCTATTGCTATGACCGCGCCCTCGCCGCAGTCAATGAGACGCTGGCCCGTAACCCGACCAACAAGGACTCGCTGCACATCGGCACCGAGCTGTTGGGCACGCTGAAGCGATATGACGAGCTGGGCGTATGCTGTGTCAACGTGATCGGCAGGGAGCATACGTCGGAGCAGAAGATGGCAAAGGCCAGACTGCTGCTTGGCATGGGAAAGATGGATGAGCTATCGTCATGGTTGGACGCTCTTTCCTCAGAGGGGATATCCAATTCAGAGACTCATTACCTAAGGGCAAGGGTTCTAGTGGCCAGGCAAGAGCCGCTCAAGGCTCTGGCAGAGCTTGAGCAGTTCAAAGGAAAAGGGGCGCCTCTCAGTTCAAACTTACTTCGGGCCGAGGTCCTGTCAGGGCTGGGAAAGGAAGCTGAGGCTCTTGCTGCCCTGGCGATTCCTAATCCAGATGCCGCGGTGCTCAAGGTCCGGGGAGAGATTCAGCTGAAGTTCAGGAGATTCAAAGACGCCATTGAAAGCTTCTCAAAATCCCTTGAGACGGATCCGAGATGCATCTCCGCATGGTACGGAAAGGGCATGGCGCATCTGGGCAACGGCCAGCCCGACGAAGCCATCGGGTGCTTCGACACCGCGATCGGCCTCGACCAGGATTATGTGTGGGCATGGGCGGGGAAAGTCCGCTCTTTCAGGGCTAAAGGCGATGTGAAAAACGCCGCAAGGGCGGAAGCCATGCTACGCCGCTTTGACAGTGAATTCATAATCGAATGAAAGCTTTCGCTATCAAGTTAAAAATGAAAATGAATCATTCTGAGAAATTTAATTCCTCAGAATGATCTCTATGTTTACCCCGTCGGGGACGTTGATTCTCATCAGGGAACGGAGAGCGCGCTCATCCGCGTCCAATTCTATCAGACGCTTGTGTATGCGCATTTCCCAGCGCTCCCATGTTTCCGAACCTTCGCCGTCCGGCGACTTCCTGCAGGGGACTACCAGGCGCTTGGTGGGCAAAGGTATCGGCCCGCTCATGGCTACGCCTGTCCTCTCCGATATGTTCTTTATCTGCTGACAAACGCTGTCCACTTTCATCGGGTCAGTGCCGCTGAGTGATATCCTTGCCTTTTGTTCTGCCATTTTTTAGCCCCCCTTTAAATTAGAAAAGGAGAAGGAGATTTACATCTCCTTCTTTTCTATGGCTATGCAGACGCCCGCGGCGACTGTCTGTCCCATGTCACGGATGGCGAACCTTCCCAGCTGGGGGAATTCCTTCGCGGTCTCGATGACCAGGGGCTTCGTCGGTTGTATCCTGACGATAGCCGCGTCTCCGGTCTTCAGGAACTGCGGGTTCTCCTCCAGGGTGCCGCCGGTCTTCGGGTCAAGCTTCTTCTTGAGCTCGATGAAGGTGCATGCGACCTGGGCGGTGTGCAGGTGGAACACAGGCGTGTAACCGACAGTCAGAACGCTCGGGTGGTTCAGAACCATTATCTGGGCGTCGAAGGTCTTTGCAACGGTCGGCGGGTTGTCGGCCGGTCCGGCCACGTCTCCGCGCCTCACATCGTTCTTCGCTATGCCCCTGATGTTGGCTCCGACATTGTCGCCGGGCTCTGCCTTGGGCAGCATCTGGTGGTGCATTTCCACGCTCTTGACTTCGCCAATGACGTTGGCCGGCATGAACTTTATCTTCATTTCCGGCTTCAGGACGCCAGTCTCAATGCGGCCGACCGGGACGGTTCCTACACCAGTGATGGTGTAGACGTCCTGGATGGGCCAGCGGAGCGGCAGGTCGGTTGACTTCTTCGGCGGTGTGAGTTCGTTGAGCTGCTGCAGAAGTGTGTTTCCCTTCCACCATGGCAGGTTCGGTGACGGCTTTGCAGCGTTGTCTCCCTTGAACCCGCTGATTGGCAGGAACTTGACCATGTCGTCGCGGTATCCGACGGACTTCAGGAGCTTCGTGACATCTTCCTTGACCCTGTTGTAGGTGGCTTCGTCGAATGCCGGCTTTGTGGCGTCCATCTGGTTGATGGCGATTATCATCTGTGTTACGCCAAGGGTCCTTGCCAGGAACACGTGCTCCTTGGTCTGCGCCATGACTCCATGCTGAGCGGCGACCACCAGAACAGCGGCGTCGGCTTGACTTGTTCCCGTGATCATGTTCTTGATGAAGTCCCTGTGCCCGGGAGCGTCAATGATAGTGAAATAATACTTGTCAGTATCGAAACGCTTGTGGGCCACATCGATGGTCACACCCCTTTCCCTTTCTTCCTTGAGGCCATCCATCACCCATGCAAACTCGAAAGATGCCTTGCCCTTTGACTCGGCTTCTTTCCTGAACTTGTCGATTACGTGCTGTTCAATGTTCCCCGTGTCAAGCAGCATTCTGCCTACTAGGGTCGACTTTCCGTGGTCCACATGGCCGATGAAGACTACGTTCATGTGTATTTTATCTGCCATACTTCATTCCTCCATATACTCGATATGTAGTGCTGCCCCTATATCTATCTCATATTTATTCCTTTTTGTGCTAATTTAAGCCTTTTTATATGGTGCCAGCACATTGGAAGTACCAATCCGCGCCACTATTTATCTATTGCTGTGGCTCGGCTTGAAACAGCGGAAACGCAAAGTATTTTACTTCTCTATCTATATATGTGCGGGTCAAGGGACCTGACAATTGGGATGCATGGAAGGGGGACGTTATTTGCATGCTGGATAAGCAGGCCGCTTGCTCAACCTCAGGGGTGCAGGATGAAGGTAGCAGCCAGTGCAGAGATGACCCGGTATTTCAAGGATCTCCAGGACGGAGCCAATGCGTGTTATGACATTGCCAGGCAGGCAAGGAAGAAGGGCCTCGATCCGGAGCTTGATGTGGAGATACCGCAGGCTGAGGACCTTGCCTCCAGGGTGGAGAAGCTTCTCAATTTCGAGGGAATTGCCGAACTCATAAGGGAGACATCCAAGAAGCACAACAGGGAGGAGATGTCCATCCTGGTGGCCAAGAAAGTGGCCAAAGATTACAAAGGCCCGAAGAGCGAGGCGCTCGACAAGGCCGTGCGCGTCGGTCTCGCGGTTCTCACCGAAGGAATTCTCGTTGCGCCGCTGGACGGCATCGGCGAAGTCAAAATCCATGAATCCGGGAAGGAGAGCTATGCGTCCATATCGTTTGCAGGCCCCATACGGTCCGCGGGCGGCACCGGCCAGGCAATGAGCGTTCTGATCGCCGACGTGGTCAGGACCGAGCTCGGCATCGGCCCCTACATCGCCACTAACGAGGAAGTCGAGCGATGGAAGGAGGAGCTGCCAATGTACAAGCGACTGGCGCATCTTCAGTACATGCCCTCCGAGGAGGAGATAAATTACATTATCGGCGGCTGCAAGGTCTGCGTTGACGGAGAAGGGACGGAGGACGCCGAGATTTCCGGGTACAGGGACCTGCCAAGGATGGAGACCAACCGGGTTAGGGGCGGCGCCTGCCTGGTGGTCGCGGAAGGCATCGCGCTCAAGGCCAAGAAGCTCAAGGGGCATGTGGGAAAGCTCAAGCTGAGCGGGTGGGAGTTCCTGGACAAGATCGTGAAGGAGAAGGCGGACGACCCTGGCAAAGGCCTGGAGCCAAGCGAGAAATTCATCAAGGACCTGGTGGCCGGCCGACCGGTGTACTGCCACCCGAGCAGGAAGGGCGGTTTCCGTTTGAGGTACGGCCGCTCCAGGACTGCGGGGCTCGCGTCCATTAGCGTCCATCCTGCCATGATGTACCTGGCGCAGGAGACCATGGCAATCGGCACCCAGATAAAGATTGAGCGCCCGGGAAAGGCGGGCATATCCACCCCATGCGACCAACTGGAGGGCCCGCTGGTCCTTCTCAAGAACGGTGACCTTGTCAGATTGGACACTATGGAAGCATCCAAGAAGCTGAAGCCCGCCCAGATTGACAAGATAGTCGAGCTGGGCGAGATACTCATCCCGGTCGGCGAGTTCCTGGAGAACAACCATCCCCTGGTGGCTGGCGTTTTCGACATCGGCTGGTATGCGGGCGAGCTCGAAGCCCTGGGCATACCTCTTCCTGACGACCTGGCTAGAATGGACCTTGACACATCTCTGGCCCTGGCCAGGGACCACGGCGCCCCGCTTCACCCTAATTTCCTGCTCATGTGGGGCAATCTCACAATACCGCAGGTGAGGGAGCTGACGGATGAAATTGCCGCCACCGGAAAGCTGGCTGA
>CALKWP010000061.1 GCA_938004075.1 uncultured Methanomassiliicoccales archaeon
GTATGCTGCCGCTCGGGTTGCCTGAAACGCTCAGCGAGCCGTATCTCTGCACGCCGAACTCGGCATAACTGGCATTCTGGGCTTCTGATGTGCCGGTGTCCATCAGAAGCATCTTTAGGTCCCATGAGTTTGCATCGTCCAGGCCCACATTCTTGTCCCAGGATATGGCAGGGCTCCAAGCTCCGTCACCGGGTGCGGAGGCAGTTTGCTTTCCGAAGGTCACATTTATGTAAACGCGGTGGCTGAGGCCGTCCAAGCCGTAAGCTGCAGGGTCCTCCCAGTAGCTGTGGAGGGCGAATTCCTGCACACCTCCGACTGGTGAAGGGTAATTCATTGTGGCGATTCCGGTGTTTGGGAAGTAACTTACGTTGAACTGCCTTGTGCGCAGGGCATCGGATGTCCAGGTCATGTCGCCCGGATTGGAATTGGTTCCCACAAGGCCGGCATCGAACCAGCACTGGACATGGATTCCGAGGCTGATGTCCCAGTAGTCCGTACCGCCCCGGGTGTAATTCGCCTCCAGGCCGAAAGTGTATGTGGAATCCGCCTCGACCTGTGTGTTCAGCGTTGATAGCCTGGCAGGGTCGGATTGCTTCCACATTGCGATGCCGAACACATGCGGGAACTCGGAACTGACTATCAGTTCGGTGCTCTGGTCCTTCTCCTCTGTGTTGACGCGAATGCTTCCGGCGCCGGAGGGGATGAACAGCCACTTCGGACTTGATGGGGGCTTGAAGGCACATGTGTAGTAGAAGCCAGCCATGCCATTGTACCCCTCTATGATCTGGGGATTCGTGTGATAGTAGCGCCAGTACATCTTGGAGGTCGAGTAGGTCCCGACAATGGCTGCCTCGTTCCAGCCATCGGTGTCCCATGAAACGTCCTTGTAATTGTTCGAGAAGGAAGATTCCTCCAGCTCGTACCGCATGGTCCCGTTGCCCCAATGGCCGTATGGCCAGACCTTGATGAATAGCCCCTCGTCCCCCACTGCAAGACCGTAGTCGTACAGCTCGTTCCAGGCCAGGGACCTTATGAAGCAATCCATGGTCAGCCCGGGCGCTATATACCTGTAGGCGGAGTTAGTCTCCGAAAGGGGTGTTGGTTGGGTATAGTAGAGAACTGGAACGGCCTCAAGTCCATTGTACCCTGCAAGGTAGAAGCGGCCGTCTGTCGGGTTGAAGTCTATCGAGTCGATGATGGAAACATCGAACGAGCCAGAGTATATAGGCAGCCAGCTGGAACCATCGTGGTAAAAGACATAATCGCAACTGTTGCCGGCACATAAGGGGTTCCCGTAATCGTCAACAGCGATCGCGAAGAGGTCCGGGGAAGACGGCGGGCTGTTAACCACGATGAGCGCGTCGCTTTCCTTGGGCACATATTTGTAAACATTTGTTGGTGGGGCGCCTGACCAGTCGCCCGCGATCCAGAATACGTCACGATAACCGATTATTGTGGGCTCGGTGTAGGTCACGGTGAGCCTAGGCCTTGTCATCGTGCTGGGGCTCTCCGAGCTGTCGAACCATTTTATCGAGCCGAACTGACTTTCAGAGCCAGCCAGCAACCAGCCATGGTTCAGGGAAGGTGTGTCGAGCCATGCCTGGACATCTGTTTTTAATGCCGCATCGTTCCATGAATGCCACCCTTCTGTGCTTACCAAATTGTGGCCAGATATCGAACCGAAATCGCCGCCCATAGTGCTCCATGACTCATCGGTATAATAACGGTGAGACCATGTTGCATCGCCATTCAATGCCAAAGCCCCCATATCCTCCCAGTTCACTGCATCAGATGGCTGTTCGCCCCATTCGTATTGCACTGGGTACAGCCATGTTTCATAGAGGATTCCGTCCTGCCAGTTGCTGCAATACAAGTCCAGCGAGACGGATTCGATGCGTGAGTATCTGGGGATGGCACTGGCAATGTCGAACTCCAGCAGCGTGCGCATCCTGTCGCCTCCCATTGTCTTCCCAGCAAGCAGATATTGGCCCCCGCCGTTCGCGAGGTTGCCGGCTGCGCTGTATATTGTTGTGTCCTTGGAAGGAGATATCGCCACGGTGGTGCCGGAAACCCCTCCGGTCAACGAAGAATATGTGCGGAACATCCAGTCATAGTAATTCTCATATGTCCAGATGCCGCCATTGAATCTCATAGCAATCCCGTTCTCATAGGTCATTGCCTGGTCGATGAACCAGTATTGGCCGTAGGATGAATCGAATATCTCGCAGGTGATCCAGTATGTGTTCCCTGGTGCCAGGGAGGTGGGAGTTTGGAGTATGCATCGGACCCATTCAGCATCTGCTTCCGGTATATCTGCTTGGTAGATGTATCCGTATGAACCGGAAGACACTGGCATTCCCGGTTGGCCGGCACCATCCAATCTTATCTCGATGAAGAAATAATCTCCCAGCCCTATCGCAGTTTTGTACATGAGAAACTCTACCGCCTCGATCGTGTCGGCCACGGGGATAAAACTCTGGGCCCATCCTGTATATCCGCAGACATAGTTAGCCCCAGCATTGCCCATGTATTCGTCGGACTGGTCTATCGTACCGGTGCCGCCGTCTGTCTGGGTGAACCAATCGATTGCCAATCGCATGAGGTTGGATGCATATGACTGGGACAATGTCTCGAGCGGGAAGCCGAGATAGACCGTCTTGAATGTGCCTGAATCGTACCTGAGGCCTGTGGTCATCCACTCGCTCATGTCGTTTCCGCATTCGAAGCATGGGGTGCCATAACCGCCCGCCGTCAGCCTATCAGTGTATCCCAGAGGGGATCCGCCCCAATTATACGCTGACCAGTCCTGGCTGGAGAATCCCAGCGAGCCGAACACTGCGTCGGCAGCCACAGGTTCGGCACCGTACTCGTAATTCGTGTTCATGAACAATCCCCCGGCCCCGAGGTAGTCCACAGCCAGGGATCCGGGTGAGAAGGCGTGGTAGTCTGAGAATCGTGTATTGGAAAGGAAGAAGTTCCCGCCGCCGTTGAGATATTGCTTTATCTCCTCAGCATCGGCCGAATTCAATGCATCCCCCGGGCCATACCAACCGTTCATGTCCCTTGTGGCGACCCAAATGACCACATCGTAAGGAGCCATGTCCGCGTCGGTGGGCTTTCCCTTTATCCAGTACGATGGATCCCCCTCCTCCCATACAGTCCATATGTCCAGGTTAACATTCAGGCCTGTGAAAATGTCCTGATAAAATGATGGCAAGCCGTCATGGCTGTAGTCGGCGTTCACTATCAGGACCTTGGGAAAATCATAAACTGGCTCCGAAAAATAATCCACAGCACGGAGGCTCTGCTGGTGATTGCCGCCGTTGTCTATTGGCCAATAAGTGTCGTTGTTCGGGTAGTACGCATATGCGTTTGTGCTCAGTGACGCAGCTTCGTGCCCGACAACAACGGCCATTGTGCCTGCCTCGTTCCAAGCGGTATCGTAGGCGATGAATGTGCTCGGCAGGCCGTTGTTGGACAATTGCTGTATGAATGCAGCTTGCGCACCGTCGCTGGCGATCATCCCGAAGCTTATGCTCACCATCATGACCGCCAGAGCGGCTGACGCGATTCTCATTTTTGTTTCAGATGCCATATGCTCAACTCCATAGGGTTATCGTGACTGTCGCTCTGTAAACACCTTCGGGCGTACCCACTGGAACTTCAACCGCCCACCAGACTTGAGTTACCTCGAAAGCCTCCGGTGTTATCGCCGCGGTGTAATCCGAGTACATCGGTCCGGAAGTAACTGTTCCGCTTCCGACTGGTTGTATCCATGTAACTCCTGTGCCCCATATCAGCATCTGGGCATCGGGGCCGGTTACTTGCGTCCAGGAAGAAATCATGGAGTTGGAGCCGTCCGCGTTTGAATGGTCATTCCATACCTGAACATACCCAACCGAGATGAATTTCGTCGGGTCGCCGTCCTTCAAAAGGTTCGGGATTGAGACGTTCAGCTTGTACTGGGAATTGGTCGAATAATAGATTGTTGTCGGCTCGGAAAGGCCCTGCACGGACCCTGGGGGAATGCTGCCGGATGGATTTCCGGATGTCGAGATGGATGCATACCTCTGCATGCCGAACTCGTTGTAGGTGATGTTCCTGGCAGCAGTAGAGCCCTGGTCGTACAGCCAGAGCCGAATGTCCCATGTAAAGGCGTCATTCAGCGCAAATGCTCGGTCCCATATGTTGTTCAAACCGGCGGGGGTTCCTGCACCGCTCGCCATTGTTGTCTGGGGGCCGAATGTGAGGTTGATGTACAGCCTGTGGCTGAAGCCATCCGTGCCGTAGGTTGCCGGATCCTCCCACGTGCTGTGGATGGATATCTCCTCGCCTGCCGGGGCGACCGGTGTTGGGTAGAAAATTGCCGCCGCGCCGGTGAATATATCGTAGGAGATATTGAACTGGCTTGTCCGGTAATTGGTTGAGGTCCATGATGGGTCGCCTGGCTGTGAATTGATGCCTGTGAATCCATAATCGAACCATCCGGTAAGGTACAGATCCAGATTCTCCCAACTATCCATACCATACTGGGTGTAATTGCCTTCGAATGCGATGGTATATGTGGAATCTGCCTCCACCTGTGTGTTCAGCGTGTTCGTGTTGGTCGTATCGCTCTGCTTCCACATCCCCATGACGAATATGTGCGGGAATTCCGAATAGACTGTGATCTCGCCGCTCTGGTCCTTCTCTTCGATGTTTACGCGAATGCTGCCGCCTGAGGAAGGGATGAACAGCCATTTTGGGCTCGATGGCGGCTTCATGGCGCATGTCCAGTAGGTGTTGCTCGAGGCTCCGGTGTAACCATCCAAAACTTGCGGATTGCTGTTGTAATAGCGCCAGTATGCCTGGAAACCCATTTTGTTCCCAACTATTCCCGCTTCGTTCCATCCATCGGTGTCCCAGGAAATGTCGTAGTAATGGTTATTGTTGTTGGAATTGATAATCTGGTATCGCAGAGTTCCATTTCCGAAAGCGTCAAATGGCCATATCTTCACAAGGTAGGTGTCGCCTCCCAGCAAACCGTAGTTATATTGATGGTTCCAGGCGATTTGGGAATCGATCGAACCGCCTAAATCAGGGAAGTAATTGAATCTGAAACATCTGCTCTGGCCGTTAACGATTGGCAATGGGTCAGTGTAAAACGCAAAATCCATGCCGATGCCGTAAAAGCGCCTGTCAATCGGATTGAAATCTATGCCCGTGAATGTGCATAAACCGATATTGTCCGGGCTGGGGATGTCAATCCAGTTCTTTCCGTCATAATAGAACATGTATGACTGTCCAGCTCCTCCGCAGAGCGGGTTGCCAATGTCATCGACCGCCAGGGCGAAGAACTGCGGAGCCCCGGCTTGTGCATTGTTCATCGGCTTAAGGCTGAAGCTCTCGGATGGGGTGAACCTGTAGCAAGTTGCGGGCGGATTGGGACCGTATGTGTCGCCGGCGATCCAGAACACGTCCTCGTAGCCGATTACTGTGGGTTCGGTGTAATACACTGTGAGTAGTGGCCAGCTTCCGGAGTCTGGGCTGTCCTTGCTGGTGAACCATTTCGCAGAGTAAACTTGGACTTCATCTCCCCTGAGAAGCCATCCATGATTTATTTCTGGATGGTCAAGCCATGCTTGCACATTACCTGTCATTTCGTTTGATGTCCATGTGTAAAACGTGCCAGGACTGGTCACATATGAGGAACCAACGGATCCCCCATAATTTCCTCCAGACATCCAGGGATCATAATCGTAATACGCATAATCCCATGTCACGTCTCCGGTCATCGCCGGGATGCCCGTCTCTTCAATGTCTGATGGGTTGGAACCGGCTTCGCCCCATTCATCCATCAGAGGTAACAAATCCACATAATACCCAAAGCTCTCGTATCCTGGGTAAGCATAGTTGCAATACAAAATCAGGTTTGTGCCTTTTATCGTTGAATATTTCGGCAAGGCGCTGGCAATGTCGAATTCCAGCAAAGCTCTCCTATCATGGGGGTAGAAATCGGTTCCTGCTATGAGATGCTCGCCCGCCCCATTTCCGAAGTAAGTGTTCTCACTATATATTGTGGCATCTTTTATCGGATTGAAATACATCACTTTCGTGGTCGGAGCGACCGTGCCAGAAAATGTGCGGAACAGCCAGTCGTATGATAGTTCCCCGCTCCACCACATTCCATCATGCGACTCTGCGATTCCATCGTTGTAAGTTTTGTCAAAATCCGCTCCCCAGTGATGAATGGACGGGTTTCCTGAAAGCGAGCATACAATCCAGTAAGTCGTTGCCGGTATTAGGGCCGTGCTTGTGGGGAAGTCGCATCTCACCCAATCGAGCGATGTGGGTATTGCGTAGGAAGGAATGGTGCCTGTGACCAGTGGGATTCCGGGCTGCCCGAAATCATCATTGCAAATCTGAATCTGGAATGAATCGCTGGAAGCGACATTCGCCCGCATGTAAAATTCCACAGCCGAGATGGATGTTTGCGTGGGTTTGAAGCTCTGGGCCCACTTATTTGCTGGGAATGTGGTCAATTGTATCTCTCCCCAGTTGCCCATGTATTCATTTGATTGGTCCGGTGATGGCTGGCTGATCCAATCCAACATATTGTTCATAAGCAGGTTGACATAGTAGCCTGGAAGCGTCTCCAACGGAAAGCCCAGGTACACGGTCTTGAATGTTCCGGAGTCATACCTCAGGCCGGTGTTGTCCCAGTTCGCTCCGCCAGAATCTCTGCATTGGAAGCATGTGTTTCCCAGCCCAGCGAATAGAACATCCGACTCCCAGGGGGCACCTAACCAACCATAAGTGTTCCAGTTCATCCACTCCATTGACAGGTCGCCGAATACTGGATCGCCAGATTGAGGGCGAACCCAATATTCGAACTCAGTGTTTGTATTAATCCAGTTAGCGCCCAGGTATCTGTAGGTGAAATCACCTGCATTGCCAAAGGTGTGATAGTTTGAGAAAGCGAGGTTCGAGATGAAGAAATTCCCGCCACCATCCAGATATGCGCTGATCTGCGCAACATCCGTCGGGTTCAGGGCATCGCCGGGAGCGCCAAAGTATCCTTCCATATGCCTGGACGGTATCCACACAACCAGGTCGTATTTTGCCATGTCGCCAGCTGTCGGCTTGCCCATATCAATGCTTGGATTGTCCCAGACATCCCAGATATCCACATATGCATCGAGCCCTTCGAATGCGTTGCGGTAGAATGTGATCAGGTCATTGCCTAGCCAATCCGCATCGACTAGCAGGACATTCGGCCAGTTATAAATCGGTTGCTTGAAGTAGTCCACAGCGTGAAGCTTCTGCTGGTTCCAGCCCGCATTATCAATGGGCCGGTAGGTGTCGTTGTTCGGATAATATGCGTATGCATTTGTGCCAGGTGTGCCTGAAGAGTCAAATCCCACAACAACGGCCATTGTCCCTGCATCGTTCCACGCGGTATCATACGCCACGAATGTGCTCGGCAGCCCTGTGTTTGAGAGCGGCTGTATAAAAGCGGCCTGCGCATTGTCGCTGGCGATCATCCCGAAACTCAAGCTCACGAGAGCCAAAACAATAAGGCTCGCGAATAACTTATTCGATTTCACTTCGATTCCTCCCTGAATCTGATGCAGGCTCGACCTGATGAAATAGTGTAAGACTAGGATTCTATAAATAACTTCCCCTATATATATCACGAGCGCATGCGAAGAATGAACAAATTAACAAATTCTATAAAGTGCGCACTGTGACAATAATTGCGGCAAAGTATGTCCCTTCCTGAACGCCGGCCTCAACTGTCACCCACCATTGCAATTCTGTGTATGCGTTGTAGCCAAGGCCGGCTGCATTGTAGTTCGTTACCCAGGGCCCCGAGGTTGTAGTGCCGTTGCCTGCGGGCGCCATCGAAGTCGCGTTCCTGCCCCAGATGTTCATAGCAACGCTGGGAACGCTCGGGAAATATGTCTGGGAAGATATGTATGAATTGGAGAGGCTGG
>CALKWP010000062.1 GCA_938004075.1 uncultured Methanomassiliicoccales archaeon
CACCGGGCACCTTGGGGTCGTGGAAGGCCTCGACGCACACCTTGTGATTGGCGCCGACCAGCTTCCAGGTGGGCACGTAATCAACCATTTTTGGCGGGCATAGGGAGCTGCGTCTTGAATCGAAGGAACCCCCTGACTTGATGGCGAAAGACCGCTGTCACCGGTAGGCATAGTTGAACAAGGCGCCCAACTCGGCAAAGTCGTTCAGCCCGAGACCAGCACGCACACTCTCTGCCCCATCGCAGAACTCTTGATAGAGCTGTGGCGTACCGGATGCCTTGCTGGGCCTCGCCCGGAACTGGGTGAGCCCGGTCATCGCAATGCCTGCAATCGAGTTCTGATTTATTTCGGCAAAACACTTGTTGTACCTGCATCCTTCACAAGGGCCGACCCCTATACCCAGCCGGAGGAGACTTCGGCTCTTTGGGTGCCTTGGTGGGCGCTACTGACTTGAAGAGCGACGGGTCAACTTCGAAGACACTCACTGCTACTTGATGGTTGCCATGCGTGTGGGGAATAAGACGCTCATGCTTTGGCAGTGGCGCCTGAACTGTCGAACCACCGAATTCGCCTGAATTAGCTAACGCTACAGGCTGGTACATGTGAAAGTGTAGCGCGGCAATCATGTTGTCGAAGGTTTGCACATCCTGATTCAGTGCCGCAACCAAAAACATGTCCGACCGGTCTCGAAGGTCCGCGATTAAGTCGAGGTCAGTGGCGTCGAAACAAATAGCGGCCGCGATTCTGGTTCGTGTCTTCGCTCCGACCGGCAGTTCTACCAACGTCACATGAGGACGGTAGCCTTTGATGCCCATCTTGTCCTCCAGCTTCATCGGATGGCGCTTGCCTTGCCAGACATACTGGAAGCTGCGCCCATGGCCCGGTGATTCAGTGCGAATGAGCCAGAGCCCTTGGTTTACGGTGCCGCCAGCCTTGCCTGAATGCACAAACGTCAGGCCTGTGAAGATGGTCGCCTTCAGCTTGTCTGATAGCCTTCTCAACAGGTGGACATGCTCGGGATGAACCGCAAGTTCTGGAAAGAGAACAACATCCACGATAGGGCCACCATCCTCAGAGCAGCCTCGCCCTGCAGGCCCAGCAGACGCCCATGTTTTCAGCTTCTGATAGGTTAGCCGACAGACCTCCGCCAAGTGGCGCCGATGCTCTGCAAGGACCCCCGGTGTCCAATGCAGCGGGTCCTTGGCGTCGAACTCATCGAGGCGCGGTCGCATCGGTTGGACGATAGCCACACGCAGCCTGCGGTCCACCAAAGGTGCATCGTCGTCCACAGGCACAACATACATCGGCGTCTTGCTTCGGCTGCCGAAAAGGGTTCGCTGCACAGCAATACGTTTTTCCACCATGGCAAGCAGTTCCCCGGCTGTTTGGACGTCGCCAGCAGCCGCTGCGTCATTTGCTCGGAAATCAACCCCAGGCCATTGAAGCAAAGTAGACAACAACCCTGACAGCCATGGAGACAACGGTGCAGGCTCGTCGTGCAGTCCTCGACCAGAGTTCAACAATCCGAATCGCCGCTTGAACCAAGTGCTCCGCAAGCCCGTATATTTACCTACGTCCTCGGTAGCGAGGAAGCGACGACTCGTGAAGTCGAACTCTCCCGTCAGTGCTGCGCGCAGAATGCGTCCGAGCTCATAGAGCCATGCACGCTCTTTCGTCACCCATGGAGGATTAGCGTAGAGCGGGTTTGTCGATTCAACGGGCTGCAAGCGGTGAATCGAAAGGAAAGAATCGGAATCTGGCAGCGCGTGGAGACGAGACCAGTCCTCGCAGTTCAGCTCGATACCACTGGCACTCAACCCCTCGGACAGATGGGTCTCGATACCAGGATGCCTTAACAAGGCGGCTGCGAGCATGAGGACCCCGTTCTCTTGGGCAAACAGATTATCTGACTCGTTCATCAGATGGAGCAGAGGTCTTACAGCTTTGGCTGCGCCGTTGGTACTGCGTAAAGTCCCCGTGCGCCGACTCGCTTCCAGCAACCCGTGTGGAACATATCGTCGCCAAGTCGGGGTTTTGCGTCCCTTCAGTGCGGCGACTATCAGGTCTGGGCGATGGAGCGAGACTGTTTGCACGACATCGGCTTCAGAGGTTTCGTCGTTCGATTGCCGCAATTCATCGGTCAGCCACGCTCCGAACCGACGTGCATTGGGATGGATTTGCTGCACCACGAGGGCCAAGGGGACAACTTCCTTCAATCTAGTCCCCCAAGCGGGCTCATACATAGCGACACGTTGAAGCAGGATATAGGGTTCTAACAGCGCGTCACTCTCTGAAGAAGAAGCCAACGAAACATCGTCAATCGATGCCAAGAACAGTCGTGCCTGCTGACGCAGGTACCAAGGTGACGTGGGGCGCTCCAAAAGAATGCGCCTGGCTAGAGCGCTTAAGTCCTCTCGGTACCCAGGGATATCAACCGCTTCTGGGTATTCTTCTGCTTCTCGGAAGCCGGTCTCTACGGCCCCTGCGCGGAGGAGGTCCGCCAAGACATACTCGACGACCTTCACTTCTCTTAACTGGTTTGTATTCAATTTCACCGGTGCAGAGAAAAGCTTTACGCACAATGCCTCGACTACTGGAGCCAACAGACGCGGATGTGGGAACAGGTCGAGGCCACAACGCAGCAGCAGGACCAAGGCTGGATTTTCGGCCCAGCACTTGATAAGCCTTCGGGCGGTCGATTCGAATTCGTGGGCTAGCACCATTCCTTGCGTGACCCGCTCGCTCAATGCCGCGTCCGAATCTGCTCGGCTGTCGGTGTCGGTCATCGCCAGGCGATGGCGCATGAGCTGAGCAAGTCTAGTTGCGACGAAGCGCTTCACCGTGTCGTCCCGCACATCGGTGTTGGGCACCGCCACTGTCGCAAGGGTTAAACGTGAAGGGCGGGGTTCGTCGGTACCTTCGATTTCCTCCGACATCCAGAGCAGCCCATCAAGGCCCCCTGCCGCCTGTGTCAGTGACTCGAGGTCGAAGGTCCCGCTCAGTTCTGCGTTGAGCATCTCCATCAAGGCCGACATGTGGCTCTGGGCGGAGATTGCACGATACGATGTTACGGTATATTTGTAGGGCGACAGCTCCAAGGTTGTCTGTGCGCCAATATGCTGGCAGTGTTCCTTCAGCTCCCAGCTTATGAAATCCTTGACATGTGTCAGCACGGTTCCCTGAGGGAGCCCACCCGGACCACTAGGGG
>CALKWP010000063.1 GCA_938004075.1 uncultured Methanomassiliicoccales archaeon
CCGGTGTTCATCTATGTGAGCCACCCGATTTTCGGCGCAGGTTACCGCGCGCTGAGGAACCGGAACCTCAACATGGACGTGATGTACTCGATGGGCATCGGCGTTGCCTATGTATCCAGCGTGATGGGCACGTTCAACATCATCCTGGACCATCATTTCATGTTCTATGAGTCGGCCGTATTCCTGGCCGCTTTCCTGATGCTGGGACGATATCTTGAATCCAGGGCCAAAGGCCGGACCACAGATGCCATCAAGAAATTAATCGGATTGCAGGCCAGGACCGCGCTGGTCCTGAAGGATGGCAGGGAGGTCCCGACACCAATCGAGGACGTGATTGTGGGCGATATCATTCTGGTAAAACCGGGGGAGAAGGTTCCAGTCGATGGGGAAGTCATTCGCGGAGAAAGCTATGTCGATGAGTCCATGATTTCAGGAGAGCCAATCCCGGTGCTGAAAAGCCCGGGCGCCAGCATAGTCGGCGGCACCCTCAATTCCAACAGCGTCATCACTTTCAGAGCCACAAGGGTGGGCAAGGACACCATGCTGTCCCAGATAATCAGAATGGTGGGGGAAGCGCAGGGTTCCAAACCCCCTGTCCAGCGCATCGCGGACCGGGCAGTGGCGTACTTCATCCCCGCAGTCCTGGCCATATCCATCATCTCATTCCTGCTGTGGTATTTTGTGCTTGGCGACATGTTCCTGGTGGCAGTCCATGATGGCATGGCTCCGGACCGGCTCCTATTTTCCATAACTGTGCTCATCTCCATCCTGGTCATCGCCTGCCCCTGTGCTCTGGGGCTGGCAACTCCGACAGCGGTAACGGTCGGAATCGGCAGAGGCGCGGAACTGGGCGTGCTGGTGAGGAACGGCGAATCCCTGGAGATCGCATCCCATGTGACGACCGTGGCATTCGATAAGACCGGCACACTGACCGTGGGCCGACCAGAGGTAACTGACATCAAAGCCATCGGCATGCAGGAAAATGAATTGCTGGCGCTGGCCGCCGCCGTGGAAAAGAATTCTCAGCATCCGCTGGCAGAAGCGGTCGTCAGAAAGGCAGGCGGCATTTCCATTCCCCAATCTGAGAATTTTAACACGGTTCCAGGCATGGGCGTTTCCGCCACGATTTCCGGGAAGCAAGTTCTCATAGGCAACCGCGATATTCTTCTAAAGAACGGCATTTCAGCGGATGCCATGTCCGATGATATTCAGAAGATTGAAAACGAGGCCAAAACCGCTATACTGGTTGGCGTGGATGGAGAACTTGCCGGCGTGCTGGGCATTGCAGACGAATTGAGGCCCACATCTCAAACCGCGGTGAAGCAGCTTCACGATATGGGCATCAAGACCGTGATGATGACAGGAGACAATTCCCGAACCGCGAAGGCCATCGCATCGAAGCTGGGCATCGAGACTGTGATATCCGGTGTTCTGCCCGGGGGAAAATCTGACGAGGTCGCCAAGCTTCAGAAGAAAGGCGACGTCGTTGCGTTCGTGGGCGACGGGATAAACGACGCCCCGGCCCTGGCCAAGGCAAATTTGGGCATTGCAATGGGCTCCGGAACGGATGTTGCCATAGAGAGCGGCGACATCGTGCTTGTGAAGGCCGACATTCTCACTGCCGTTGGCGCAATCCAGCTCAGCAGGAAGGTCATGGGCCGGATAAAGCAGAACATATTCTGGGCATTCGCTTACAACATGGCGCTGATTCCCGTGGCGGCAGGCATACTCTACCCGCTATACGGCACGGTACTGAGGCCGGAACTGGCCGGACTGGCCATGGCCATGAGTTCTGTAACCGTAATATCGCTCTCCCTGCTGTTGAAGAGGTATTCACCACCCGCGCTGGCCCGCTGATTGATTATTGCCGGCGGCTTCACCGAATTCATTTTATCCCTCCCGCGCAATCTGCGTTTGAGGATAACAATGGCAACTGGTCACGGATTCGGAAAAGTGATATTGTTCGGAGAGCATTTTGTGGTATATGGCAAGCCCAGCATCGCATCAGGCATATCCAGGAAGACGGTGGCGGAGCTACGGCCGGGGAAAGAGCCGGGATTCAAGATAATAGACAACCGGCCAGCCGCTACCGGATACATACAAAAATACGCCGAGGCGCAGAAGAAATCCGTGGAGTTGATGAACGCCGCGGTATGGCACCTGGACTTCCAGAAAAATCCCATCGAGATAACGCTGGGCGGCGACCTGTACTGCGCGTCCGGCGTGGGCGCTTCAGCAGCAAGCTGCGTGGCCATGGCCAGGGCGGTATCGGTACATTTCAAGCTCAACCTCACCGAGGAGCAGATTAACCTGTGCGGTCTGGAAGGAGACAAAGCCTACGCGGGCACCCCCAGCGGAATAGACAATACCTGCTCCACCTATGGAGGATTGATCTACTTCAGGAAGGGCGAGAATGGAGCGCCGAACACCATGGAGAAGCTGGAACTGGGAAAGCCCCTGCACATACTCATGGTCTCGACTGGCATCACCACAAAGACCGAGGAAGCGGTCGCAGGACTCAAGGAGAGGATGAAAGCGGAACCGAAAAAATTCCAGAAGATATTCGATGAGGCCGAGTCCATAGTGGAGAAGGCCAAGGGCGCGCTGGCCAGGGGCGATGCCGAAGCCGTGGGCAAGCTCATGGACCGGAATCATGAGCTGCTGCAAATGTCTGGGGTGAGCCATGAGAAACTGGATTACCTGGTCAACCTGTGCCGGAACAACCATGCCATCGGCGCCAAGATGACGGGCGGCGGCATGGGCGGGTACATGGTGGCGCTGTTCTCATGCCCGAATTGCCGGGCAAAGGCAGAGAAGGCCTGCGAGGCCGATGGGTACAAGTTCATTAGCGCGGAGATTGGGTAATCTAATACTCAACCCAGGCTCAGCATGAAGAATGCAAATGCCATAATCAGAATGTTCGCTATCATCATTATTAGAATAAATTTCACGAAATAATTCAGTGTCTGGGGTGTGTATCTGCTGAACATCACACCGCACTCATTACAGCGCCGCGTGGCCACCCCTCTTATTTTAAGCCATGGAAAAGGCTCCACCATCATTCTTCTTCCCCTCATAAATCCCAGCCAGCCAATCTTTTCAAACCACCAGATGCCTCTCATTCCGTATATGCGCCCTCCTGCCATTTCCCTGTTGCAGTAAGGACAGTATGTCAGTTTTCCCACCTTCTCCTTGAGTGATATCTCATGACCTCTATGTTTTAGGCAGTATTTCGCAACTATCAATCCGCATTTCTGGCATTCATAGGTCGGCATTATTGAAAAAGACCAGATTGTTCTGTGAAATCTCTTGTCTGGCATTAACGGCGGGTCTACGTATTGTCTTTCTTTTCGGCCTTTCTGAATCCATTTTATCAGTATGCCTCCCAGGTATCCAGTCCTCATCTTCTCATTGCATACTGGACATTCTGGCTGGAATTCTCTCCTCAAAATTCTCTCGTATCTCCGGACCTCTTTTCTCCAATCAAACATGGCTGTTTCTTCCGGAAAGAGAATCTCTGTATATCAATAAATACTTTCTCAACCCATAAAGTAAGGCTTCCAATATGTTTTTAAATCGCCTTCCCTTCACCTCCCCTATAAGAGGGCGAGGCAATGGACGAAACCGTTTCCAAGGAGAAAGCTGGCAAGTTGGAAGAAACCGCCATGAAAGTCAGGCGGCATATCATCCAGATGATTTACGACGCAGGCTCAGGCCACCCGGGCGGCTCGCTGTCCGCGACCGACATAATGGTCGCCCTGTATTTTGATGTGATGAACCACAAGCCGGAGGACCCGAAATGGCCCGACCGGGACCGATTCGTCCTGAGCAAGGGGCATGCCGCTCCAGCGCTCTACGCTTGCCTGGCGGAATCAGGCTACTTCCCTCTTGAGGAATTGAAAACATTCAGATTGATCGGCTCCAGATTGCAGGGGCACCCGGATATGCGGAAAACGCCCGGAGTCGAAGCTTCAACGGGCAGTGAGGGCCAGGGCCTCAGCATGGGCCTGGGGATGGCGCTTGCCGGGAAGCTGGACCGCCGTCCTTACACCGTTTATGTGATGCTCGGAGATGGTGAAAACGACTGCGGCCAGATATGGGAGGCCGCCATGGCATCCTCTTTCTTCAAGGTTGACAATCTCATAGCCATCATCGACCGGAACAAGCTTCAGCTGGACGGGCCAACTAACAAGATAATGTCCCTGGAACCTCTGGCCGACAAGTGGAAGGCGTTCGGTTGGAATGTGCTGGAAGCCAACGGCCACAACATCGCGGAGCTGCTGGAGGCAATCCACAAGGCAAAGCAGGTCAAGGGCATGCCCTCCATAATAATCGCTCACACAATCAAGGGAAAGGGCGTCAGCTTCATGGAAGGCGCCGTGGGATTCCACGGAAAGGTTCCGAGCGAGGAGCAGTACAAGAAAGCAATGCAGGAACTCGGGGCGAGCGCATGAAACCGACAACATGGAACTATGAACCGCAGAGGCCGGCTTTCTCAAGAGCGCTAATGGCTCTGGGCAATACACGAAAAGAGATTGTCGTCGCCAGCGCGGACCTCTCATCATCCGTGGGCACGCATGCATTCTCCCAGGAGTTTCCTGAGCGCCATTACAACTTCGGCATCGCGGAGCAGAACATGATAAGCACCTGCGCTGGAATCGCCAGCACAGGGAAGGTTGTTTTTGCCAGCTCGTTTGCCATATTCTGCACTGGCCGTGTTTACGACCAGATACGTCAGAGTGTTTGTTACCCCAAGTTGAACGTCAAGATAGTCGCCACACATGCCGGCATAACCGTTGGCGGCGACGGTGCAACCCACCAGATGATTGAAGATCTTGCCCTCATGCGGGCATTACCCAACATGACCGTGGTGGTTCCTGCGGATGCGCCGGAGACAGAGAAAGCAATACTGGCAGCAGCTGATTATGAAGGTCCGGTGTACATCCGCATCGGCCGCGCCAATGTGCCGGTCTGCACCACCGGAAAGGATTGCCAGGACTTTGAGATAGGCAAAGCCACAGTCATGCGGGACGGGGACGACGTCACGCTTGTCGGCACCGGCATAATGGTCGCGAAATGCCTGGAGGCCGCTGAGGAGCTGGCAAAGCACCAGGTCAGCGCCCGAGTCATCAATCTCTCGACAATCAAGCCGCTGGACGAGCGCATCCTCATCAAGGCCGCGCGCGAGACAGGCTGCATTGTCACTGCCGAGGAGCACAGCGTGGTCATGGGCATGGGCGCAGCTGTCGCGCTGGTGCTGGTGGAGAACGCTCATGTGCCCATGAAACGCGTCGGGATACCGGATTCATTCGGAGAATCGGGCGAGCCGGACGACCTCATGGCGAAGTACGGATTAACTGTTGACAACATCGTTGATGGCGCTCATGATGTGATAAAGAGGAGAGGTAGGTAACATGAAGATATTTCTTGATACGGCGAATGTTGAGCAGATAAGGGAAGCGAACAGCTGGGGCATAATTGACGGAGTTACAACAAACCCGAGCCTCATTGCGAAAGAGGGCCGCGATTTCCGCGAGGTCGTCGAGGAGATTTGCTCCATAGTCAACGGCCCGATAAGCGCCGAGGTCATCAGCCTGGAAGCGGATGGCATGGTCAAGGAAGGCCGGGAGCTGGCCAAGATTCACGAGAACATCAACATCAAGGTTCCGATGTGTGCCGAGGGCCTGAAAGCAGTCAAGCAGCTATCTGCCAGGGGCATCAAGACCAACGTTACGCTGGTATTCTCCGCCAATCAAGCGCTTCTGGCAGCCAAAGCGGGCGCCAGCTTCGTCAGCCCGTTCGTGGGCCGGATAGACGACACTGGCCATGACGGCCTCAAGGTGGTGCATGAGATCGTCCAGGTTTACCTTAACTATGCCTACGAGACTGAAATTATCGTAGCCAGCGTCCGCAACCCCATCCATGTCATAGAATCGGCAAAGGCCGGGGCGCATATTGCTACAATCCCATGGAACGTGCTTCAGCAACTGGTCAAACATCCGCAAACCGACCTGGGCATACAGGCATTCCTGAAGGACTGGGAGAAAGTTCCCAAGAAATAAGCAATATCGTTCCGATATTGCTTTATATTATCGCCCGCATTATTAGTTCAGATGAATCCTCAGTCCCGGGATAAGTTGGCCACAGCGGTCCTGCTCATGCTTTTCATCTTCGTACTGGGCAATCTGGTCTTCAATCTGGAGAATCTTGACCTTGGCGACGAGAATGTTCCCCAATTCATCCCCCAGAGCGAGTCCGCCGAGAATGTTGCGACGAGCCAAACGCTGACCAATGCCTTGTACTGGATCTATTTCGGGTTCGTGGGATTCTGCATTGTCATGGTCATCATCGGCGTGGCATCTTTCACAGTGTCCAAGGACAGGAAGAAATGGCGGAAATTGCTCGTCCAGATGGCTGGCGTTCTCATCGCGATACTTGTGATATTCGCATTCGGATATTTCTACGAGGATATTGAATCCTCGGTAACCGGCGTTGGCAGCACAAATGTTCTTCCCGGCGGAGGGGGGAACAATTCCCTGAGCGGCAATGCCACAACGCCTACCGAAGCCCCGGATTCTGTTAAGACCATACTCACGTTCGGCCTTTTCGCCATCATATTCCTTTTCTCTCTCGCGGTTTTCATGGCCTTCCAGAACATTGTTAAAATGCGGTCCGCGAAACTGGATTATTCAGATATCGAGAAGGACAAAAAGGAGGTTGCCAGGGCAATCCAGCGCACGATTGACGCCCTCGCCGGCGGTTCGGACACGCGGGCGACCGTGATACGCTGCTACACGGACATGTGCGGCGTCATCGGGAAGCACGGCGTGAAAGAGGAGGAGCATCTGACTCCAAGAGAGTTCCAGAAGCTTGCGCTCAAGGCTTTGCCGGTGCCCGAGGAGCAGATGGAGGCGCTGGTGAACATATTCGAGGAAGCCAGATACAGCCAGCACAATCTGGGGGAGGAAGCCAGCAAGAGGGCGGTGGACGCTCTCGAAGCGGTTAAAATGAAACTGGTTGTTGAAAAGGCCGAATCATCAGTTCAGGAGGCTGCTTGAATGGATTCCCAGACCGTTGCCAGAGGCGAGGTTGTCGCTGAAAGGGCCATGCCAAAGGAGACGAACCGGCTCGATAATTTCCTGTACCTGATCATGGGGGAAGCATCGCTCGCGAATCTCATCGTAATGCTTTTCGCGATTTCATTCTTCGCGGCAACCCCAATAGCCATGCTGATGCTCTTCGGCGCCTACAGCGGTGGAATGAGATGGCTCATCACCCTGGGAATGGTTGCAGTGATGGGTTTCGTGGCGATATTCCTCATGAAGCGCGGCGTCGAGAGAAGGCGCGAGCTTTCAGAAGCTGGCGGCCCAAGGACCGAGTTCAGGGGAGAGATGACATCACTCACGGAAGCCATGGCACGCGCGGAATCAGGCTACTCATACAGCCAGCAAACGCTCAGGGAAAGGTTGTGCGAGGACATACTGAATAAATTGTCAGTCATACGGGACCTGGACATCGAACGGATGAATGCCATGCTCGATGCCGGGGATGCGGAATTCGTGGGAGATGAAACGGTTGCCAGGTTCCTTCTGGAGAACCGGCGCGGCACCAAGGGCTGGGATGACACCCAGTACCAGACTAAGGGCAAATCGGCGGAACGCGGAAAGAAATTCATGTCAGAGATAGACGAGATACTGAAAAGAACGGAGGCGATTGTGTGAAAATAGAGGAAGTGGCAATGAACTGCAAAGGCATAAGGACAGAGGTGGCCAAGGCCATCGTGGAGAAAGACGGCGTCATCGAACAGCTGATGCTTGCGTTCCTTGCAGGCGGCCATGTCCTTTTCGAGGATTACCCGGGGCTTGCAAAAACCCTGATGGCCAACTCATTCTCCAGGGCCATCGGCTGTGATTTCAAGAGGGTTCAGTTCACGCCGGACCTGCTTCCGGCGGACATAACCGGCACATTCATCCTGAACCGTTCCACGAGCCAGTTCGAACTGCGCAAAGGCCCGATATTCACAAACGTGCTGCTGGCTGACGAGATTAACCGTGCCCCGCCAAAGACCCAGAGCGCTCTTCTGGAAGCCATGCAGGAATTCCAGGTGACGCTTGAAGGCGAAACGCACAAACTCCCTGGCCCGTTCATGGTCATCGCCACCCAGAACCCAATCGAGTATGAAGGCACATACCCTCTCCCCGAAGCCCAGATTGACCGATTTCTGATGCGGCTGAGCATCGGATACCCGACAGCAAAGGGCGAGGCCGAGATTCTGAAGCGCAGGCGAGCCAGGAAGAAGGACGAGGTGACTCTGAACAGCATATCCTCTCCCGCGAAGATTCTCGAGATGCAACGAGCCATCGAGGATGTTCATGTGGATGCTGACATCGAGAATTACATCGTGTCCATAGTCCAGGAGACCAGGAAGCACGGCCAGGTGGAGGTCGGCGCCAGCCCCAGGGGCTCGCTTGCCGTCATGAAATTGTCGCAGGCCAGGGCCGCGCTTTACGGAAGGGATTACGTGCTTCCGGATGACATCAAATCGGTTGCGGAGCCAGCGCTGGCTCACCGGCTCATCCTGAAGCCGGACCCGTGGATAAAGGGCATAAAGCCCCGCGTCATAATTGACAAAGTGCTCACCACGGTTCCGGTGCCCAAGGCCCGTTCCTGAGGAGGCCGGATGCGCTCTCCCCGGGGATTCTGGCTGGCCACTGCGGCAATATCCTGCATCATGGCCGGAATCTTCATGGCCAGCGGCGCAATGGTCGCACTATCGCTGCCCATCGTTGCATATTTAGGTGTCATGGCCCTGGTGCTGGACAGCGGCAAAGCGGACCTTGAAATCGTGAGGGAAATATCAGACACCCGCATCATGGCCGGTGATACGGTTGATGTTAAAATCACCGCGCGAAACCGCGGCCCGAGGCTTGAACTGGTAGAAATCACGGACAACATACCGGATTACCTTGTGGTGAGCAAGGGGAACCGCATCGCGTTGATGAGCCTGGATGAAGGGGAAGAGCAATCTTTCTCTTACACGGTTAGATGCCCGCTGCGCGGCAGGTACATTCTGGATAATATGGCGATAGAAATCATGGATGCTGGCCGCCTACACCTGACCCGGGAAACGTTCAAGGAGAGATCTGAATTCTCCGTGGTCGCAACAGTCGAGCCCACGAGAGGCGCCCGCATCGCCCCCAGGAAGACAAGGAACTGGGTCGGTATGATAAAATCCCGCCGCGTGGGCATCGGCACCGAATTTTACGGCTTGAGGGATTATGTCTCCGGCGACGAGATGAGAAAGATAAACTGGAAGGCATCATCGCGCTCTGACAGCCTGCTCACCAACGAGTTCGAGGGGGAATGCTCCGGCGATGCAACGCTGATACTTGACGCCCGGCTGGAAGCAAACGTTGGGCTGATAGAGACATGCGCCGTTGAACATGGGGTAAGAGCGGCATCAACAATCGCCTCCCAGATACTGAAAGACAAGAACCGTGTGGGCCTCATCGTACTGAGGGACATCATTGATGAGGTGTACCCGGCATTCGGGAAGCGCCAGTTCTACAAATTGAGCGAGCATCTGCTGGATGTCAAGCCGCTCGGCCTTCTCCCGTTCGAGAATGTGGGATGGATGGTCACCAGCTATTTCCCGCTTGAGTCCCAGATAATCGTGATCAGCGCTCTTACCGACCGGGAAATAATCACAACCATCGGGGACCTTTGCGCCCGCGGATACGATGTGGTGGTGATATCGCCATCCCCGGTCAAGCTCGAATCCTGCCTGGTGGATGATTCCCCGGCCAAGAGAATGGCATCGCGATTGTTGGAGTTGGAAAGGGATAATCTAATCTCCGAACTGGGAAAGTACGCCAGGATTGTGGACTGGGACCCGGACGACCCGCTGGCCAAGGCATTGAGGGGGGTGAGCGCGTCGCAGAACAGGAGGTGATGCGCGAGCGCATCAATTATTTGCAAGTCATTCCGTTGATGCTGCTGGCCGCACTCACAGCCTGGCATTTCTACTCATACCTGACAACAGATGCGCTCGGCGGAATTCTCCAGCATGCTGGTTTCCTGGCTCTGGCATTCGCATTGGCGCTCGCCTCGCTGTTGTTCAGGAACCGGGACAAGGAATTCGCCAGATACCTCGAAAGCATCATCGCCCCGGCCAGGACCCAGCTCCTGGGCATCGCCTGCTTCATAATCGGCGGCTTGCATTTCGTGACCGTTTCAGAGGAACCGGTATTCATGAAAATGGGTTACATGGTTCTGCTGCTTGGATTCTTCGAGACCGCGGGAATGGCGAATCGGTTCCTGCCAGCAATGTCCGGCGACGCCAGCCCGGTGACCGGCGGCACGGTGAAGCGGATTCTCGTGACTCAAATGGGAATGCTGGGGCTGGTTTTCGTTCTCTCGATAGCCCTGCTCTATCTCTCGCTCATGGTGGTGATGGGCTTCACGGACACATTCACGGTGGCATTGCTGGCCGCCGTGATGATAATGGCGCTGGCGTTTATGACGATGGTGCGGAACCTGTGAGTTGAACGATCAATCGTCCTGCGGCTCGGACTCGTCCGACTTTTTCTCGGCCTTGCGCTTCTCCAGGGCCTCCAGGCGCTCATCCTTGCGCTCGCCCGCGTAACCATCGCGGCTCGCGTCCCTGTTCTCGTCGCGCGGGCGCTTTTCCCTGGGCGCCCTGTCGCCGCTCCTGCGGTCGTCTCTGTCCCTGGGCCTGCGGTCGCGATCTCCGCCGCGCCTGTCACCGCTGCGGCGGTCCCTGTCGCCGTCTCTTGTTCTGGGGCGGCGCTCGGGTTCCACATAACCTTCCGGCTTTGGCAGAAGCGCCTTCATGGACACATCCACCTTTCCGTTCTCTATCTTGATGACCTTCACGCGGAGCTTGTCTCCCAGGTTGACGCGGTCAGTGACGTTCTCCACGCGTGCCCATTCTATCTCGGACACGTGCAGCATTCCATCCTGGCCGGGAGTAAGGTTCACGAATGCGCCGAACGGCATTATTTTTACCACTTCAGCTTCCTCGAATATCTCATCAACCTCGACGACCCTAACCGTTTCGAGAATCCTCTTCTCGGCTATCTTGCCCTTCTCGACATCGTTCGTGGTTATCATGACCATTCCGTCGTCGTTGATGTCAATCTTCAGGTCAAGCTCTTCGGTTATCGCCCGTATCTTCTTTCCACCGGGTCCGATGACATCGCCTATCTTCTGGGGGTCAATCATGAAGCTGATTATCCTCGGCGCATACGGGCTCAGTTCCTTCCTGGGCTCGGGTATTGCCGCGACCAGGCAGTCTATGACCTCGTTTATGGCCTTTCTCATCTGGGGGAATACCGCGTGTATCATCTCCCTGGTAAGCCCGCTGGTCTTCGTGTCCATCTGGATGGCTGTTATGCCGTCCCGGGTCCCGGTGAACTTGAAGTCCATGCCGCCCGGTCCGTCTTCCAGGTCCTGGATGTCAGTGATGATCTTCCATTTCCCGTTGTAGCTGGCAATGCCCATGGCAATCCCGCCGACCGGCTTCTTTATCGGAACGCCAGCGTCCATGAGAGCCAGTGTCGAGCCGCAGGTGGAGCCCATCGAAGATGAGCCGTTGGAGCCCATTGTCTCGGAAACCACGCGAATCGTGTAAGGGAATTCAATATCCGGAGGCAGAACTGGCAGCAGGGCTTTCTCAGCCAGTGCGCCGTGGCCTATCTCGCGCCTTCCGGCGCCCCTGAGCATCTTCACCTCTCCGACCGAGTACGGCAGGAAATTGTAGTGGTGGAAGTATTTCTTGCTGCTGTCGCTCTCCATTGTCTCCACTGACTGCTCGTCGAACGGAGCGCCCAGTGTCACAAGTGTGAGTATCTGTGTTTCGCCCCTCTCGAAAAGGCCGCTTCCGTGCGTCCTGGGTATGAGGCCTACCTCGGCTGAAAGCGGCCTTATCTGATCTAGCTTCCTGCCATCGACCCTCTTGTCTTTTTCGATTATGGCAATGGTGACCTGCTCCTCGATGAATTCGTAGAAGAACGATTTCAGAACGGATTTGAGATGCTTTTCTGCCTCGGTCTCTCCGCCCTTCTCCTCGACGAATCTGGGTTTGAACTGCTCGACGAGCTGTTTCTCCAGTCCCTTGAGTATTTCCTTCCGCTCGCCCTTGGAGCCCTTGGGTGTGTTGAAAAGGTACTTGTCCAGGTGCGGGATTGCGGCTGCCTTCAGCTCTTCAATCAATTCTGCATTTTCTGGCTTTGCACTGCTTCTGAAAGTGAGTTCCGCATCAGTGAGTTTGGGCTTGCCGATGTCCTTGCGGATCATGTCCACGAACTCGGCAATGGGCCCCATGGTCTCCATTGCGGTGTCGAAGGCCTGCTTCATCATCTCATCAGCAAGTTCTTGAGCGTCGCACTCGACCATGGTCACGCGCTTTCCGTCGCCCATGACGATTAATTGCAGCTCGGAATGCTCCATCTCCTCAATTGTTGGGTTTATGATGGGGAATCCGCCACTCATTCCAAGCCTGACGCAGCCCAGCGGCCCGTCGAACGGTATCTCGGATATGTGAACCGCTATGCACGCTGCCAGCATGGCAACGATGTCCGGTCGGTTCTCGTGGTCCAAGCTCAGTGGAAGGCAAATGACCTGCACCTCGTTCCTCATGTTCTGGGGGAACATGGGGCGAAGCCCCCTGTCAATCATTCTGCCGATTAGAACAGCTTCATTGGACGGCCTGCCCTCTCTCTTGGAGAACCTGGGTCCCTTGATCCTGCCTGCTGCGGCATATCTCTCCTCGTAGTCGACCATGAGCGGGAAGAAATCGATGTCCCTCGCTTCCTTGGATATCATGGCCGTAGCCATGATTACTGTCTCTCCCATCTGCACTGTGACTGCGGCAGACGCTTGCTTTGCCAGACGGCCCGTTTCTACGATAATTTTCTTTCCGTCTATCTCTGTTTCATATCTCTTGACGTTCTTTTCCATGTTATCACCTTGATATTATCTTGTATTATATAATGTCTATACGTACCTATATTAAGAGAAAATCTCTTGTTCACTCATTTCTTCCTGGGTATTCCTGCAGCAACTTTCTCCACAATGTCCATTCCCTTCTCGATGTTCTCCAGCGAGTTGGCGAAAGAGAACCTGAGATGCCCCTCGCCGCCCTTGCCGAAAGCTGAACCCGGGGCGCAAATCACACCGGCCTTGACAAGTTCCAAAGCGAAATCCTCGCTCGATATGGCATGATCGAATGATGGGAATACGTAAAACGCGCCTTTCGGCTTCAGGCAACTGAAGCCAGGGAGGTCATTACATCTCTTCACAATTGCATCGCGCCTCTTTCTAAGGATATCTACTCTTTCCTGGATCTTGTTCGTCGGTGCGCTCATCACATCGTATATCGCTTTCTGCAGCGGAGTAGGCGGGCAGGCGATGTTGTAGTACTGTATCTTCGCCAGCTGGTTCACCATGTACTTGGACGATGCCATGTATCCCAGCCTCCAACCGGTCACCGCGTATGTCTTGGAGAATGAGTTTATGTAAACCACGTTATCGTAGTCCTGGTTAAGCATGGAGTGGTGCTGCCCCTCGAATATTATCTCGTCATAAACCTCGTCGGAGATTATGGCCAGTTCATTGTCTATGGCAATGTCCCTGATTGCTTTGATATTCTCCGAGTTCATGACCCCGCCAGTGGGGTTGTTGGGCGAGTTCACGATTATTGCCTTCGTGCGGGGCGTGATGAGCTCCTGTATCTCATCCGGGTTCGGCTGGAAATCGTTCTCGAATTTCAAAGAATATCTCAGGGGAGTGGCGCCGCACATTATCGTGTGTGGCTGATATATCACAAATCCCGGGTCCGGCGTCAGCACCTCATCCCCGTGGTCGAACAGCGTCATGGCTGTGACAAGCAACCCCTGGGTTCCCCCGGCGGTGATGATGATATTATCCATGTCCACATCAGGCCGGTATCTTGTCAGCCTGTCGGCAAGTATCTTCCTGAGCTCGGGAATCCCCTTGGTGGGGCCGTACCTGTTGAACCCGGACTTTACCGCATTCGCAAGCGCATTCATTGCCAGGTCGGATGGCTGGAAGTCAAGCTCGCCCAGTCCCAGATTAACTGAGTCCGGACCGGCCATCTCGAACATCTTGCGTATGCCTGATATCTGAAGCCTTTTCGCCCTGTTTGAGAACCAATCTCGCATTGATGCGGGGAAATGCCCGCCTTTTATTAATGCTTCGGTAATAACAGAGCGCATCTTGCAGCATAAAAACGAAAAAAACAGTTACAATCTGTTAAACAAACTATTTATCCATCTTCACAATGCTCGATTTGGCGATGGAGTCCGCCAGAACCGCCCGCACGAGCTGATGACCCCTATTTCTGAATCGTGCAAAGCAATGAAGGAGAATTTGAAATGAAATTGGATACAGTCGCAGTGCTGGCAGTCGGCCTGGGCGGATTCATAGGCGCTGTTGCCAGGTACAACATCTCCGAGATGATGGCATCAGCAAAGTTTCCTTACGGCACCCTGTTCGTCAATGTCCTGGGTAGCCTGATACTCGGCTTCATAATATTTTATCCGGTCTCTTCAGGCATAATCTCCGATCAATGGCGCCTGTTCATGTGCGTTGGCATACTCGGGGCGTTCACGACAATGAGCGCATTCAGCGCTGCCACCTACACACAGATTGAAAACAACGAGCTGATAAAGGCATCATTCAACATAATACTGAATGTCGCCGGAAGCATACTGGCTGTGTTCGCAGGAAAGGCAATTGCCACTGCAGGGTACTTCTCGCAGGCATGATGAAGAATGGGCGACTGAAACCTTTTATACAAATTGCTATTTAGGACTCTGCGCCCAGATGGAAATGGCAACACATGGGTTCCCGTCTTAGCTTAGCCTGGCTAGAGCGGCTGACTGTAGTAGGTCCACCGGCCACGGCCGGAAATCAGCCGATATCAGCAGATCCCCGGTTCAAATCCTGGAGACGGGACTTCTTTTTTTTCCGCTGGAAAAAAAGAAGCCAGACTAGTTTCTAAGAAACATTATGAAATCAGAAACTAGGTCGGGC
>CALKWP010000064.1 GCA_938004075.1 uncultured Methanomassiliicoccales archaeon
GCAGAAGACGGCATACGAGATGGTGATTAGTGACTGGAGTTCAGACGTGTGCTCCTCCGATCTCAGTTTATTAATATCCTTTTCTTCTTGCTCATTTTTAATAAGTGTTTCATATGCACTGAGTATGTTTGATGCTGAATCTGGATATGATAAATTTATATCTAAATCAACCAAATAGGGGAAGAATTTGCTTGAGACTAGAAAAGGGCCATTCATCGGTGCTAAGTGCATCTTTACTTTAAATTGATTTTCAAGCTTTTCATTTTCTACATCAACAACGATATATCTATTTAATAATTCACGTTTGTTTGGTCTTTCTGTATTTAAACATGATTTACGAAATGAATCAATAATCTTAACAAATTCTTTTGGAGCATTCTTAGGCAAATCACCATAGGTTTCTAATATCGTTTCATATGTTTCTCTTAATTCTCCATACGGAACATATGAATCTTCTATAGAATATTCTACAATCCTATCCGCTAATAATGAAAACAAGTATGGAATAGCAAATTTTTCTACTTTCTCTTCCGTTTCAAATTGCCTTTCTAAGCCTTCAATTGCGTTTAAGAATCCGGGCAACGCGAATGGTTCTTTGTTAGCTTCCCCCCTAATGTCGTCCAGTTTTTGAAATTCTTTGGTTATAGGTATTGAAATCATATTTTTCCCCGCATGAATTTTTGCATGATTTTATCTAATTCTTTAAGTGTAATATCTTTTCGCCAGTAATAATAAACCGAACCAACGTCTGCTTTCTTCCTTTTTACTACTTTTACATCATCTAATAAAAATGTTAGGTAATTATGAATCTGCGTTGATTTGATTTCAAGTTTTGCTTCAATATCAATCACCGAAATGTTGTTATTCTCAGTAGGAAGTGCTAAAAATACTTCTTTAGCCCGTTTAGCTGTTTTTTTGCTTAATGGCTTATTCAAAGGCATTGATACCATAATAGAGTTATACATATTTAAAGATTCACTAATTTAGTAATTCACTAATTTTTTGTTTTATTGATTTAATAAATATTATTATATTAATCACAGTTAATCATTTATGGCTATTTTACTTCGCCAGCGCCTTCGGATCCCTGCTCTCGGAAATGCAATGAATTTCATTGCCCTGGATAGAGAAAAAGCCGATGTCCAGCAGAAACGCAAAATCAGCCTCCATGTCCTCAATCTTTCTCCGGATATTGGTGATGGACCTGGAGATGCTTGTCTCAGACACCTTGAACCTCTTGCCAATCTCGCCTACTGATATTCCGTCCTTCAGCATGCGTATTATCTGCTTTTCTCGTTCAGTCAGAATAGTCATGTCAATCACAAAGCAGTATCCGCACATTGCATCATTACCTTTATCAACTTATTTAACTCACATGACGCATTTGCGTTAATTATTTATACAGCAGCCTGCATAAGGGCCATTCACGGAGGAAGAAAATGAAGACATGCCCTGCCCAGGCTCTAAATAATTGGCAAAATGCAATCAAGGCAATATCGCCAGAACAGTCGCTTATCCCCTTTCCTTCAGTTGATAAAGAGCATATTCAATGCCATGACTTCTGTTCGCGAATTTCTTCTCCTCTATCTGTTTGTCAATCCATTTCACCAGCTCAGGGTCTATTGTCACGCATATGGAACTTTTCTTTCTCAATATTATCCCGCCTTGCTCAGCACTGTAGAAAATTATATAATATGGTTATGTTATACAGCAATGCTAAGCATGATTCCGCATTGCACAATCGTGAGAGATATGGAGGAATTGAACGAAAAATGCGTGCAATGGCGGTAGTCTAAATGTCGATTATTTCGATGGTGAATACAAATGGCATTGGAGAGGTAAAAAGGTGAAGAACATGGAAAAAAGAGGAATCAGAAAGATTTGGGTGTGCTTGTTGGTTGGAATGTTCGGTTTGCTGGTGTTTGGTCCTACGCCAGCAGATGCAGCCACAATAAACCAGGTAATCGAATTTGGAAAAGAGGGAAAAGTCGGTGCGGATATTTCTGTTGCTTCTGGAATCGTAAGCGCCAATGCAGGATTTGATTTCAGCGCAGGAATAGACTGGCCTGTGGAAGTTAGAATGACGCATCCAGACACAATAGCACCTGGAGACAACATGCAAATTTCAATTGACACAGTTGGCAAATCCGGAGCAGTCTGGTATAAATTCAATGGATATGCAGATTGCAGGATATCCTACGGTATAGGCACTGCGGTTCTAGCGGAAAAGACAATAAACATTCCTAGAACAAATTTAATTTCATTAACTGTTCCAATAGGTGAAAATATCACGCAAAATGCATCTTCCAGCGAAATAACAGTATGGACTGGAAGAAAGGATATTGATCTGGCCTTGAAAGACTATTACGTCGAAGCGGATATTCGATTTAAATTTGACTTTGAGGTAACAACAACCTCATATGTGTCAGGCAACGTAATATGTGATGGAAACGCTACAGAGTCTTCAATAAACGAAAATCATAAATGGGGCGGACCATATTCAAAGACAATTCCGATATCATCAACCGCATTGCCAGGAAACTCAGTAGATGTCTCGGTATCCAACATGAAATATGTTTTGGAAAAAATTATTGTAAAAATTAAGACTTTTTATGTCTATGTTGGCTATGAATCTGACTGGAGTGTAATAGGCAGCGACCCAAATGCGATTAGCACAACTATCTCGATTAACAAATTCATTCCAGAATCAACCACCCGCGCGGACAACCGGGCCAATGGCGAGTTCATTAACACTTTTGACGAAGTGCCTGTAATAGCTGATTTCAATGCAAATATCGCAATCCCATTTCCCGAAGACATCAATGCCGGTTCTGACTCTGATAATGAACTATCAACTAAAGATTTGCCATCCTGGCTTTTACCATTATCAATTCTGCTTAATGTCATATTCGGGAGCACTATTATTTTATTACGAAAAAAACCAAACAACAAAGATAATCTTGCTGAGATAGAAGAACCAGGTTCACCAGCATCTGCTGAACCACCCCCTGCATCTGAAGAGACAAAAGATATTGAAATTCTTGAAAAAAAGACACACATAATTCAAAATTCAGAATGGGTGCCCCTTGCTGGCAGGCAAAGACAAGTTGCAGAACAAGAGTTAATCATTTATAAGCGAAAATTAAAAAAGGCATTTAACTCAGGAAAACTAACAAAAGAGGACTGCCAATCCAAAGCAAAGCAGCGAGAGATCGAACTCGGGCTAAGGCCGCCAATTGAGGTGTAACAATGAAGCCCCGAAAGTTAAGAAATGATGAAAACGGCTCAGCTGGACTAGCGATGTTCGGGCTTGGAATTCTAATTCTCATTGCATTATTGGTGATTCCTAGTTTTCTTTATGATTCGCCAGAAGATGCCTGGAGTGAAGTAAAAAATAATACTGTTTCCGCTGGCGTGCCAGTGACTTTTGCAGGCAAAGTAACGAGCATAAGAAGCGAATCTTACACTGGCCTGGGAATCTTACGTGTCGAAGGATTTGGCGCTCCAATATATTTCAGAAACAGCGAGATAAGTGTGGGTGACGAAGTTGTTGTAGATGGCAGATATTTCGGCGGCTCATATGGCGGAAGCAGTCTTGGCTACGTGTCTGGAGGTAGCGCTGGCTTTTACTCTGCCCTGACGCCCGCGGATGTATCTCATCCCTGGTGGAAAGGGGGTGTGTGCAACATTGTGATTGTCATCGGGATAATATTTTTGATTCTTGGAATTCTTGCCGCAATTGCTGGCTTATAAAACCGTTCACAGACCTCAGAGGGGATGTCATGGTCGGGCAGCCCTGACCTTTAGGTCAGTAACATTGCGCTGCCTCATCCATCATTCCCCGAAGGGGCCGGGGGTCTGGGGGGCTGAGCGGGGCGTTGCTGCGCAGCAAGAAGTAGCGGGTCCCCCAGGAATGCTAGGAGTTCGGACATCCCCCAAACCTGAATGAAGATAGTATCCACGCGCATTAAAATGCATGACAAGAGGATGTAGCACGGTTAGCTATACTGAATTGTGTGGGTTGGGGTTATAAGAGATTAAATGAATCGAAGTCTGCCACCATTTTTAAGGGTATGATTTTTCTCTCTTTTTCACTATATTCCAGCGATTGATCGTCCACCATTACCCGCAGCAACTTGCTCTATCATCTCCAATAACGGTTTTATCCGGAACGGTTTAGCCACAAAGCTGCTCGCTCCGCCTTCTTTGACCAGTTGTTCGATTGCATCATCAGCGCTGGCAAATATTATCTTCACGTTTGGGTCGATGGCCAGTATCTTCTCCATGGCCTCCATGCCGTTCATTTTCGGCATTCTGTAATCCATCAGGATTATGTCCGGTTTCTGGACCATCTCCGCAAACATCCTGACAGCTTCCTCACCGTCATAAGCTTCTGCAAGGACGCGATAACCGTTGAACTCGAATATGTCCCGGTACAGCCTGTGAAGAACTGGTTCGTCATCGACGATGAACACGGATATCATGTTCACTCACCCCCAGGCAGATGAATGACGAAATTGCAGCCCTGCGAAGGATTGCCTTTCACTCTGTCCTCAATCCAAATCCTACCACCATATGATTCGATTATGAATTTTACCAGGGTGAGGCCCAGGCCGCTGCCGTGCAAATTCGAATCTCCTTTTTCAAGGCGATTGAACACAGATATTTTTCGGTGGTCCATAATTCCAGGTCCTCTGTCTCTGTATTCGATTCTCCAGAACCCTTTCTCGTCTGACGGATTTATGTCTATATCTATCTCCACAACATCATGGTTGTCGAATTTTGCGGAATTATTCAACAGATTTGAAAACACGTCATGAAGCAGGGCATTCCCTTTCACATGGAATTTGCCTTCGGTCACATTCGAATTGAATTTGAAATTTTTGGATTGGAATTCGGATTTCACATTTTCCATTTCCTCATCAATCACCGGCCACAGGTCAATTTTTTCCAGTTTGAAACCGTTCGCCTGGAGCTTGGACAGCTTCTTAACATTGGAAATGAGATTGGCGCTTCTTTGGGTTTGCTGAAGAGCTACCGTGGCATACCTCTTGTGTGTCTCTGGAAGGTCCGGAACCAGCAACATCAATTGCAGTGATGTGAGCGATCCTTGATTCATATTGTTGATATCATGAGACATCAGGTCCACATAGAACCGAGACAGATTGTTCTCATCCCTCAATTTCAGTTCGGTTTCTTCCCGTCGTGAAATCTCTCGCCTTAAGCTAGCGGTCATGTGATTGAAGGACCTGGCGAGTTCCCTTATCTCGGTATTTCCGGCTTCTTCAACTGAAACAGACAAGTCACCTTCCTTGACCTTACCAGAGGCAACGGTGATTTTGTGGATTGGAACGCTGATGGATTTCGCGATCACGCCGCCCAGCATCACAGAGGACGCTATAGCTATCACGATACCGACCAGATTGACAATGCTCATCAATTCCTGATCTGCCAGTGCTTCGTTGTTGGCGATGTTTATTTCTTCCATTAGTTGCTGGTCCACAAAGTCGAAACCAAAAGCATCGTCTGAAGATTCACCCACCATAATAAGGGACAATTGAGAGTCCAGAGCATCGATCAAAGCATGCCTATCTTCCATTGTCGTTGATGCGGAATCATTCACGAAATCGTTGAACATCACGTCCATGTCCAGAAGTATTTCGTTGATGTCATTCATGGCATCATAATAAACATCACCGGTAGCATATTCGAATATCTCTTCAAAAGTTTCCTCGTTGATCTCACAGTACATCTCCTTGTTTTCAAGATATTCATCAGCGTTAGAGGAAGTAGGATCCAGAATGTACATAAATGCCATTTGGTACTCATGATGAAGACCGACGCTGTATTGATTTATTAGATTCCTGTTCTCATACTTTTCCTCCACGGTCGCCTGCGACTCTGCCACATTATCTCCGAGGACCACACCGGCACTGGCTACGATTATAAGTATGAGTGCGATAGCCATGAATCCTGCCACGATGATTGTTATCAACTTCATTCTAACACCTGGAAGCTGGCGATTTCTGTTCGTGTTTATATGCAACAAGGTTCAATTGTCAGAAATGATAATCGGCTGAATAGATGATATGGCTTAATCCCCAAATTACATTATCTTCCCAGAAATAGACCAAGGCATATTAACATCGAAAATTATGTAGCAAATTGCGATGCAAGAAACCTTCCGCGATTTTAAAGCCGACATTGAGGAGCAATGCGCTAACATGTCCAGTTGTGCTGAAAGACTTGCGAGCATCATTGAAAACCAGCCGAATAGGAGTGAGCTGCGCACCCTCGATGGAGAACGCTCTGAATAATGTCCGCAGTCGCTATTCAAGGAGGAGGTGAATGCTGAACCAGAAACTGATAACCGGCGCTGTATTTAACTCTGAGAACACTCTAGAATATAAGAAGAGAAATCAATCCCCATTTTAGAAGCTGGGAAATTATTTTCGATAAATAAGCATATTTCTTTTTAGCAATTCAAACCCGGCTTTATGTTTGCATTTCAAGTTCATCAGGGATAAAAAAGGGGTGATGCTTTTTGGCAAAATGCCTAGGTTGGAGAGAGAATAGCATCACCCAAGTGGGGAAGAGTTCATCTTTATCTCTGTAAAGATTTCCAAACAAGCAAAGATATCAGTCCAATCTGTTCTAAAGCATAGGATATACCTACCATCCAATCGCCGGATTCATATGCAAAATATCCTAATGCTAATGCTCCGACAACAGATAGAATTATTCCTACTTTCAACAAGATTGCGCAATATTCTAATTCTTTCTTACTCCTCCTTGCCATGGGAATAGTTAAAGATTGGGGGTATATAGGTGTTTCCATTATTTGTTTACTATTACTAAATGAATGTTCCATAATCATTATAGATAATACGCTAGACAATACCGTAATATTATTTTTTGCTGGCTAACGCTAATAAATCTCGTGAAGAATATAGCATATCATATCTACTAGCCACGAAAAATCAGTAATTCTTAAATATCTCTCTCAACATCGGGTGAAACAGCAGAGGTGCTATAATGGAAGAGTCACTGTGCAATGTGGAATTCCTGAAAGAGCCCAAGTCATTCATGGCAAGAATTGAAAGTGAACTGGGAGGGTCCAGAGAATACAAGGCCGAATCGTTTGAAGAAGTCCTAGAACAGGTTATACTTGATTTGCAGGAAGAGTTTGAAGGTGCGACGGAGTAAGTTGAGAGTGGCTGGCATCTATTTTGCACCCAAAGGCTGAATTCTAACCTTAAACCCAATCAACCAACGCCAAGTATCTTTAGCAGTATGGACAAATAAACATCCCCTTGGTATTTGGTATTGGTAGGCCTACCGGTACGATTGTTTTTTCACAATAGGGGCATTTTGCCCTATTTTCGCCTCACTTGCTTTTCATTATTTTTAAGAAACTGCCCTTTTCAGATTTATAAACGGTCAATTTTCTTTTTCTCAAGGCACTTTCAAAGTCAGCCCAGGTAATGTCCTCATATTTATCTGAGGTTGATGATTTTCCCCGTATCTGGACTACATCGGTTCCTACTACTCTGCACGGCTTGGAACCGAATTCTTTACATATCTTCTCCGCTTCCGCAACTGTTATTTTAATCATGGACATAATAGCACCATCAAAGTTGTTATGACGGTATAGAGTTTATACTTGATATTATTTTCCATAATCCCACAAATTTATTATTTCATTATGGCCTCTTCAAATATTGAATTCGCTTCATGTCTAAGCATATTAGCATCCGCTTCTTTCTTTTCTGCAAGTTTTATGTTGTTTTCTAATAATTGAATTAACTCTTTCTGTTTGGGTAAATCTGGCTTTGGAATTTTAATCCGTGGTAAATCCATTTCTTGGTTAATCTCTGGATATCCAGAACCACTACAATGTTTTTGGAATTGAATATTGGACAGGGTTGTTCGTAAGGAATGGAATAAAAATTTATTTTCGATACTTTTTTTGCATTTTAAAACCGCCAATCCAGTAGAACATACGCCCCCATCTAATTCATCAGGAACAATAGCAATTGCATTTCGAGTCGGTCTGGTTGTCGAAACCACAATTTCTCCTTTATGCATAAGTCTTCGCATTCTCGAGCTTGTGGCTTGATACCCAAACATTTCAATAGCACTAATTCTCCCCCACTTTGTATCAATATTTCCAATATCGGCATACATGAATGGTTCATTAGGTCTCTCTAAGGGGTTGGTCGCATCCACAACAATATCTACGACATCTCGTAATTCAACGAAATTTACATCTGAATCCGATATTACTGTCTCAATGCAATTATATTTTGGGTTATTATACTCAATATCTAGCCTATCTTTAACATCAACAAAATTGTGTGCGTAATAATTCACTTTGGTTATTATTGGTGTACCCACTCCTAAGTTTGTTAATAATAAAGTCTCAGTTTTCATGATAAGTTCATCAATCTGTCTATCTAATTCAGATGCGATATTTAACTTCTTTCGAACTGCCATCACTATTTCAATTTGCTTTTTGTGATCAACACCTCTTGATGAAGATTCAGGGATTATAAATTGATTTAAATCATTTGGTTGAATCTCTATTTGACCGGAAGAACCAGAAAACCATTTCTCAAATTGAAGTCGGCCAAATAGTGACCTCAAATAATAGATTACAAAAGTTGTGTCATAATTATCAATTGGGCGTAGAATCGTTATATGGCTATCGACAACTGCGTCCCCCTCATACTCGAACAAATCAACCTTTCCCAAAGAACCATAGCCAGTCGATGCTATTAGAATGTCCCCCCTTTTCACTTGGGCATTAGGGACTTTATTGAAAAATTCTTTGGTTGTTCGAAGGCAAGAACCGTAGTCAATGTGTGAATTATTTAAATCAATGGTTTTAACAACCAATACATCTCCTTTATCATCATAATCGGGTTGTTCGCCTCTTTGCATGGGGGTTCGACAAATATCAAACATTCTCTTAACCTTAAATTTTTCCATCAGGCTTTTCACAATTTCATGTTTGGGATGATTAAAAAGATAGCACAATCGGACATTTGCATCATCCATATATGCACAATAATATGAACTAGTGGTTCTACCATCTTCAAAATAATACTTTTCGCTAACCATCAATATCTCCCTTTGAAAATCCAGACTCTCCAAAACGTATTTTATTGAAACGTGTCCCTTCGTAAGAGGCCAATACCTTATCTTTAAATTCATTATATTTTGATAACACATCATTTCCGCTATTGAATAGGTAATTTGGACAGACTTTCTTTCTCGTATCGATACCTACTTTTTCAGCATGTGCGAAAAAAATTGGCTCTTGCTGTAATGCATCTGGATCCTCTTTTTTTATAGCATATAAAATCGATGTTTTAGTTGAAGTATTCGATACTGGCACAAACGCATCTCTTGTTAGTGAAATAATTGCTTTGATATAGAAATTCTTTCTGATAAACTCCCTTGTCTCTTTATAATTATCAGTATTTAAAACGCCTTCGTCAAGTATGATTAATAATTTACCGCCTCTCCACTCAGGCAATCCACTGCGGTCTCTTGATTTTTTCAGATAGTGAAAACAAGCATTGGTAAACAATGCACCGCCTTTCATTAAATTGCCAGTAGTTTCATATACTTCCTTCCCCTGCTTCATTAATAATTTACATTCCGCAATTTTATCTTTATACTCGGTCATTTTTTTCTCGATTTGCTTGATTCTTTTAGGAGTTATCTTCGGCACCTTCAATTTCTCCGAAAAAAATTTCAAACGTTCCTCATATGTTTTCATTTTTTCATCTGTAATATTCTTTCGAGGTATCACAACCATTCTTTTTAATCTGAAATCGTCTTCATAAGTATCTTTCATATAGGTTAGGTCGCCAAGTGGTGGGTTGGTGAGTATCACATCAATTTTGTCATCAAAATCAAACAATTTTAGTCCATCTCTATCCATTATATTTGTTTTCCCGTCTCCATGAATATACATGTTCATCTTTGCAAGTTTGGCCACATTTATATCATCATCAGAGCCAAATAATTGATTGATTTTAATCTTCGTAATTTGTTCTGTTTTATTCGAGCCAGTTACTTTTTCAATCATATCCCCCATGGAGTAAATTAGAAAACGTCCAGTACCACAAGCTGGATCTAATACCTTGTCGGTACTTTCAAGTTCTGCTAATTTTACCATAAATTTTACAACGTTTTCAGGTGTAAAGAACTGGCCCACTTTTACATCCTTTCCAGATAATTTTCCAAGAACCTCATAAGCCGCGCCTAATCCATCTATTTTAGTTGTAAAGAAATGATGTTTAGAAAATGGTTCAATAAAATATTTAATAACAAAATCATCATCCATTTTTCCTGATAATCTGTTCTCCTCAGTAAATAGATGTGTTTTTATCAGTTCTTTGTCCTGTTTAATATTATTAAATAACTCATGAATTGCCATTTTACTCTTTTCCTGGCCTATATATTCTTGATATTTTAAAAATGATGATTTCGTGAAACGATTTTCTTTGCCTTCGTATTCTCTCTTTTCTTCATATAATTTTATAAAAACAAGATAAATAACATTTTTTATGGCATCGGTTGAAAGGGCGATTCTGTAATCTCGTAAATCCTGCTCTAATTTTGTTAATCCTTTAATTAATTCCTGAACAACCTGTTGATGTTTATTTTCTTCTTTAATCTCTAAATCTTTTTTCATTATGGTATCGCTGGGGAATAATTCTTCATAAAAAATACGGAGTATTTTTTCATCATTTACATATTCAATATATTTTGAAAAAAGGTTAAGAATTTTATCTTGTTTGTATTCGTCCTTTGTTGTTTCAATCAATTTATTCACAAATAATTCGAAAGTAGCGAAGCATATGGGCAAAATCTTCATGTCTGGCACTTCTTTGTTCAATATATTATACTCCTTAACTGCACTAATCATTCGATAATGAGTTTCGGGGGAAATATACCAGACAAAGCATTTTTTCGTTGGCTGTTTTCCTTTAGATTTTTCAAGATGTTCTTTTATTGATAGGTATTCTCTATCTGAACTTGACTTGGTTGTTTTGGTGACTTCAATATTAATCTGAATATATTTGTTTATGACCTCAATATCTGGAACACCACCCGGTGCGTGATTGGTGGCGGAACCATTATGTTTTACAGTAAAACCTCGTTTATTGAGTGCACGCTCTAAATCCTTTGTAATGACTTGTTCTAATTCTGTTTTTGCATCCAATAAATCATATTTTGTCATTCAATCACCCAATCCGGACTTTTTATTATCTTCATCCTGAATTATTATTGTTGCTTTTTTATCCGCCCAATCCTTTAGCCCAACAATTTTACCATCTTTACTGATTTCTTTTTCTATAACAACACGCACACAATCCATTTCAAACCTTCGCAAGGCCATGAGGGGGGCATCTAATGCCCCTTATATGTACCTTTCGGGGTCATTTTAGGAACTATTTACATTCAGAATAGTTTCAGCAATCTCGCGTTCAGAGTTTAATCAGCCTAATTCTATTGCGTAATCATGATTGTCTGTTTGTTATCCCTCGATGTAAATTTCCAATGGCAGTTTCATTCCACTCTATCCAATCCTTTGATATATGTACTCAGTATTTCCCACTCATTACTTACCCGCCACTTCCATTCTCTTGGACGACCGAGATACGTCGCTTCTTTGAAAATCTTATGCAGCTCTTCTTTTATCTGATCCTCAGTCAAGCCCATTTCTTCCAGCTCCTCGATTATCTTCTCGATTTTCTTGTGGGTAAGCTTGCCATATTTCTTATGATAATACAGCGCACCCCCATAACCCAAGAAGCCAGACAATATATGTGAAGCCCGGAGCCTCTTGCATTCTGGCAGTACCTCTGTCGTGTCCTTTTTCACCAGTCTGGCAAGAGTCCCTGTGCCAGTATCTTTTTGCCTTTCCATCAAGCGCCTGATTAAGTCGGCTGCTAGTGTGTTGTCCGATATACTATGCTCTTGCTCTGTTACTTTGTTTTTTACTATCATGTAGATATCTCCTTGAACACGCTAGTATTATGCGTGTTCTCGATGGAGATATGCTCCGCTTCTGATTTGATTATTTTTCTTGCCAATATCGTAGAACACTCATTCTTCTACTGAAACCCGTAGAACAAAGTATTTCATCTATCGCGATAATTGGGGGACTGATGCCGGGAAACTCTGTGGAACTAGAATTCCAAAGAATAAAGGATTTTCTAAAGCTCATCGGTTTAAGTGAAAATGAAATGAAAATATATCTTCTGGGGCTCGAACGGAATAAAATGTCTTCTGGAGACATCGTGAGTTCTCTTGAAATTAGTCCTCAGGCAGCATCAGATATAATGAAGAAACTCGCTGCTAAAGGATATTTCATACCCGAAGTTCACAAGGGGAAAAGGGGGGCCGGTAGAACGGGAAGAGTATATCATGTTGTTCCTCCAAGTCAAAAATTCCCCGAATTACAAGGTATCAGCTCTGTTATGGACCGCATTGATGAGATTCTTGAGAACATGGAAGATACTGGAGTCGAACAAGGATTTTTAGAGCTAAGAAAAGAGGAGACGGCTCACTCAATATTAATTGACCAAATCAATAACGTCAATAATGAGATTCTAATTTCATCAAATGACTGTAGCTGGATAGAGTATTCTTCTATTATTAGATGCCTATCACATTGTGCACAAAGAAACATATCAATTAAGGTGGCTGTAAATAATGCCAGCACCGAAACCTGCAAGATCCTCGAATCCTTAGGTGCAAAAGTTTATCTTTGTAACTCCGCTGTTTCACCTCCTTTCATTATCCTTGATAATAAGCTCTTATTCATGGCATTCAGCACAAGTCAATATTCAAAAAGATATGGTCTTCTGCAACTGGATAACCAGTATTTAATCTCGAAATTTGCTGGTCTGTTCAATTCGATGATAAGGGAGGTGGAGAGGAATGAATAATGAATCAATGAAAAGTGAGGATGAGATGAAATACGCATTGCCTATGGCAGTATTATCTACACTAGGTAAAATTGAAGGTAAGACTAAAATGCAAAAAATCATTGGTATAATTCAATTTAAAGGAATCACGTTGAAACAACTCGATAAAATATACAATTACGAACTTTATCATCATGGTCCCTTCAGTTCTGAACTCGCAGAAATCCTTGATAAATTAATCTCTACAGGCATGATTCAGCTCACAGTGCATACAAGTCCAAAAGGTAGTTTTACTTATACATATTCACTCACCACACTAGGAAAAGAATACAATAAGGTTTTTGATGCCCGAAAAATCATTTCTAAGTCTATTAAGAACACAATATCTGAAGTATGCGACGAGACACAAAGTCTGCCACTGCCTGATCTTGTTCGTTTAGCTTATGCCGAATTCGGGTGCTTAAAGGAGGAGGAATAAACATGAACCAGTTTCGGATAACAGATTATGTTGAGAATGTGGTTGCAAACCGGACCGATCACGATAGATTATTACAGAAAATCGGTGAAGTCAGTGAACGTCGAAATATCTCAGTGACTGATCTAGTCAGCCCCCGACAGGCGTATTATGCCCGTAAAAATCCAGAAATCCCCCATACCATGGAGGCAAAGGAACGGATGATGGCCGGAAGTGGTTTCCACGATATATTCGGGAAATTAATGTCAAATAAAGAATATCTTGAACAATACGTCGAACGCGAAGCTATCGCAGGGAGAATCGACATCTATGAAGATATTCCGATTGAATTGAAAACGACAACTTTACTCGGAACGATAGAGAACATTCAAATCGAAAAACCAGAGTACTTTGAACAGCTTGGCATGTATTGTGCAATAATCGAGAAAAACAAAGGCATTGTTATTGTGAAAATTACTGACTCAACGCCCGGGTCTTCTCAATATTTCCTTAAGGCATATGATGTGACATTCGATAATCTGGATGATATTCTAAATGACATGAAGATTCGGCGCAATCAATTACAGGATGCCTTGGATGGTGATGATCCATCTTCTTTACCAAAATGCAAATGGAATTGTGATACCTGTCAATACAACATGATATGTGACTATAACGATGCCCCAACTGAAATAGAATTTACTATTGCCAAACTTGCTGGCGTAACCGAAAATCCTACACTTGCTTCGGAGGTTCTTGAAAAGCTTAGGACTTATGAGAAAAGAAAACAATCATCCAGCATCAGACAAAACGACCTCATCACACCAAGAAAAACATATTTCAAAGCCATATCGGAGATTGAACCTTCTTCAGACAATCAGAATACAGAACCTCTAGAATGGATGACTCGCTGGGGAAAGGTTAGGGGGATAGAACAAGCAATCTTTCGTAGAACTTCGAAAAAACCTGGAGAATCAGCAAACATTCCGTTTCCAGAGGATTATGAACTCACAGGATATATCCATACGTGGAATGGCGAACCTGCCATTTTTAACCTTTCAAAGCTCACCAATATTGTAGAACTAAAAGATATGAAAAGGTTGTTCAGCTGGCAAATCGAATCTCTTGCTATTCAATGTGCGCTGCTTGGACGCACACGAGGAAAGCTGTTTGTCAGCTATGATAAACTTCAGGGCGATCTCGCAAAAATGCGCGCTTATGACATATATTTCAAAGACATTGAGAAAATCAAATTAGAATATGTTAGCAGAATAAACCAGCTAAAGCGAGCTATAGAAAATAACGAGTTATCAGAACTGCCATATTGTCCGACATGGATGTGTACAAGATGCGAATATAATGGCACATGCCTCAAGCCGAGCGGGGCCTTAAAACCGTTTAAGAAGGGTTAGTTCAGCGACTACGGTCACCCAGCTCCTCGAATCCCCAATTTACCCCCCTCCAGCCGAAAGATCTCGACATCCCTGCACATGCCATTTTTCCTCGAACTCACGCTGGGCTCCATTCTGCTAAACTACTTCAATCTTTTTTTATCAGTATCTGACCCATTAATTCTCAGCGTACTGTTCTGGCGCATCCCCGATTTCCTCAATAATAAACGGATAAACCGTCTCTTTCTTGGATTCACTAAAGCCCTCCACCAGTATCTCAAAATGATGACCATCACCAAAATCAAACACAAAAAGAAATTTCTGGTTCTTTGAGAGATCAAGTTCTTTTAATTTTGTGCAAGATGAGTTCGGACCGTTGAAATCCATGTTTATATGGTCCTCGCAGGTATATTCCATCGCCCTGTCTCTCGAATATGGCTTGTTGTCCATGAAGAATGAGTACAGATGCGGGTCATCCCATTTGAACGACTGATATATTATTGCTTCATGCAAGTCGTCCAGGCTCTGGGTTTCTTCCATTTCGATTCTCCTAACGATTTTTTTTACGGATGCCTCGGCCGCAATGCCCTAGATAGCTGACCTTGAAGATAATTGTCTTCGTCATTAATAGCCTCCTCTGATTGTTTTGCATCCTTGGCTGATATTTAATCATTTGTCAGGATTAAACTTACCCATTTTAAATAAGATTTTCTGCTAGTTAATTATTTATATTCGGAGAGAAATCATGATTGGTAAATTGAGAGAGATTTTTTAATTCTCTGCAACAATATGGAGGAGTAAACTATGAAATGCAAATTCGTGACCGGGATGATATCGATAGTGTGTGTTTTGATAATGATGACTGTTACTTTCCAGCCGGTGGCTGCGAATACCGCATATGACAATATGGTCATCCAACCGGACATTACAAGAGACAGTGATGGCAACCTGCACATGGTTTACAGCCAGCTGATAAAATATTATGTCTCCATCGGCAATGCGCAAGTCCCGAAATGGCAGTCCGAAGTTTTCTATAAGAATAATGTTGGCTTGAGCGGTCACGGAAACAGATGGAATTCCCCCATTCAAATAAGCGATTCAGATGCTGATTCCTCATGGCCTCAAGTCAGCGTTGATTCATCCACCGGGCTTGTCTATGTTTCATGGACCGAAGAGGCCAGGAACAATAACAAATTCTGGTACGCAGGAAGTTCAGACAACGGCATCTCTTTCACTCCTCAGAGATACGGCGCTGCCGCGCCCTGGCCCGTTGCCCCCAACCAGAACATGGTCGCAAATGAAGGTGTGTTGACATTCACATGGGCACCATTCAAAACCCTGGAACTTGTCGCAGACATTGACGGCGACATGATTCCGGACTTCAATGATGCCGAGCCCATGGTCTACAACACAGATAACTTCGCAATCGAATTGGAACCGGATGTCGTCGCAACTGACAACGACCTTGGTGTGACGATTGCCATAGATTACGGTGGCGAGGACGACACGTTCCCGGAAGTAACCTCGACTACCGGCGATTTCGCAGTCTCCACTGGCGACTATATCGAGATTAACCTGGAAACGGATGCGGATTTTTCCGCCATAATCAAGATGCAATATTCAGACGTGCCCGAGTCACTCACCGCAGACTACCTGAGGCTTTACCGCCAGGAAGGAGATGACTGGGTTGTGGTCACGGACTGGGAGTTGGGTGAATTCACAGGCATAAATGCGGACGATGGCTATGTATGGGCATATGTGAAGCATTTCAGCACGTTCACGATGGCGGACGCAAGCCAGGTTGACGGAGATACCGATGGCCTCGCAGACCTTACCGAAGACACCGAACCATCGCCAGATGCGACTATCACAATTTCACAATCAAATTTCAATCCTAAGAACAGCATAACGGGAAATCCCCCGTCTATCAGTGTGTTGACCTTCCCAATCACTGCATATAACACATACCTGGCTCAAAAAGCGGTTCTCACACTGTCCAGAACTGGTACGACTACCCCCATCAATGATTTGGAAATAGATGTGGGAAACGACGGAACAATAGATTGGAAATCCCCCACATCATTCGGGGTCAGCCTCAAAATAGGCGCAATCAGAGCAGCAATGAATGAATATATTTTCAATCATTACACAAACTCTCCATCAACATCCATATCCATCCCATTCAGATTTATTTCCTCAAGCACTGGTAGTTTCAATATCGATGCTGCAATGATTTTGGTAGAAGATGTGACTACATCAAACTATCTCTCTGACACCAGCGGAGACGGCCTCTATGACGGATGGCAGGATAAAAATGGAAACAAGATATATGAACGGGCAGGACAGGACGGGATAGTGGGCACTAGCGATGATGAAATCTCCGGAGAAAGGAACGGCAATTTCGACCCGCGCTTACAAAACATAGTCGGTTCGAGAGGTTATGTCGCCTGGAATGAGTACGAAGATGGCATTAACGAGGTTAATGGAAACCTCGCGATACAGAGTCTGGACATAGAGTTTCAGGGCCTAGGGCATAAATTAATGGTTGAGAGGACATATAACAGCCTGAATTCGAACATCAACGGGCCGTTCGGTTATGGCTGGAATTTCAATTACGGAGAGAAATTACAGTTTAGAACCGGCTTTGTGGATTTCATCTCGGGTGACGGAAGTTATTATGAATTCGAGTCTCTGGGCGATGGAACATATGCGTCCCCTCCAGGAACCACCTTGAATCTGAAACAAAGCACCAGCACAAGTCCGTATGAATTGAGAAACACGGATGGTTCGGTGAAGATATTCGGTATGTCTGGAAGGCTGATTGATATCCAAGACAAAAATGAAAATTCACTATCTCTCATATACAATGCAGATGGCCAATTAATCCGAGTAGAAGACGATGCGGGATTATTCTTATTGTTCACTTATACCAGTAGCCGAATAACCAGGGTCGAAGATCCCGCGGGACGTGCAAATACATATTCGTACACAGACAGCGGTAACCTTGTCCTCAGAACAGATGCTATGGGCAACGAATATCTTTATTCATACCCGACAATAACCACCTCTGAGATGGCACATAAGATTTCTACCGTCATTACTCCTTTAGGCATGTACAAGGATTATCAATACTCCACTTCGTTACCGACTAAGGTATCCAGATGCATTGTCGGCGAATATAACTTCATTACCAGCCAAAAAACCCCGCGTTATACTGAATATGAAGCAACTTATTCATATCCAAGTCACACAATATCCAAAGATGCAAATGGCAAAGAAACCACAAATATTTTTGAACAATATGGTGTGCCAGTCACAATAAAAAATCCGTCCGGTGGAACGCTGATAAAGGAATATGATGCAAAATTGAATTTAGTGCGTGAAACAGACGCATTGGGAAAAATTTGGGAAAACACCCATGACCCACTGGGCAACCGGATCGGGCAAAAAGACCCTACTGGCCACGTATCATCAACCCAATTCGTCAACAAAGTTACGATAGATAATTATATTTCCCTGCCAACCAAAACAGTGGACAAGACCGGGGCAGAGACCACTTACACTTATGACATTTACGACAACCCTGCTGCAATGACCGACCCAGAAGGCAACATCGCAGAATTTGACATCTCAGCGAATGGATTGTTGTTAAGCCAGACCCAGGCCAACGGGGCTACCACTGTATATACCTATGACACTCGCGGAAACACACTCACAGAAACTGATGCCCTTGGGAATATTGTCAGCTACACTTATGACTTGATTAACAGGAAAACCAGCATGATAGATGCCAGAGGCGGACTCACCCAGTATGTATACGATGACCTCGGCAGGACCACCATGATAATCGACCCCATGGACAATGTCGAAACATACACGTTCGACGCCATGGGCAACACCTTGACCTTCACCGACAGGGTCGGAGGTGTCACTACATATGATTATGATGTGTTCGGCAGGAAGGTTTCGGAAACCGATGCTCTGGGCAACACCGCGTATTATGCATATGACTGGAAAGGAAACTTAATCCAGGAGACAGACAAGCGCGGTTTCAGCACTTATTACACTTACGATGAGTCAGACCGACTCGTCAGAGTCACTGATGCTCTCGGAGGTTTCGAGCAATACACGTATGACGCCAACGGAAACCAGCTGGAGAAATTCGACAAGCTCGGAAACAGATGGTGGAAATATTACGATGAACTGGGCAGGGTTACACATGAGTTCTGCCCCTATGGCTTCGCCATTCAATACCAGTACGATGCCGAGGGCCGAATGACCAAGAAGACTGACAGGATGGGCTACGAGACCGTTTACGAATACGATTCCAGGGGCAATCAGGTCCGGGTATTGGGCGCGGAAGGCTCCGACACCCGGTACG
>CALKWP010000065.1 GCA_938004075.1 uncultured Methanomassiliicoccales archaeon
ACTCGGGCCTGTATATCGTCAACAACTGCTATAACAATACGATTACAAACAACACCGCATTTTCTAATAAATGTGGTATCTTACTCGAAAATTGTAACTTACAACACGTTTTCAACAATTCAGTTATAAATAATTCCTATTATGGGCTTCATATTTTTGGCTCGCACAATAATCACGTTGAGCAAAATAATGCATCTCTGAACGGTATTGCCGGCATCAGAATCAGTTCTGGCCAGAGCTGGAATAACACCATTGAGGAGAACATTGCCAGCGAAAATGATGATGCAGGAATTGCAATCGCCAGTTGTAATGATAACACCATATCGAATAATACAATATATGGTAATTCACACGGGTTCTCTGTTACCAACTCAGGATTCACGCGCATCCAGGGTAATGAAATTCAAAATAATAGCATAGGGCTTATCATGCAGAATGGACATCAAAATAGAATATTCGGCAATCTAATTAACATGTCTAAAGTTGGAATTTTCCTCGATTCCTCATCGAACAATTATTTCGGCGAGAATTCCATCCTCAACTCCACCGGCATGTCCGGCAGTTCCTCATATCATTCGCTCGAAACCGCTCTGGACGTCTACCAGAACGACCCGGACTGGTCCGCCTACTCCAGCTTCGAGGAGCAACTGGCGATCGGTGATGGAGGCAACCCGCTGTTCACCAGGGCCGTGGTCCTTGCGGACACGGTCCTTTTCGAGGTCAGCATCAGCGGCCACGCCAATGCGCCGGACCTTGACCTCGGGATATTCCTGGACGGGAAGGGTGGCAATCCCACAGACGGGGTTACCCAGGCAGGGGAAATCGTGGCGTTTGATGCGGACAGCGACGCTAACGAACGCGTGCGCTTGTTTGCCCCGAAAAACGGTACATACCTGATTCGGGTGTTCGGGGATACTGTAAATGCCAATCCTGGCCAATTCGACATGGAGATAAATATCGTCAATGCCACCAGCACAGGAATATTTATGATGAATTCCACACAAAACAATGTGGTAAACAACAACATATCTCATAACAGCCAGGGGCTGAACTTGACCATGGGGTCGGTATCGAACCGGTTTCACTACAATAACATCGTGGACAACGGGATGCAGGCATTCGATGATGGCATGAACTTCTGGAATGCGTCATACCCGAGCGGGGGCAATTTCTGGTCCGACTACGCGGGCGCGGACGCCTTCTCCGGCCCGAGCCAGGATGTTCCGGGGAGCGACGGCATAGGGGATACGCCCTACACTGGCATCCTGGACGGAGGCAATGAGGATGCATACCCGCTGATGGGTTATACGGACGGCATCTATATCGACAGCATGCCACCCAACTCGCGGGCGTACATCGAGGAATCACGCCTATACCCCGAATTTAACTGGGGTTACTGTGTAGTTTCCACTTCCGTCAGCGACGACTACTCGGGGGTTGCAGGTGCAACAATGTGGTATCGTTATAGCTCGGACAACCATACCTGGGGGATTTGGACAGAATTCACATTCTACAATCCCAGCACACCGTCTTGGACGTTTGATCCCGTAATTATGGGTCTGGAAGGTGAAGGCCATTACCAGTTCTACACAATCGCCACGGATTACGCCGGGAATGTGGAAGCCAAGCCCCAGGCCCCGGAGGCATACTGGCTCTTCGACATCACTGCGCCCCAGAGCCATGTGATGCAACCCACCAATTATTGGAACATCCCCGACCTGGACATGGAGGTCCAAGTAACGGACAACACTAATTCCACGAGCAATGTCGAGGTGTTCTACAGATTCAGCCCCGATAATGCCACCTGGGGCGGCTGGGTTCTGTATGAAAATCTCACTTCGGAGCCCTGGAATTTCACCTTCGACTTCCCTGACGGGCAGGGCCATTACCAGTTCTACAGCCGGGCAAACGATACCTCAGGCAACCCAGAGAACGCCACGGCTGCGGCCCAGGCCATGGTAGGCTATGACGTCACCGGCCCGGAGATTACCGACTCTAGCCCGGTAGCGGGAACAACCGGTGACGCATATGTCTTCATGGCGCAGGTCACGGACAATATCGCGCTAGGGGAAGTTCACATGGTGTACCGCTTCGGGACAGGAACCGAGGCAAACACTACCATGACACACACCGGCACCGGCAATTACGAACTCGGAATAACTATCCCATCCGGAAGCTTAGAAATCTTGCATTACAGGATTGTGGCTGTGGACGAAGCCGGGAACTGGAACTCCACCGGCATCCGGAATATCCACATCGTGGATAATGATGCTCCTGCCGCAAATGCCGGCCCAGATCAGTCCGTGGACGTTGGAAGTGTTGTCTCATTCAACGGCTCTGCCAGCACCGACAATATAGGCATTGTGAACTTCACATGGGCGTTCAACGACGGCGTGGGGAACATCACCTTGTACGGTGTTAATCCAACGCACAACTTCACAGTGCCTGGCAATTACACTGTCACGCTCACCGTGCGCGATGCTGCGGGCAATACGGCAACCGATACCATGGTTGTCAGGGTCTCGGCCATTCCGTCCGAAGTCGACACTACCCCACCCGTGGCCGACGCCGGCCCGGACCAGACCGTGAGTGTCGGAACTCTTGTCACTTTCACAGGCGCGGGCTCCACGGATAATGTCGAAATAGAGAACTACACCTGGACATTCACCTACGATGGCACGGATATCACGTTGTACGACATTTCACCCACGTTCAGATTCTGGACACCAGGCAACTACACCGTGACACTAACGGTCAGAGATGCGGCTGAAAATACGGACTCCGATACCGTGTTAATCATCGTGAACCCTGTTACAATTCCCAGCGATGATGGCTACATCTGGATAATAATATTAGTAATCGCCTTAGTTATCGTAGCCCTCTTCGGCCTCAAGATGCTGAAGGAGAAGAAACCTGATGCCCCCAAAACTGAAGAGGTAACTGCCGAAAAACCCACCGAAGAAAATGTCACTATTGAGCAAAGAACTGAGCCACAAGAGAACGAGTAACTATTACGCCGGTCTCCCCATAACGACTTCACGGTTCGCTCACGACTCAGGGCACTCCGTGCCCTGCCTCCCTGCGGTCGGTCACTTAACACGCGGACATGCCTCCGCGCCCCTGCGGGCCGCTGCGCCAGGACATTGCCTTCGGCAACGTCGCATGTCCCCACCCGTTATTCGTAATTCGTTCATGCATTTTCCGCTTGGCAAGTAGGGCGAAAGGATTAAATAATATGTAAACATATATGTTTACGTGATGATATGGCACAGGTTCAAGTACGTGTTCCAGATGTTCTGCTCGAAACCATAGACGAGTGGATCGAAGAGGGGAAATTCAAAAGCCGTAGCGATGCGATCAGGATTGTTTTGACCCAATATGAAGAGCGCGAGAGAACACGTGAATTTTTTAAAATGCTCACTGATAGAAGTAGAGAATCCAAGGAACAACCAGAGAGTTTAATCCCATTGGAGTAGATGGGATGACTTACAAAGTACTGCTTCATCCGAAAGCTAATGATTTCCTTGAGAACGCCGATGCGGAATTGCGGGACAGAATCAGAAAAAAACTCCGCAGTTTGGGCGATAGGCCGGAAAGCGGAGAGAAATTAACGCATTCGGATTTCTGGCGATTGAGAATCGGCGATTATCGAGCAATCTATGAAATCGACCGCAATAATGAGAAGATTGTTGTTCTCTATATTGGTCACAGAAGTGAAGTCTATGATGATTTCTCACGACTGATTTGAATATACTGAGTCCCCCTACTTGCCTAATGAGGATTTAAACCAGACGATGGCACGAACGAACTCATCGGTCGCTGGCGCTCCCTCGTCCTCGCTCACGCTCGGGTCCTTTAACTTGCGGACATGCCCCCGCGCCCCTGCGGGGCATTTCAACCTCGTTGAATGCACTTTTCACTTATTCACGCAAAGCATTCGACCATGGCCCGGGAATATTCTGCAAACTAAATTCAGGGGCCATGCTGCATGCAGCATTTGGTAAACAATTGGTGAATGCGAAAACTGAATTATTGCATTAAGGAGCATTCGCCCCGAATCGCCAGCGCGCCTTCCAACGCGATTCGCTCGGAGGGCCGGCAATTCCACCATTCTGGAAACGATGAATTGCCGGGTTCTACATCAGCGTGCTCTGCACCTTCAGCTTGTACCCTTTCACCGGCTCAAGCATGGGGTCCCTTTCAAGAATCCTCTTAGTCTCCAGCAATGGGACGCTGACCAAGATCTCGCGGGTGCGGCCGCCCCTGCCAAAGCTCTTGACGCGGGCGCTGACCAGGCCCATCATGTCCAGCTCGGAAATTAAATCGGCAATGCGGCGCTGGGACAGGATGCCGGTGCTGGTCTTCTTTGCCAGTTCCTTGTATGCCGTGTAAACGTCGCCGGTCATCTGCTTGGAGTTGCCGTTCTCCTCGCCCAGAAGAATCGCCAGGAGAACGAGCTTTGATTGGACGGGGAGTGTCCTCACCGCCTCTATGACGCAATCCAGCTCTATCTTGTTCTTGGCCTTAATGACATGATTCTCGTTTATCTCGGTTTCCTGGGAGCGCTCCGCTATCTCGGCCGCGACCCTGAGGAGGTCCAGCGCTCGGCGCGCGTCGCCATGCTCGTGCGCTTCGACAGCCGCGCACAGGCCTATGACGCCATCGCCGATCACGCCTTCCTCGAAGGCGATTGCCGCTCTCTGGATGAGAATGTCCTTGAGCTGGTCCGCGTCGTAAGGCGGGAAGACTATTTTTTCATCGCTTAGCCTTGAGCGCACGCGCGGGTCCAGCAGTTCGGTGAACTTCAGGTCGTTGGATATCCCGATTAAACTGATCTTGGCGTTCTTCAGGTCGTCGTTGATTTTCGTTAGGTGGTATAACGTGTCATCGCCGCTCTTGTAGACGAACCGGTCAATCTCGTCGAGAACAACAACAACAACTTTGGGTGTCTTGTCAAGCTTCTCCCAGAGTATGTTGTAGACCCTTTCGGTTGACCATCCGGTCGGGGGTATGCGCTCATCGAATTCCTCGATGAAGTGGTTGCCAATGTTCTGGAGAACTCCATACTGAGTGTCGACCACTTCGCAATTTATGTAGATATAACGGACGTCCCTGAAGGGCTCAGGGAGGCCCTCGGCTGCTGTCTGGATCTCCTTCCCAAGGAACTTTGCCGTTGCTGTTTTGCCGGTCCCGGTCTTGCCGAACACCAGGATGTTGGACGGCTGGTCGCCCCTGAGCGCCGATACCAGGATGGATGCGATCTGATTGATCTGCTCGTCTCTGTGGAGCAGCTTGTCGGGGATATAGGATGGCCTGAGAACGTCTCGATCCCTCTTGAATATTGACTTGACCTCAAGGTATTCCTTGAACACGTTGTCTTGCATCTTTCGGCCTCCCCCTTAAGTTGGCCTTCGCATCCACCAGATAAAACTGGCCATTTAATTTTTCCGGCAAGTTCTGCCGGAGCCCGACCCCTTCATTTCCATTGGAAAGGGTTTTCATGAGGGGCAGGAGGGACTAAAGTCGGACCTCTACAAATATCTTTGCCGTTTATGATAAATGAGATTCGAATATACAGTGGAACTCAAACATAATTCATCACTTGATTTTGAGCTTGGCTTTCTTATCGATCACCATTTTTTCGTATATTGGATGAAGGCGCCATGCGAGTTCCTCTATTCTGTCCTGGTTCTTTATGAAAATGGCTTTGCTATCTGTTGCAATCAATTCTTTGAACTCTTTGAGTTGTTGAATGAAAACCACAAGATAATATATGCTGGGTGTGAACATGACAGCCCCGAGAAGGATCACCCAGAATGCCCAGTTTCCTATGATGTCATTTGCCCAGAGCAGGATGCCAGTGTCTCCTGATTTAAAGAGGATGCTGAGCGCACCTAATATCATCATCGGTATGCTCAGGATGATGCCGATAACGCACAGCCCAGGCTTGTTCTCGTGAATGAAATTGCTCATTTTCATACAATCACTACAACACCGGAAAACGATTCTGAATATAATCTTTGTTAATGAAACCAAAAACTCATAATACGTATTCTTTATTGCCCTGTCGATAACATGAACAGAACATCTCTCAACTCCAAGCACAAGGAATCTGAAGGAAAATTGGTAGATTTCCATGGATGGGAAATGCCATTGCATTACAAAGCTGGAATCATGAAGGAGCACCTGACTGTGAGATCCTCGGTCGGGCTTTTCGACGTCTCTCACATGGGGGATTTCATAATAACCGACAGGTCAAACGGAAAAGGATTCCAGACTCTTCTCACCAATGACATCACAAACATACCTGATGGAAAGTGCGTTTACACCCACCTTCCAGATAAGAATGCGAAGATAATAGATGACCTAATTGTGACAAAGCTCGGAGCAGGAAGATATTTCTGCGTTCCCAATGCTTCAATGGTGGATATTGACGGCAAATGGATGAGAGAGAATGCGGACATTGAATTGATTGACATCTCTTCTGACTTATCATGCATAGCGGTTCAGGGTCCGAAAGCAAGATCGCTGACAATGAAAATCCTCGGAGACCAAGTGAACACAATAGGAAAATTCGAAGCCAGGGTTTTTAATTATGTTTCCAACAAGTTTGAAGATTTCAATAAATTATCTAAATCGGCAGTTCAGGGGGATATCGGCGTTGTTTCAGGCACTGGCTACACTGGAGAAGATGGTTTCGAGTTGATTATACCGAACAAACACGCACCGGCTCTCTGGGACAAGCTTCTGAAAGCTGAAGTTGATTTTGAGATTCTTCCCATCGGCCTTGGTGCCAGGGACTCCCTCCGTCTGGAAGCGGGTTTCCTTCTTTCGGGCCAGGATTTCTCTCGAGACAGAACAACAATAGAGACTAACTGCGCCTGGGTGATTAAATGGGATCATGAATTCAACGGAAGGGAGATACTTCAGAAGATGAAGGAAGAAAAGACCCATGAGAAGATGATAGGAATACTCCTTGAGGGCCGCGCCCCTGCCCGGGCCGGCAGCATCGTGAAGCTAGCAACCTCTCCACACGAAACAGTGGGGTCGGTCTCCTCCGGGAATTTCGCTCCATCGCTCGGAAAAGGAATCGCCATGGCTTACCTAAAGCGGGAATACGCGAAGCCCGGAATTGATGTCATCCTCGAGTACCACGGCAGGGAGTTGAAAGGCATCACGACGAAAACGCCGTTCATCAATAAAGTGTGATTCCGGTCATAACTTAAATACGACCGGGGCGATACTCCCTCGTAAGGAGGCCCAACCATGCCGAAGGATCTTGAGCAGGAATTGAAGGAAATCGTGATGCAGCCGGGAGTTTCCGGTTATGAGGATGAAGTCAGAGATTACATCAGAAAGCTTGTTCGCGTCCCAACAAGTGAGGATGCCATGGGCAACCTCATTCTGGAGATGGGCGGCGGCAAAGGCCCGTCCATCGCGATTGTCGCCCATATGGACGAAGTCGGGCTTGTCGTCTCAAACATTCTGGATGACGGCAATCTCAAATTCAAGGTCATAGGCGGTATATACGACCAGATGCTTGTGGCTAGGCCCGTGGAAGTTCACGGCTCCAAGGGCATTGTCAGGGGGGCGGTTGGATACAACGCGCCGCACCTCAGCGTCGGCAGGGATCCAAAAGATGTGCTGACATGGGACAAGCTGGTCATAGACATCGGCACACGCTCCCGAAAAGAAACAGAAGCACTGGGCGTTAAATTTCTTGACCCAGTAATAATCAAGAAGGATTTCTTCAAAATGGCCAATGACATGGTTTGCTCCAGGGCCCTGGACAACCGCGTCGGCGTGCTTGCGCTGCTCAAGGTCTTCGAGAACCTCAAGAACATGAAGTTCAAGGGCAAGGTCAGCCTGATATGGACCGTCCAGGAGGAGATAGGCCTCAGGGGCGCCAACGTGATCGCCAACACCATGAATTTCGATTACGTCATAGCGCTGGACACGTACTCAACTACCGATTCCCCCGGCCTGGAGAAGTTCTATCAACCTGTTTACCTGGGCAAGGGTCCGGTCCTGCGAATGGTGGACGTCCGCATGATAGCCAGCCCCAAGTTCCGGGCGAAGATAGAGGCGCTGGCCAAGAAGGAGAAGATACCGCTTCAGTACGGCGTGACTGGCGGCAGCACCGATGGCGCCATAATGCAGACTTCCGGCGCCATAACCATGCCAATCGGCATCCCCATGAGGTACACGCACAGTGCCACCGAGATTGTGCACCTGGGCGACCTGGCCAACCTGATTAAACTATTGACAGCAACCGTGAAGGAGATACAGAAATAGATACCATGAACTCCGAACTCAGGGAAAAGGAACTTGCCCTCATCGGCATCCTGGAAAAAATTCCCAGCTGCGTCATCGCATTCTCGGGCGGCCTGGACAGCGCCTTTCTCGGCATCATGGCGAACGAGCATGTTCCCGGCAGGGTGGTTTGCGCAACCGTGGCGGATGCGTCCACACCGGAATGCGACCTGGATACCGCGAGAAAGCTCACATCCAATCAAGGAATCGAGCATATCATCATTGTTTCCAGCATCCATCCGGCGGTCAGGAATAACCCACCAGACAGATGCTATCATTGCAAGAGCCAGGTGTTCCAGAGGCTCGAGGAAATTCGGGCCAGGGAAGGCCTTGAAACAATATTGGACGGGGAGAACGCATCCGATTCATCCGACGACCGCCCCGGTTCCAGGGCGGCCAGGGAATGCGGCATTCTCTCCCCATTGGCAGAGGCAGGCCTGACCAAGCAGGACATCAGGGAACTGGCCAGGGAGATTGGCCTGGAGGTCTGGGACCGTCCCGCATCCGCATGCCTTTCCTCCAGGATACCTTTCGGTACCCGACTGGATGACGACGTTCTGAGAAAAATCGACAGGACCGAGGATTTTATACGGTCCAAGGGCATTCGGATGATAAGGGCCAGGGTCGAGGGAGACGGCATAAGGCTGGAGCTGGGCCAGGATGAGAACACCCCGGAGAACCGGGCGATGCTCGAATCATTAAGCCCGGAGATAGGGTCTCTGGGCTGGAAGAAAGTTGATATCGACCCCTCCGGATACGTCCCGGCGGGGCTGAGGAGAAAGTGACATGGCAAGCGAACCGGTGCATGCGGACCATCAGAGAGGCAGGAGGAACGGCATACCGGAGGCAGTGCTGGCCATCAACAAATCCGATGAGAATCTTATCAAAGCCGTCGCAAAGCTTCTGGAGCATCACCCGGTCATAGTCACGAAGCTCACCGAGACCCAGACCAAACACCTTCACTCCGAATTCAAGGAAGCTATTATTAATCATGAAGGAAGGACCGCCATCATCGGCGGGACATGGGGTCATGGCGTCGGCAGGTGCGCGATTGTCACCGCGGGAACATCCGACATCCCGGTCGCCGAGGAAGCGGCCTGCACGCTCGATTACCTTGGCATCGAGCCTGTGCGGTTCTACGACCGGGGCGTCGCGGGCATGCATCGCAGTCAGGCAGTGGTGGAAGCGCTGAACAAAGAGCCCGGGATTGCAGTGATAGTCATCGCCGGCATGGAGGGCGCCCTCCCATCGGTCATTGCGTCCCAGGTGAGCCAGCCCGTCATCGCCGTCCCGACATCGGTCGGTTACGGCAGCAATTTTGAAGGATTGTCCAGCTTGCTGGGCATGCTCAATTCCTGTGTACCTGGAATATCGGTGGTCAACATCGACAACGGCTTCGGGGCGGCGTGCGCGGTGTACAGGGCGATGCGGTCTTATTCTTCCGTATAATTTTGATGCCGCTGACATGGGCAGCGCTACCGCTAAGATAAATCACGTTCGATGACAATAGCCAGGGCTTTCGCTGGGCAGTTAAAAATGAATAATACGTTCGATGACATTAAGTGCTTGACCACCTATTTTATTAACTCAGGATTGCTTCGCACACAATTTTGGTGTCCGTAAGACACCGGCGCATCCCGAAGGACACGCTGTAGACGTAATAGGTATAGGGGGTGACTGGAATCGCGCCCGAAGGCGTTCTTCCAGTAACCTAGGTGTTTCACACAAGATTTGTAATGAGGGATCGTACCGCGGCCCGTTCCGAAGAACGTTCCACAATCGTCTTCCTCCTACAAATCTTATATGATTAATTACGTAGGAGGTGATCCATCTGCAGGTTCCCCTACAGATACCTTGTTACGACTTAACCCTCCTTGCTGAACCCAAGTTCGAGCGCCTCAAAAAAGGCACCCTCACTCAGACCCAACTCGGGTGGTTTGACGGGCGGTGTGTGCAAAGAGCAGGGGCATATTCACCGCTCGATGTTGACGAGCGATTACTACGGAATCCAGCTTCGTGAGGGCGAGTTACAGCCCTCAGTCCGAACTACGAATAGGTTTCGGGGTTCGCTTTACCTTTCGGTATCGCATCCCATTGTCCTATCCTTTGTAGCGCGCGTGTAGCCCGGGAGATTCGGGGCATACTGACCTACCGTTGACCTCTCCTTCCTCTGACTTAGCGCCAGCGGTCCCCTTAATGTGCGCCCACTCCGAAGAATGGGGTGGCAATTAAGGGTGAGGGTCTCGTTCGTTATCTGACTTAACAGAACGCCTTACGGTACGAACTGACGACGGCCATGCACCACCTCTCGAAAAATCAGGTAAAGTCGTCGGCCTGACCTTCATGTAATCGTCGCTCCCGGTGAGTTTTCCGGCGTTGAATCCAATTGAACCGCACGCTCCTCCCGTTGCTGTGCTCTCCCGCCAATTCCTTTAAGTTTCATCCTTGCGGACGTACTCCCCAAGCGGCAGGCTTAACATCTTCACTCCGGCACTGAGCACCCTCGTGGGGTCCCCAACACCAAGCCTGCAGCGTTTACGCCCTGGACTACCCGGGTATCTAATCCGGTTTGCGCCCCAGGGTTTCGTCCCTTACCGTCGGATCCGTTCTAGTCAGACGCCTTCGCCACTGGTGGTCCTTCAAGGATTACAGGATTTAGCCCCTACCCCTGAAGTACCTCTGACCTCTCCCGGTCCCAAGTCTGGCAGTCCCCCCGGAATTCGGACAGTTAAGCTGCCCGATTTACCCGAGGGTTTACCAAACCGGCTACGGACGCTTTAGGCTCAATAATAACGATTACCACTTGGGCTGCAGGTATTACCGCGGCGGCTGGCACCTGTCTTACCCAGCCCTTACTTCAGCTGTGTTTTAGACAACCGAACAGCATACGTAAAACGCATGCACTTGGACTTCCCTGTTCGGGGTTTCCCCCATTGACAAGTTTTCGCGACTGCTGCGCCCCGTAGGGCCTGGATTCGTGTCTCAGAATCCAACTCCGGGCGACGTCTCCCAACGCCCGTACCCGTCCTTGGCTAGTGGGTCCGTTACACCCACTACAACCTGATAGGCCACAGACTCATCCTAAGGCGCCGGAGCTTTGGATCATGAAGCATTCCAGCATCCATGATCTATGGGGTATTATTCACAGTTTCCCGTAATTATCCCCCACCTTAGGGTAGATTATCCGCGTGTTACTGAGCAGTATGCCGAGGGTCTAAACCCTCTCGACTCGCATGTCTTAAGCGAATTCCAATAGCGGTAACCGACGGCAGGATCAACCGGAATTGATGGTTGACTCTACCAGTGGACCGGACAAGCCGGCCCACACGAAGTTCCGGTTAAGAACTTCGATACTGAGTTGGCATCTAGCTGCGCTAGATGTTTCTATTTTGATCGATCTGTTGTCGACCGAGGCTGAGCGATCAGCCTCATACGCTTGGGATATATTTCAAGCGGGTGATCAAGTATCACCATGTCATCGAACGTCAGAAATGAGAGTGCCCTCTGTAGAGGTTTTTCTCAAATCTCCATGTGTCTGCGGCGTTGGAAATGGCAAGAATCACCGAGCGTGCTATGCACCCCCTTCATCTGCCGGCCGTACGCCGCGGCCCGCGCAGTGTGCCATGGTGGGCATTGCGCAAGCAGGAAACACCCCAAAGTACATGATGTATTTAAAGCTTAAGGATAACTATCATCATGCTTCCTGTGTTTCCTATAATAGATAATAGTCACGCACGGTATATTAAGGTATGTAAATCCAATATGCATGAGTCGGCGCTGCGCTCAGGATGCGAATATGCTGGAATCTACTTCTCTACCTTCCTCAGCTCGTTCCTCTTTATCTTGCCGGAGATGGTCTTGGGCAGCTCCGTCACATATTCAATTATCCTGGGGTACTTGTACGGCGCCGTCGTGTTCTTCACGTGATCCTGAATTTCCTTTGTCAGCTTGTCAGAAGGCTCGTAGCCCTTCTTCAGGATGATGAACGCTTTGACAACGATGCCCCTGGTCTTGCCCGGGTCCTCGGCGCCAACCACCGCGCACTCAGCCACGCCAGGGTGTTCCATGAGCGCACTCTCGACCTCGAACGGCCCGATGCGGTATCCGGATGACTTGATGACATCATCATCGCGGCCAACGAACCAGAAGTATCCGTCCTCATCGCGGTATGCCTTGTCTCCGGTGAAGTAGAAATCATGGTGGAACGCTTTGGCCATGGCCTCGGGATCGCGCCAGTACTCCTTCATGAGGCCAGGCGGCCACCCATTCCCCAGGTATATGGCGATGTTTCCCTCCTGCATCGGGGGCATGTCCTTGCCTTCGTCATCCACTATTCTGACATCATGGCCGGGCGTCGGCAGCCCCACTGATCCGTACTTAATCGGCATGCTCGGGTAGTTAGCCAGCACGCAAACCGTTTCGGTCTGCCCGAAGAAATCGTAGATGTCCAGGCCGAACCTTTCCTTCCATATCTTGATTACTTCAGGATTCATGGGCTCGCCCGCGGACATGCAATGCCTCAGCTTCAGATTGTACTTGCTCAGGTCCATCTGGACAAGCATTCTGTAGACAGTTGGCGGGGCGCAGAATGTCGTTACTCCGAACTTATCCATGTACTTGAGCAGCCCGTCAGCATCGAATCTCCCCGGCGTCTCCCACTGAATGACGGCGGCGCCAACGATCATCTGCCCGAAGAACTTCCCCCATGAGGCCTTGGCCCACCCGGTTTCCGAGATGGTCCAGTGAAGGTCGTGGGGAGTAAGTGATTGAGCGTACTTTCCTGTCACTTCATGACCTATTGGATAGGAATGCGTGTGCAGAACCATTTTCGGGGGGCCAGTTGTTCCCGATGTGAAATAAATCATCATCGGGTCGGAGCTCTTTGTCTTCTCGACCTTGGCCATGTCCAGCTCTTCAGACGCTTTCTCCATCTCGTCCTTGAAGGAGACCCACTCCAGGACATTGTGGTCTACAATCATGCGGTGTTTCAGGGTCGGGCATTCCTCCATTATTCTCTCCACCCTGCCGACATGGCTAAGGTCAGTTATGACCATGCTGGCCTCTGCCCTGTTGACGCGATATTTGATGTCCTTGGATGTGAGAAGGACAGTTCCCGGCATCGGGACAATGCCCAGCTTGTACATTCCCAGAAGGCAGATGTACCATTCAGGCGTGGATTCCAGAATCACCAGTACACGGTCGCCCTTCTTCAGCCCGAGCTTGAGCAGGACGTTGGCGAATTTGTTGGATTGCACGCTGAGGTCGTAGAATGTGTGGTAAGTATGCTTGCCGTCGGCATGTATTGATAGCAGTGCGGTTTTGGTCCGGTCGATTGCGCGCCTGTCCACGACATCGAATCCGAAGTTGAAGTACTCCGGGACGTCCCATTTGAAGTTTTTGTACACTTTCTTGTAGTCGAAATCATAAGCCTCGTCAGAAATCTTTTTCATGGTCGCACATCCTCGCCTGGCCAACCCCGGTCAGGCACCGAATCTGAATACCCGAATCTCTACTTAAGAATTGTCATGAAAAAATGGAAAAGATGGTGCCCCGCAAAAGGGCACCATTAACTCATTCAGTTCTTACCAAGGTCCCAGAGTGTCTTCAGCGCGATGATGACTGCGGCAGGGCCGAAGAACAGTATCATGCACAGGGTCACGCCCGAAACATAGTCCCCGATTATGGGAATGTTCAATGTGTTCTGGCCTGCGATCCCCACGACTACGAGCGCTATCGCGCCGATGAGGAATTGCGTTATCTCGTCCTTAGTTATCGTGCCGGTTCCCATGATGGTTACCAGACCGACCAGGAATCCAAGCCCGGTCAATATTGCGGCAATGTAACCCCACATGTCATCGGCACCGACGCCTTGCGCATTGCCTATCTCGATCATTCCCGCTCCGATGAGCAGTCCTACCAGCACAGCTATTATCACACCAAGGAGAAAGAGGATCGGGCCCAGCTTGGCCAGGAAACTCTTGCTCTTCTTGTGGACCTTTCTTACGCTTTCGTTTGCATCCATCCATTCACCTTCCGATTCCGCATGACGCGGTGAAGGGACATAATTATATGAGTAAATAAATTTTTTGGATGATATAAAGTTAGAGTCATTCGAGCATCCAGTCACTTCATTCGTCATCATCGGCCGGCATTTTTGCATCTTTCTTCTTCTCGAATCTCATCTTGATGCCTTCGGGCGCGAATATGCCAACGAGGACCAGCCCGGCGAATGTGAACGCGCAGGCCCAGAACGTCACCAGCACCCCGTCAGGCCAATCCACGTTGGCTGAAACGTACCACAGAAGGAAGAACAGCATCAGGAACACAGTGGCACTCATGAGTATCTGCGCTGTCTCTTTCCTCTCCTTGGTCCAGTTTTCTCTGGTTCTGGGATACTTGAATGCCACAGCAGTGAGGCAAACGTACGTGATGAAGGCGATCAGCAGTATCCATTCAGTGGTGGTCATCTCAGGTCTTCCTCGCTTTGTAGACTTTCATGAAGTTCATTGCGGATTCGATATCTTCCGGCGTAACTGAGCTCTCAACCCTTTCCAGCGCGCTGAACAGGTGTTCCCTGGAGACAAAGCGCTTCGTTATGTCAGTGGCGTTTATCACGGCCATAAGCTTTGCCTCGTCGACAACGGCGGCGATGTCCGCGCTGCTGTAGTTGTCGCTCCTCACTGCCAGTTCCTTGAGGGTTCTGCCATCGACATCCGGTGCAAGAGGAATGTCCTTCAGATATATGGCAAAAATCTTCTCCCTGGCCTCCTGGTTCGGCGGCGGGACATAGAAGAGCTTGTCGAACCTTCCCGGCCTCAGCAGGCTGGAGTGAAGCAGGTGCGGGCGGTTGGTGGTAGCCATGATTAGTATGTGCTCCTTGGCATCTACATTGTCAATCTCCGCAAGTATCTGGCCCATTACCTTTCCGGCCTCCGGGTCCTCGATAATTTCTTTCGAGCCTATCACGTCGATGTGCTCAATCAGAACAATCGAAGGCGCGGCTTCTCTGGCTCTGTAGAATATCTCTTTTATGGATGGAGTGAACTGCGTCTGGCCGCCAATGAGTTCTGTCGCGCTTATGCTCTGGATTGTGATGTCCAGGTCGTTTGCAGCGGCTCTCATGATGTACTTCTTCCCGCATCCGGGCGGGCCGAACAGCATCATGCCCCTGCCGGTCTTCAGGCGGAAGTCCTCCAGCACCTTGGGTTCCTTGATGAGCAGTTGCATGTAATCGTGCAGGTCCTTCTTCAACCGGTCAGCGCCGGCAACATCGTCCCAGCCGACGATTCTGCGGCCAGTGTCGCGCTTCACCTTGTGCATCTTCCTCTCGAAATCCAGCTTCAGAAGTTCGTATGTCTCCAGCATGGCAAGAGTGATGCTTGGCTTGATGACCGAGGCAACGTAATTCAAATCATCTGCCGTGACGACGGCATCCTCCCCGGTGTCGATAGCGCGCTTCATGGCTCTTGTCGCGCCTTCCCTGGCGAGATTTGCCATATCCGCGCCACTGAACCTCTCGCACTTGGCAACAACTTCAGTCAGATCGATATCCGGTTCCATGGGCCTGCCTTTGAGATGCACCTTCAGGACCGCCTTTCTCTCCTCGATGTCCGGCGGCGGGACGTAGATGATCTTATCGAATCTGCCTGGCCTCAGCAATGCCGGGTCGACCATTTCAGGCTTATTGGTGGTCCCCACGAGGATGATGCCTGCGGACTGGTCCATTCCATCCAGCTCAGCGAGTATGATGCTCAGCAATCTCGGCGTCACATCGTCGCCGGCATACAGGTCCCTGTGCTTTGCCATGGCTTCCAGGTCATCAAAGAAAATGATGCACGGCCTTCTTTCCTTGGCCATCCTGAAGAGTTCAGCGACCTTTGTCTCGGATTCTCCGTACCATTTCGACATGATGTCGGAACATTTGACAGTGACCATCTCAACCTTCAGCTCATTAGCCAGCGCCTTCATGAGCATTGTTTTTCCGCAGCCAGGCGGGCCGAACAGCAGGACGCCCTTCGGCGGGTCGATGCCGTATTTTGCAGCTACGTCCCCCATCAGCAGCGGGACCATGATGGACTCCTTGAGGTCCTCCTTGACGTCCTCCAGGCCCCCCACGAGCTCGAAACTGCTCTTCCCGAGATTCTCCATGTCCGATATCCTGGTTCCAACGCTGGCATCGAGTTGGATGCTTGTGAAATACGGCTGGAAGAACTCCTTTCCCGCGCGGCCCACAAGTATCGAGGCGAATATCGCGCCGAACAGCAGCCCGCCCGCCAGATATCCCTCGGTTCCAGGCACCAGCAGGTAATTGTAGAATCCGATGAACGTGCCCGTGATGATGGCAGATGGAACAAGAGCAATCAGCATCCCGTACTTTGAATCCTGAACCTCTCTGTGGAAGAACCTGTGGACCAGGAACACAGCGATGCCAATGATGAATATCTGCACGATGGGCGCAACCGAGAGCCCCAGATTATCGCCTATGACGCTGGTGATGATGTCCGGGTTGGAGTTCTGTATGTCCAGCAACGCGATGCCGATGTCGGCCGGCGTGAAGTTTGTTGCCGCCGGCTCGAAGAACACCATGAAACTCGATGTGTGCTGCGGACCGACCAGCATGCCAGCGACGGTCAGGTTCCCGCAGGTGACAAGGAACATGAGGAAAACGCCTCCGAGTACCAGGACTCCGATGGAAAGGAGCAGCGGGAGCATGGTCGCCGCGATGACCGGCACAATCATGGAAAGGCCGAACCTTGAAAGGAATATCATCAGGAAAGCAAGGTACCCGAGCTTCCACTCGAACAGCGAAACTATGAGCGAGGTGAGCATGAACAGGACCATGAACAGGCCGAATTCAGGCAGCTGGTAGCCCGCGGCCGCGCACACGAAGATGCTCAGGGTTATCAGAGCCAGGTAAGGAAATCTAATTGCCACAACGGCCACTATCAACGAGGCCAGCACGACCATCCATGCCGGGTAGAACGGAATCCAGGTCATGCCAAAAATTCCGAGTATGAAGAACAGCATCGGCGTGAGGATCCAGGGGTATCGCCTCTCCCTTTCAACAACCTCGCCCATTGCCGTTTTGGCCTTCTCGGCCATCATGAGATTACTCATCCGCAGCCACCTCCTTTTCCTCTGGAACTGGCTTGGTCTTGACAAGATCGACGGCCTTCTTGCGCCTCTTCAGGTCGAGAGCGTAAAGATAGATGAACAGCGGGATTGCCAGCGCGCTCATTCCGGCCATCGGCAGCAGCACCGAATCATCGGGTATCCAGACGCTCCTGTCACCCGTGTCCCCGGTGTACTCGAACGGGAAATCGGTGTACTCGGATATGCCCATGACGCTGTAATTGTACATTCTGGAAGTGATGACCGCGTTGTACTGGTCCCAGGCAGTCACCCAGAAAGTGACGTTAGTCCCCGCTGGGTAGCCAGGTATGACGCGGCGCATCTCGGTTGAATTCGCATTCGCCTTGGAGAAGTTCCAGCCACCCTCGCGGATGTCGCCTTCCGGGGTCTCATAGGTGACATAAAGGTTCGCGCCGGAGATGGTGATGTTGTCCACGGACCTCAGGGTTATGGCGACCTCCTCGGTGGCATTGGCGCGCATCGGCCAGTATTCCAGAATGATGTTCTGGTCGAAAGCGTCGTACTTCCATCCACTGCCCACAACGTTGTAGCTGAAAGTGCTTGAACTTCGGGAATCAATCGGCGAGAAGAAGTAATCGTAAGCAACTATGTAAAAATCGATGCGGTAACCGTTAAGGGGGAACGGTTCTATGACGCACTTGAAAACTGTGTCGCTCATCTTCTGGAACGGGAATGAGAACGGGAACTGGACCCCATCTGTGGGATAAACAACGCCGAATATCGCGGCCTGCTTGATCCAGACATCCGGGATGATGGAGGTGATGGTGACGGTCATCTGGTCCCTCGTGGTGAGCTCTTCCGGCTCGACCTGAACATGGATGTTCTGGGAGAACGCTTCATACTGCCAGCCGACCTCACCTGCCCTGGTGCCTTCAGCATCTACTGTGTTTCCGGTCGGTATCATGAGAATCAGCATGGCCATAGCCAGTCCGATAACGATTGCCTTGTTGTTTGTGTTCATTCTAAGCACCTCACGCTCTCACCTTTATCTTGTGCCTGATGCCAATCTTTGGCTTGACTTTGGATTTCATCCTGTCGCCCAGCGCGATTCCCGCGAAGCCCGCAAAGAGATATTGCGCCGGTATCGTCGTCGCCATCGGAATGCTTGGAGGCGGCGGTGGCGGTGGCGGTGGCGGTGGCGGAATCGTCCCTGTCGGAAGCGGGACGCCGTCAGCGCCCAATGGCGGCGGGGGCTGGAGCTTTGCAGCGGGGGCCTGGACGAATCTGTTTCCGAAGAACGTGCAGGCAAGACTGAACATCGGGCCGGTCTGATCCTCCGGCGGGAATGAGAATATCTCGACCGTTCCCTTGCCGTACCTGAAATAGGACGCGAACAGGACCTGCGCCCCGTAGGCTTCCGCGTAAAGCATTATCTGGAGATCCTCATAACCCGGGGTGATGGCCACGACCTCGCTGGAAGTGACGTTGAATGTCATTGGACCGGAATACTGGGCTGGCGATTCTCCTGTATTATAGTACTGGGCAGTGAATTCGATATTCTCGTTTATCGTTTTGATGCTGACAGCGCCTGGGAACATGGCCCTCATGTACCTCATCGCCTTTCCTATGAATATGACATTCTTCCCGGTATTGACTGAGCTCGTTATCGTTTTCAGGAATTCCATGTTGGGGTCGCCGCTTCCCAGGTCTTCGACGATTATCAGGTCATTTTGGGTGATCGGATTATCGTTCGGGAATTCGGAAATCAGCCACTGAAGCCTCCATATCGTGACTGTTTCGAAGGGTATCTTCATTGTGTCCAGAAGTCCGGCGGAGAAGCTGTTCTGATAGATGTCCGCCTCTTCCCTTCCAATCACCAGCACTTTTGTGGGGTGCTCTATTTTGTAGACCCGGGTTGATATGAAAAGCGTTGTGACATTGTGGACTGTGACGCTTGGGAATTCCGCCAGTATTTCGGAAACCAGCGCCGGGTCATAGTCATCGATGATTATGGGGCCACCGGCGTACTCCGTCCCCTCGGGGAACTCGGTGGTCCTGATGACCGGGTCAGGAGGCCCGATGAGCCTCTGGCAGGGCGTCTCATTCCTCAGAAGGGCATGCACAAGGCCGAACGCTCGAACAGTATCGTTCTGCTTCCAGTCCATGGGGATTACCAGGGAACCCGGGGAGAATGGCACGGTTTCGTACCTCTCCCTGGAGCTCAGGGGCCTTGATGTCTGGGCCTCCGCTGTGCTCTGCAAAATTATGATGGCCACCAAGAACAGGGCTGCCGCAACGGCTGCCCGCGTTAGTAATTTGTTAGTTTTGCTGTGGTTTCGCGTCATGTTCCGATTTCCACCTTCGGATTGGTAACCCTATTATAAATATTTCTGGCCTTATTAATCTAACTTATCACGCGTGAGCGGAGGCGCATCATCCTTCGATTGTTTCTCAGCATCTTGCGTGGGTTCTGGGGCTTCGGGCGGCTGCCCGCTTTCCTGAACCGTCTCAGCACCGCGCCTCTCCTTCCGCCACTTTACGATTCTCGGCATCAGCATATCTATCATGAACGGCACGAAAAGCACCAGAAACAGGGTGACGTAAAGCCCGGTCCAGCTGTTGGATGGGACTCCATGCAGCGGCGAGCCGGTGACCTTGAGTTTTATGAGCCCGAACCAGGGGATCTCGCCAATTGCCTTGCCGATAATCCACTCAGGGAGAATCGGCTCATACATCCCGGACTGCGGCTGGTCATAGAAGGGTACGTTGTTATCTCCCATGGTGATGTAGCCGCCGTGAGGGGCCTTTCCAGCATTCTCGTAGTAAGTGAGCAGCCCGCCCAGGTTGATGCGTACCTCGTCTCCCGCGTAACCATAATTCTGCAGAATCAGCACTTCGGTAGTCGCAAAGATGTTCAGCGAAGGGACATCGAAGGTGATGTTGGCGTAATCGGTTCCGTTGAATTCCGGATTGACTGCGGACTCATTCACATCTATCCAGACCACCAGCCTGTGGATGATCGGGATGACCGCTGAACCGTCCTCCCGTTCGCTGAGGCCGTTCGGCCTGTAAATTATAACATCGCCATATGCCCCGTACTTCGAGTATCCGGTCGCCTCGCCATCAACATAAGTCACGACATCATCCACGCCGTTGACTGTTTTCACGAAGACCATATCGCCAGTGTCAATGACTCCCACATAACTGGTCACATCGCTGTGCTGCATGCTGCCCGACTCAACCACAACCATCGGGGGCCAAATCCCGCAATAGGCATACAGGCCTGCCATTACAATGCAGACCACTGTGAATGCAATGAGCACGTCCCTGCCCACGTCAATAAGCGTCCTCTTCAATTTTTCCCTGTTCATCGGCCGGACCATTCCTGATGTGTGAAACCTCATTCGTATTTATATCCTTTTGAATCATGGAATAAATTTAAGTAACCGCCGATGCATATGTTACAATGGTCTATATGGTGGAAACCGGCCGAAGGGCGACAGCATTGAAGTGGGCTAGCATTCTCGTGGCCCTGTCTTTCGTAACGATGCTTATGCCGAACCCCAACATAACTGGCATTCCAGCAGCGCAGACCGGCTCCGGCATGCCCCCAAACAGGCCAATGGATTTCAATTCCACATCAGAAATCGAAGAAATCGTTATGAACATTGATGAAGGCCTGATGTCTAAACACATCCAGGATCTGCAGGATTTCAGGACCCGATATGCGTACAGGGGGGACAAGAGCTATGATGTGGCCGCCCACATCAACTCGCTTTTCAAAAGCAACGGGCTTGACACATATTATGGCGATTTCATTTACAGCAAATGGAAGATGCGCAACGTAATCGGCGTGAAGCCAGGCGTATCCAGTTCAACCGGCACCGTCATCATCTGCGGCCATTACGATTCGATAACGGCCGGCTCCTACCCCTGGACGGACGCTCCCGGTGCCGATGACAACGGAAGCGGCGTTGCCGCGGTCATGGCTGCCGCGGAGATTCTCTCGGATTACGATTTCAACCTGACCATCAAGTTCATCGCGTTCGGCGGTGAGGAACTGGGCCTCAGGGGCAGCACCAGTTATGCGACCGGGGCGGTTGCGGCCGGGGAAAACATCACGGCCGTCATCAATCTTGATATGATTGCCTTCAATCCCGCACCCGGAACAAAATCCGTCAGATTGTATGAGGGCACGATTGGCGACTCCTATTGGCTGAAATCCGAGCTTTCCAACATCTCTGTGAAATACCAATCCCTCATTGGGATACAGCCCGTGAATGCCGGCAGAATATCAAGCAGCGACCACCAGCCATTCTCCTCCTATTATCAATCCGTGCTGCTCATCGAGGACAAATATTCCACCAACCCCAATTACCACAAGGTCACCGACACCCTGAATTATCTCAACCTTACATATTGCTCCAACATCACCCAGCTGGCCATTGCAGCAGCATCTGAGCTCGCTGGCATCTGCTCGACCGACTCAATGCCGCCAGCCCACACGCCCGGATTCCCGGGGGATGGAAAATATGCATTGGCCCTTCCCAGGATATCCATCGAATTCACCGACGCCAGCGGGATAGATGCCGCCTCGGTCCTCTTCATGGTGGACGACGTGCCGGTCTCGCCATTTTTGAGTGAAATACCTCTGGGTTACAACATATCCTTTGTCCCGCCATTTCCATTAACCGACAGCGCAATTGTGAACGTTTCGGTCTCCGCCTCTGACATTCTGGGGCACAATGCAATTCATAGCTGGTCATTTGTTGTTGACGCAATTCCTCCCGAGCCACCGACGGATCTCAGGATAACCGCTTCCAGCATCGGAATGGTGAAGCGCGGCCTTGTGGTGAACACGGACACAGCTTCGGACTCAAAGCATGCTCAGGCGCCATCCGTTCTATTCAAAGATGGGGAGTACAAGATGTGGTATGGTGCATTTGACAACATAAAATGGTGCATCTCATATGCAAACTCATCGGATGGCCTGGCATGGGCAAAATACGGGCCTGTGCTGACCACGGGTTCATTATTGCAGCCGGACAGCAGCATCGTCTCCTACCCGACCGTGCTGTTCGACGGGGAGTACAAGATGTGGTACTCCGGGTACGATGGCTCGGTATGGCGCATCTTATATGCCAACTCATCCGATGGCCTGGTCTGGACAAAGCACGGGGTTGTGCTGAGTCCCGGCTCGCCCGGAAGCTTCGATGACACCAATATCTACACAAGCACTGTTCTGAAGGCCGGCGAGTACAAGATGTGGTACACTGGCGTTGACGGCCTGAAATACCACATCATGTATGCGAATTCCACGGACGGGGTGATTTGGACGAAGCACAATCAATCTATGATGCCGGCAGAAGGCCCGGGAGAACGCTGGGGCGATGCGGGGACCCAATATCCTGAAGTGGATTATGATGGCCAGACTTATCGGATGTGGTACAACCGGATCGGTTCAAACTGTTATCGCACCCATTATGCCGAATCGGCTGACGGACTGGCCTGGGATGACATGGGTCTGGCAATGGGCGCGGGGGAGGACATCGGCACCTATGACCGGTTCCAGGCCACGCTCTGTTCAGCCATGGTGGCGAATAACGAGACCAGGCTGTGGTACTCCGGGTTTGATGGCTCAAGCTGGCGCATAATGTTCGCCAATGCCAGCGGCCATGATTTCGCGGGTGATATCTCTCTCTCTTGGGCGCCATCGCCCTCATCCGATGTCGTGCGGTATGAGGTATTCAGGGAAAGCCGCCCGTCGGCCTTCCACCATCCGCTTCAAACGGCCAGCCATGAATCATACGACATGCCGGGAGGCTTGACGCCCTGGGCATACGAGAAGGGCTCCGAGGCCAACATCACTGTATACGGGCCGGTCGCGGGCTCTGACCCGCCATTCTTCAGCCTGCCGGATGACAGCATTCTGAGCATTGACCTCCACATCAGGCAGGTGGATGGAAGCTGGCACAAGCTTGTAGGCAGCTCAGACTATGGCATAGATACTGAATTGGGATTGGTGAACCTGTACACCGCGCTATTCACGCCGGGGTGCACCATTCACGCCTGGTACAATCATTCCGCGGGCCGCGCCCTGCGCGTGTATGGCAACTCGGTCGCGGACATCGGAGCCAATTACGGCTTGAGCTATTATTATCTGGTAAGGTCCGTGGACAGGGCAGGGAATTATGCTTATTGCATCGGCATGCCAGGAAAGGTCGGGATCGCATTGTCCGCGTCCTGGAACCTGATAGGAAATCCTTTCCTGCCTTCCTCTGCACCCGTCGAGGACGTGCTGGCCGGTCTTGATTGGTCAGCCGCCAGGACATGGGACCCCGCGCTCTCGCCAAATCACTGGACAATCAACAGGCCTGGAAACTCGGGAGGCGTCAACACCCTTCAAACGGTGGATAACCCGGTTGGCATATGGGTCCGGATGAACTCGGAAGGAGCGTTCGCCGCATATGGCCAGGTATCGAATCTATCCATCAACCTGACCGCTGGCTGGAATCTTGTATCATACCCGTACCATGAATCGTTGCCTGTCTCTCAGGCTCTTGCCGGCGTTCCATGGGACCGGGTGGAAATTTGCGATGATGCCTCCCCGACGCTCCTGAGGCAACTCGCAGGCAACGACATCCTGATGCCCGGCCAGGGCCTGTGGGTTCGCGTGACCTCAGATGCAGTCTGGACCGCGGTGAATGTCCCCTAGATAGTTTTATCTGCAATGAGCGTCTAGTATGCTCTGCTTCCGCTCGAAGACCGTGATGACATGCGTGATTTCGCGAGGATGAACCACGGAGCAAACGGAGGCTCGCCCTACAGCGGGGTGCAGCGTTCTGCGGATTAATTACCCGCAGGATTTACCGGGTACCTTTTATGGGTCCCTCCAGGACTGAGGTGTGACGCCTTTGCATGACTGGAGAACAACCCAGGTATCCTACAAACCCTCGGCATGGGTCAGGGCGCTGAGAGAGCCAAGCTTACGATGACGC
>CALKWP010000066.1 GCA_938004075.1 uncultured Methanomassiliicoccales archaeon
AGATGGTGATTCGTGACTGGAGTTCAGACGTGTGCTCTTCCGATCTCCTTGGGTCCGCTGGAGGCGCACCCCCATTGGAGATAGACCTTGAGGGGTTGCAGACGCTGTATTACAATGCAAGCGGTGAAGCCCCGAAATCGGCCCAATTCTATGTGGACAACTTCTACCCGGTAACCGAGGTCCATTTTTCCGGAGCACATTATTCAGGGGACTACATATTCGTTGAGTCCAACACCCAGATAAGCTTCACTGCGACAGACGAGGGTTCCGGCGTTCAGAGAATCGTATACGCCATAAATAACGGGCCATACACGAATTACTCATCGCCATTCACCGTCAGCGGCCTTGGCATGCAGGACATCTATTATCATTCCGAGGACAGGCTGGGCGGTTCGGAGCCAGAGAAACACATCACACTCTCGGTAGATAATGACGCCCCGATTGTCCAGGTGATATTCGGCAATCCGACAACCACCTCTTTGACATCCACATACATCACATCGGCGACGCCCATAACTCTTGATGCAACTGACACCTCGGGAGTGGCCTCAAGCAGCTACAGGATAGATGGGGAAACCTGGATTCCGTATGCCGGTTCCTTCACGATAACATCTGAAGGCGCACATACAATAGGCGCAAAGGCCACTGACAACATGGGGCATGTTTCTGACGAGGTAATCCGCGCAGTGAACGTTGACTTGACCTCCCCCGTGGTCTCCATTGTCGGCGCGGTTGCAGGGGAATTGCATATGAATTACGGCAGCGCGCTCGTGATACAGTGCACGGATTCCGGGGCAGCGAATTGCACGGTGTACTACCGTTTCTCCGACGCCTCCGTCTGGAATGTATATTCCACTCCATTGACCATCACGAATAGCTCGATCATCAAGGCATATGCGATCGATGGCGTTGGGAATCCGGCCTCAGAGATCAGCGTAGCGGTAATAATTAATCCGCACGATGAGAATGATACAACCGATACAACGCCCTGGAGACTTTACCTGGGCGTAGCCCTCATTGTCGGCGGGGTCCTGTTGGCACTGTCCTCCTTTTTCATGGGCAGGAAGGGGGATACCTCGAAGCCAGAGAAGAAGAAGCCGAAAAATGTTGGGGAAGATGCGGAGCCGAGAAAGAAGTCCAAGCGGAAGCGATGATGCTCGTCGATTTCTGTACTGGCTAATCGCAGTGAGTGCTGGGCATTCCCTCAAAACTTTTAAATCCCCACCCGATGTATTGACTTATGGGCATGAGCCCGAACAATGAGAGGGATAGACATGGTAAAGCAATACGGAGAAAACGCAGAGCAGAACGTGAATTCAGGAAGTTCAGCATTCGCGCGGCTATTCGGCAGGGGAAAGCCTTTCAACCTTCCGGCATTCCTTATTTTCCTGGTGATTATGCTCGTGGCGGCAATGATACTGCTGTCAGTGACGTTAGTCCGCGTTGACGCAGGCTACAAGGGTGTGGTCGTCAGCGGATTCAACATCGGGCACCAGTTCGAGGAGGGCTGGCACTTCAAGAACCCGATGGACGGGGTTGATTATGTAAGGTACAACACCCAGGAGATCAGCTTCATCGGGCAGGATTACGCCGAGGACACCGAAGGGTCCATTATGGCCATAACCGAAGATAATGTCGAGATCTACATCGACATGACCGTGGTCTTCAGCATACCTGCCAACAGGGTATCGGCGCTCAGGATAAACAATGGCGGGGACTGGAAGGACGTCGTGGTCTCGCCGATTGTTCGGAGCATACCCAGGGATGTCGCCGCGGATTACAGCGTCTATGAGATCGCCGGTACCAGGAGGGCGAACCTATCGGTCAACATCGAAACCGAGCTCAGGAATGCATTGGCCACCAAGGACATAATCCTGGAAAGATTCGCATTGAGGGACATCAGATTGCCTGACGTCATCATCCAGGCCGTCGAGGAGAAGAAGGCAGCCGAGCAGAAGATTCTCACTGAAGGCTACAACCTGGAGGCCGAAAAGTTCCGCGCCCAGCA
>CALKWP010000067.1 GCA_938004075.1 uncultured Methanomassiliicoccales archaeon
CCACCCACACCCACACTCTTTCCCTACACGACGCTCTTCCGATCTGAGGCAAAAGCACGGTCCTGCCATCTGGGCAGAGAGAACGTTGGAGCGCATGCCCCCCGGAAATGTCATAATCGACGGTTCCAGAAGCCTGGATGAGATATCCTTTTTCAAGCAACGCCTTGGCAGCCGCTTGAAGGTTGTCGCCATCGTTTCTTCAGCCGAGACCAGATACAATCGCCTTGTATCTCGGCAAAGGGATGATGACCCTGCGACCCGGCAAGATTTCGAGCGCAGGGATGCCAGGGAACTGTCCTGGGGGCTGGGCGAGGCAATCGCGCATGCCGATGTGACTGTAGAAAATGAAGCTAGCATTGACGGGTTCAGAAATGCATGCGTCTCCATTCTGAAACAGATGCTGGCTAATTGAATCGCGGCCGATTCAAACAAAATGATAATTCAAGGGAAAGTATTTAATGAGTTTCACGGTTGCACCATGTACTATTAGATACAAGTGAGAGTGAGCACGATGACAAGAGAGAGCGTTCAGGAAATCACGGCAAAGGACATAATGACACGCAACCTAATCACGGTTGGCCCGGAAGAGGATGTATCCTCTGCACTAGGCAAGATGCAGCAGCATGACATCAACGAGGTTCCGGTCGTTGCACACAACGGCAAGATACTGGGCATTGTCAACTATGAGACGCTGCTGAAGAGAAGAAGCATACCCATGAGCACCAAGGTGGAGAACATAATGTCTTTCCCCCCAAAGGTGAGCGAGGACATTTCCGTCATTGACATCGCCGAGACTATGCTGTCTTCGGGTTACAGGGCAGTGCCAGTCACTTCCAAGGATTACATTGTCGGCATTATCACAAGAACGGACCTCACAGGCATAATCCCGCAACTCAGAATACTCAAGGAAATAGAAGTCAGGGAGATAATGACCACATCCCCGCATTTCATCAACGAGAAGGACTCCCTGGAACAAGCCAGGAGCCTCATGTACCGCCTGGATGTCAGGGCATTACCTGTCATCAACAACAAGGAGGAACTCACCGGCGTTCTCGGGCTCAAGGACCTGGCCAAGGTCTCGGGAAAGGACCGCAAGCGCAAGACCAGCGACTTCACAGCCGGAAAGGGAAACGTTGACATGAAAATTCAGGTCAAGAGCGTCATGAAGACTCCGGCCATAACCATACACCAGGAAGGCAAGATCTCCGAAGCTGTCAAGATAATGCGCAAGAACGCCATTTCCACCATAGTCGTCACCGAGGATGAGATGCCGATCGGCGTCGTCACCCAGTATGACCTAATCGAGCTCATCGCCAGTTTCAAGAGCGAGGAACAGGTCTTCGTCCAGATATCCGGCCTTCACGAAGCGGAACCGGAATCCTACGACATGATGTACGACCTCATACAGAAATCCATGAAGAGGGTAGCGAAGATGGTGAAGCCCAAGGTATTCACAATTCATGTGACAAGGCATGATGCTGGCTCGGAACACAGCGCCGGCAACGTCACCATCCGCGGAAGGCTGACGACCGAGCATGAATTGTACTATTCAACCCACAACGATTGGGACCTGGCCATAACCCTCAGCGCCCTGCTCTCCCACCTGGAGAAATCGGTTCGCAAGGACAATGAGAAGAAGAAGGCCAGCAAGAAAAAATGATTGGTTGTGCCCAGCCTGAACTAATCGCACCAATTCATAGCCCACGGAGCATGCCATTCTGCAGAAGCACCGTTAGGGGCATACTCATTCATGCAATCAATCTTCAGGTTCACTGCCCATCGCTTCCCGCATCACCCTGACGCACCTCTCCTTCTGCGTGACGGCTTGCGGGTGGTCCCCTGCAATCTCCAGGGCACGGTCATAGCATTCCATCGCATCGACCTTCTTTCCCTGCTTGGCAAGGGCTACGCCTCTATCACACCAGGCATCGACATGCTCGGGGCTGAGCTTGAGCACGGTTTCCAGAATCGCCAGAGATTCATTGTAATTGCCCAGTTTCAGGAGGGCGTTGGCCTTTCCATAAAGTGCTTCCACATGGTTCTGCTGGATTTCCAGGACGCGCTCGAAAAGCCTCATCGCGTCATTGTACCTGCCCAGAACGCCGTTTATCACCCCCGAGATGTACAACGCGTCAATGTAGTTCGGCCGCAGCTCGATTGCATCTCTGAGTAGAAGCAGCCCCTCCTCGAAAAGGCGGGACTTTGCCAGGTCAACGCCCTGCCTGAACAATGTTTTTGCATCATCCAGCTTGGTCCTCTCTTCCAGAAGGAATCTTCGGTTGTCCTCGATAGCCGGGCTGAGCGCAGCAAGCTTTTCATAGCACACAAGGGCCTCCTCGTACCTTCCCAGCTTGTTGAGCGCGGTGCTCTTGGAGCGCCACGCATCCTCGCTCGTCGGGTTGATCTCAATGGCCCTGTTGAAGCAATCTATCGCCTCGACGTATTTCTTCTGGGTGCCGAGTATGATGCCCTTCACGCTCCACGCGTCCGCGTAATTCGGGCGCTTCACGGTCACGGCATCCATCTCCTTGAGTGCTTCATCATAGCTACCCGTTGCGGCCAGTCTCGTGCCACGGCTTACAAGGGGCCCTACCCAGGCCAGGTGGAGCGTCACGGCGGCATCGACCGCGGCAAGCGCCTCGTCGAGCGTGCCAAGCCGGGAAAGAAGGACGCCTTTCGGCATCTGCGTCCCTATGTCATTCGGAACCATGGCCAGTCTGCTCTCAAGGGCCGTCAGGGCGCCCGGGTAATCGCCCTTGGTGGCCATCCGGAGCGCGCTCTCTCTAAGTTTGGCGCCGTCAGCGGTGAGGCGCATCTCGGCTGCCTGGGCGGGTTTTCCGGCGGTTTCCAGGAGAGGCTGGTTCGTTGCGGACGGGCCGAACAAGAAGCCGGAACTGGGCATGTTCACAAGCGGGATCGGCCTGGCTTTCCTGACCTTCATGGACATGAGAAGGATTTTCCTCTCTGTCCAGGCTTCTGAATTGGAAGGCTTCAGCTCTATCGCGGTGTCGAAGCAGTACAGCGCCTCCTGCTCCCTGCCGCCAACCATGGTTAATGCTCTTCCTTTCTGGAACCAGGCATCGGAGAATTGCGGATTTAGCTCCACAGCCCTGGTGAGGGACTCGATGGCGTCGCGAACGTCTTCGTTCATCAGCTCGGCCTTGCCCTTGTTGAACCATGCCACTTCATATTTCGCATCCAGCTCAAGCGCTTTTCTGTAGCATTCCACTGCCTCCTTGACCGACGCGCCCATCCTGACAAGAGTATTGCCCCTGTTGTTCCAGCTCACCGGGCTGCTGTCCGCTTTTATGGCGAGGTCATGGCTCTCCAGGGCTTCCTGGTACCGTTTCAGATGCGTCAGCGCCAATCCCCTGCCGCTGTGGGCCATTGCCATGTTCGGGTCCATTTCGAGGGACTTGCCGAAGCTTTCCAGCGCTCTCTCCCAATTCCCCAGCCTGAGGAAAGCGGAGCCAGTGTTCGCCCATGCCTTCGGGTTCTTCGGCTCGATGTACAGCGCCTGCTGGTAATATTCAACCGCGTCATCGAACTTCCCGGCAATGTATTTCGCATCCCCCGCGGTCACCCATGCCTCCAGGCGCAGCGCCATGTGCTTCTCCATGGCGAAGCTGATTCCCCCGACCATGGAAATCGAGAGTCCGAACAGCCCGACCAGCATGTCCCTGGAGCTGTAATTCAGAGCCCCGAGTTCATGAAGCGGCATGAACATCATCATGAGAAGGCCAAACAGCCACAGGGCATAGTAGCCCGGGAGTCGGCTCACTAACCTCTCTTTGACAACCAGCATCCCGATGCCCACTATGGCCAGGGCCGAGCCAGGGAGAAACGCAATCAGGAACATTGCCCTGTCCGAATCCCCGGACTCATAAACGAGGACCGAGTAAGAGACCAGCAGGCATCCAGAAAGTATCAAGACAATTATGATGGCCAGATTGCGGCTCACGCTCAGGCTGTGGAGCCAGAATAGAGCCAGGCCGGCAATGAAAATAGCGATTAGGGCAATTATGAAGACAATGTTGAACGTATCATGGCCAGATTGCGCCCACCCAGCCATCCCCAAGGAGAATAGCATGAACGCGCTTGCTGCGGCCTCCATCCAGAGCACTGCCCTTCCGATGGATATCTCCCTCAACCTGCCAAATGCAATGGGTGGCCTTGTTCCTGTTTGCTCCGTCATGCCGCTCGACATTTCCCTCACTGCTCGATATGTCCCGCGAGGTTAAAATACTCACCGCGAATTCAGTCTATCATGGGTTGTTTTCTCGATTTCAAGGTCTCTCTGGTCATCAGGGCTACGGCCATTCCCGCCAGGGAAATTCCGGCCGCAAGGAAGAACGTTGTGTTGACCGTCCCCTCAGCCAGCAGATATCCTGCTGCGAGCGACCCCATCGCAGCGCCCAAGTTGACCGCTGAATTCACCAGGCCTATGCCCCTTCCCCTCTCATGGTCCTTTGTAAGGTCTGAGACCATGGTTGTCACGCTCACATAGAAGAATGACCAGACAGGCACCGCCCAGAGAATGGCAGTCATCAACGGGTCCGAGGTCAATCCCATGCCGCCCCATACCAGAACGTAAGCAGCACCGGCGCCCACGAGCACCCACTTGCGCCCGTGCGCATCGCAGGCCCTGCCAGCGATTCCCGCCGCGAATATTCCTGTCACCGCGGAAAGCGCGGTGAACGCACCGGCTATCATGGTGGCATCCCAGGGTATTGCCAGTGTCCCAAGGTAAATGGGAAACACCGAGAACACCAGGTACCCGGCAAGTGGCAGAATCAACGCGACAGCTGTTATAGGCAGCAGACTCCGCCCCTGGCCGAAGGACAGCATGCCGTTGAGTCCGGATTTGCTGATTTTTGCTTGCTTCTCCACCATCGGCAGCAGAGAGAGCGCAGCCAGTATCGTGATTATCCCGGAAATCGAGAACATCATGATGCTGGCATCGGAGCCGACGAACATCTGCGTTGATGGCAACAAAATCCCGGCAGCCAGCGCTCCCCCTGCCTGCCCTATCCCGCCAACCAGGTTCAGGTCCCCGACGGAACGTCCCTTCCTGGATGGATAGCATTCGGTGGCGACCGCATTCATCAGAACGAATGACGTTGTGAAAGCAACCTGAATCAATCGCAACACGATAAGGCCAGTCGTTCCGGCAAATGGCATCACGAAGAACAGCGCTCCGCCAATCGTTCCGGCAACCGCCATGACCTTCCGCCTGCTGCCGATGCGGTCCGAAACGAGTCCCCAGATGAAGCTCATCGGCACCGCCGCAAGGAATGGAAGCGCCATCATCATTCCGACAAGGAAATAATCCTGGCTGATGTGGTAAACATAAAGCGCCATTATCGGGTACAGCAGACCGTTGATGGCGGCGGTAAGGCCCATGGCCAGCAGTATGTGACGGTAGGTTCTCACGGCCAGGGGCAGATAATCCAGGAATAAAAAGCAGATGGCTGCTTTCAACCCGCGCCTTCCAGCGGGATACGCTGCAAAAATGAATCATGGCAACACTATTTTATGCGATTCTGCTATCTTGGGTTTGATGTTCCAACAGAAATCCATAACAGAGATTCTCGGGTCCAGGAAATTCACAGTTAGCGCAGAGATTTTCCCCCCGCGCAACGGCCGCCCCCCCGCCATAATCATGGAGAAGCTGGATGCGTTGAGCAAGTTGGGCATAGATTTCATCAGCGTGACCAAGGGCGCGATGGGAAGCATGCGCGGCGGCACCGTTCCAATCGGCTACATGATACCGGACCGGTTCGGCATGAATGCGCTGGTGCATTTCCGGTGCCGGGACATGAACCGCCGCGAGGTCGAGAATCTCCTGGTGGACCACATGTACTTCGGGACCAGGAACATCTTAGCGGTGCTGGGGGACCCCCTGCCCGGGGAACCGTCTATCGAGATGGACGAGGCAACGCACAACAGGTATGCCAGCGACCTGGTGGCTCAGATATCGAACATGAACAAAGGCAATTACCTCCCTGTTGAGACTGGCGGCGAGCCAAGAACCGGAATGAAGACCGACTTCTGCATCGGCGTGGCATGCTACCCGGAAGCCGAGGACATGGAGAAGGAGACATTCGTCATGGGCGAGAAGGTGAAGGCAGGCGCGAACTTTGCCATCACCCAGATGATATTCGACGCCGATGATTACGCGGAGTACCGCGACCTTCTGAAATCCGCGGGAATTTGCATTCCCATCATTCCCGGCGTTCGGCCGGTCGCATGCATGGAACATGTTCTCGCAGCCGAAGACAAATTCGGGGCCAGCATACCCGCAAGCTTGAAAAATTCGCTGGAATGCGCAGGCGCGGAGAAGGCCGATGAGGTCTGCCAGGACTTCACCATGAGCCTCATCCACGAATTGAGAAAAGTGGGCGCGCCAGGCATCCATATGTTCACGCTTAACGATGTGGGTATGATAAAAACGATAATGGATTCTATCTAATTCTTCTTCATGCCGGCGAGCGCATTTTCAATCATATCCCGGACATTCATCTCGGCTTCCGCCTCAAGAATCTTCTCCAATTTCGCCGCAGTGCTGGGCTTCGCCGGAACTATGCCGCAAGGCCCCGCGTTCTCGATCGAAAGCTCGAATGTGCCGATTTCCCGGGCAATCTTCACGATCTCGTCCTTGTCCATCCCGATTAGCGGGCGGATTATTGGAATCGATATGGCCTGCTGCTCCACCCGCATGTTCCGGAGCGTCTGGCTCGCCACCTGGCCCATGGAATCCCCCATCACTATGGCATTGCAGCCCTCGCGCTCGGCTAACGCCTCAGCAGTTCGCATCATGAACCGTTTGCACAAGACGCATCTGATGTTGGAGATCCTGGTATTGGCAATGCTGGAGAGGTTGGCAGAACCATGCGGGGCAGTGAAAACCGGAAAATCCTGGCCGGTGAGCTCCCTCAATCTCGCAGCCAGCTTCCCGACCCTGACGTTCGATTCGAAGTACGGGGAACCGTCCATGTGCAGCCCGATTATCTCGGCCCCGGCTTTGGCCATGACATACGCCGCGACCGGGGAGTCTATCCCGCCGGAGAGAAGTACAACAGCTCTCACGGCCCACCTGCCACTATCTCGCCCTCCTTTATCACAGTCTCGACGAGGTTCACGCCGAAATGATAGGGGATCTGCTCGTGATTCGGCACGTCCAGTATGATAACGTCCGCCTGTTTGCCAACTTCCAGGCTTCCCACCGTGCCGGCGCGGTTTATCGCATGGGCGCCGTTGATGGTCGCGGCGATAATTGCTTCAGCAGGCATCATCCTCATCTGGTAGCATGCAGCGGAAATGACCCATTGCATTGACTCCGTCCAGCAATTCGGGTTGAGGTCGGTGGCGATAGCCAGAGGCATCCCCAGCTCGATCATCCTGCGGGCATTGGCATATTCCTTCATCATCAATGAATAGGGCGTGCCAGGCAGTAGAACGCCAACGACGCCGGATTCCGCCATGCCGCGCATCTCCATCTCAGTTGATTTCAGGAGGTGTTCCGCGGATGTGGCCATCATGCTGGCGGCAAGCCTTGACCCGCCGAGATTCTCGATCTCGTCTGCATGGACCTTCAGCCCCAATCCGTTGGATTTTGCCGCTGCCAGCATCATCTCCGTTTCAGCGAGATTGATAGCTCCCGCATCGCAGAACACATCGCAGAACTCAGCAAGATTCTTCTGCTTTATCTCCGGAATTAAATCTGCCATGCTTCTGATGAATTCTTCCCGCTTGGAATGGAATTCGACGGGAACAGCGTGCGCGCCCATGAATGTCGAAGCAATGTCCATGGGGTGCTGGTGATTAAGGATCTTAGCGACCTGGAGCATTCGGATCTCTGTCTCTGCATCAAGACCATACCCGGATTTTGCCTCGATCGTGGTGGTGCCGTTGAGCAGCATGGCATCCAGGCGCTTCATTGCCTGGGCAATCAGCTCATCATTGCTCGCGGCCCTGGTCTTCCTGACCGTGCTGAATATACCTCCGCCAGCAGCCTGAATTTCCATGTAAGAATGGCCTTTCAGCTTCATTCCCAGCTCGTTCTCCCGGGACCCGGCAAACACTAGGTGAGTGTGAGAATCCACAAAACCAGGCATGACAACCTTACCGGAGCAATCAATCACCGTTGCGGCATCATGAGCGCGACCATCGTCCGCGCCCACCGCGGTTATCTTGCCCTGGGATATCCAGAGGTCGCCATTCTCGACTATGCCCAGCTCCCGCATGCCCTCCCCGGTCCTGGGCTGTGAATTCTCTCCCACGAGCGTGATGAGCTGGCTGGCGTTCTTCAAGAGGATGTCGGCGGCGGTCATGGCACATGAAATGGCGTTGGGATTGATAAGTGTTTGCGGGGAAGCAAGAGTTGCGTAATGCATTTCGCCCAGCATATGAGATGCGAAGTGCCTGACCGGCCCTCACAGGCCTGCCAATCGCATCATGCTGAAATGCGCCTATTTCAGCCTCTGATGCATCTTGACAACGGATTCAACCGCATTCTTCGCGTTCTCGATGCGGTCCTCTGCCTGGAGCCTGG
>CALKWP010000068.1 GCA_938004075.1 uncultured Methanomassiliicoccales archaeon
TACGCATGCCTTCTTGTTCTCGGCCTCGAGGCATTTCATCAACTCGTCATACAGTGGATGCATGGCTGCTACTCTCCGTTGGCGAGAACGCCTTGTGGGATATAGATGTTATCCCTTTTAGAAGTCCTTGAGCACGTCTTTCATGTCCGGCTTGGATATCTCTTCCAGCTTGTAGAATACCCTAACGATGGGCTTGTTGACCGAAAGCACTCTCCTGAGATCTATTGGGGTGCCTGCCAGCACAATGTCGCATGGTGTCGCATTAATTGTGGCTTTGAGGTCATCTATCTGCTTGTCGGAGTATCCCATAGCCGGAAGGAATCCTTTGCCCTTCACATGAGGGTACTTATCGAATGTCTTCTTTATCTCGCCGACAACGTATGGCAAGGGGTCGATGACCTCCCCGGCACCGTACTGCTTGGCTGCCACCATTCCGGCTCCGTAGCTCATCTCGCCATGGGTGAGGGTCGGCCCGTCTTCGATAATCAGGACCTTCTTCCCGCGGATGGCATTTTCATTCTCAATCGTGACCGGTGAAGCGGCTTTCACAACCACTGCTTCCGGGTTGGCGAATTTCGTGTTCGCCAGCACTATGTCCACCTTGTCCGGGTCTGCCGTAGTGATTTTGTTGACGACAACCACATCCGCCATTCTCAGGTTCGTCTCGCCAGGGAAGTAAGCCAGCTCGTGGCCAGGTCTGTGCGGGTCGACTATCGTGATGTGAAGGTCCGGTTTGTAGAACGGCGTGTCATTGTTGCCGCCGTCCCAGACTATGATGTCCGCCTCTTTCTCCGCCTCTTTCAGGATAGCGCCGTAATCCACGCCGGCATAGACAACTATGCCATTGTCAATGTGGGGTTCGTACTCTTCCCTCTCTTCTATGGTGCAATCGTGCTTGTCCAGGTCATCGTAAGTCGCAAATCTCTGGACAGCCTGCTTCTCCAGGTCGCCATATGGCATCGGATGCCTTATCGCCACGACTTTCTTGCCTTTGGATTTCAAGATGTCGATGACCCTTCTGGTCGTCTGGCTCTTGCCGCAACCGGTCCTTACAGCGCATATCGCGATGATCGGGACTTTGGACTTGATCATGGTCCTCTCTGCATCCAGAAGTATGAAATCTGCGCCATGCGCAGTGACCATGGCTGATTTGTTCATCAGCACTGGGTAGGGGACATCGCTATATGAGAAGATGACCTCATTCACTTTGTGTTTCTTAATCAGGTTGACCAGCTCTTCCTCTGCATAGATTGGGATACCTTTCGGGTAAAGCTTCCCTGCAAGTGAGGGCGGGTATGTCCTTCCCTCTATATCGGGTATCTGGGCGGCCGTGAATGCAACCACCTCGAAATTTTTGTCATCTCTGTAAACCACATTGAAATTGTGGAAGTCTCTGCCCGCTGCGCCCATTATCAATACTTTTTTCTTTGCCATAAGCTCACGTCCATAGTTTTCTGCGGTGGGATAACAGTGGTTCCTTATGTATTTTATTGTTGAAAAGTGTGTCAACTGTTACAATACTATATTACAGTTTGATAAATCTGAAAGGTAGGGATATTGTGTATTATTCATGATAAAAATTTGCCCTGGCTGTCGCTAGCCAGGGAAAGAAAAAAAAGGGGAGGATTTCATCCTGATTTAAGAAATAATTATTGCCTCTGGAACATGCCGCCCGCATTGACGAGGCTTGTGTCCATTGGCATGGGATATGCTGTTGGCGTAACCTGGGAATCCGCGTATGCGCCAATGTCGTTGTCCCTGGTGACCATCTGACTGTTGTTTGCCACCTCAATCTCGGACTGGCAGGCCATTATCTCGCCCGCCAGGGTCGCCATGAAGTCGCGGCTCATGGAATCGGTAACATCCTTCACCAGCTTGACCACATTGTTGTCCATCACGCGGAATGCCTTTTCCAGGCTGGTGTCCTTGCCGAGCTTCAGAAGCGAATCATTGTCGAGCACTATCGTGCTGTCAGCAGCTTCGCGTATCTGCTGTATCTGGCCCTCTGCCATCTCTCTCCTTGAGGACTCGGCGCTGAAGGGCAATATGCATATCGCGAAAGTGACCATCCCGAGGCCTTTTGCCATCCTGGCGACCATGGGGGCAACTCCGGTTCCGGTGCCGCCGCCATATCCAGCAATGATGAATGCCACATCTTTTGATATGAGGCAGGACATTATCTCGTCAGAAGCAAGCTCTGCGCATTTTTCAGCAACTTCCACGAAACCTCCTGAGTCACCGTTGAAAACAATGCCTTTGCCGATGCAGACCTTCCTGTCAGCATCCACTTCCCGAAGCCCTGACATGTCAGTGTTGATGAGAACCCTGGGCATGCCCCTGAGCTGCTCACCGACGCGTCCCAATATCCTGGCTGACGCTCCACCGCATCCAATTATCACTGCACGCGGTTCGACCACACCACCTGTTATTATGTTCATTATTTCCATTTCCATCTGTGTTTTTTCCGATGCTAGGCTCATCGTTTTGCCCTCCTGTTGTTTCATGGAGGAACGGAGTTCGGACTAACCTGATACGGAATCCATAATCGATGTTAGGGCTATTGAATCTCAGTGCGTGTGGTTCGTTCCAGTTATTGCAGAGTGCATCCCATCCCTCTGACAGCCATGGAAGGCTTTTTTTTCTGATTTGCTATTAGCCAGTAGCGTGTTCCCATCGTACCATCGTGCAAGGCGTTCTCCGTTCCTTTATTGCGTGTGAATTGTCACATCAGGGTTTGACCATCTGACGCTGGGTGTTTCTCTCGACCTCGGCCTCAACCTTCTTCCCGGTGGTGATCTCCATGCACCTTGCAGCCCTGTGCGCGCCCCTGACCCTTTCCTCTGTGAAGAATTCGTCTAGAGCTGACTGGACTGCATGGGACTGGGACCGATAATAACCCCGGTCCACCATCACGTCGATGAATTCCCTCAATAAGGGAGATACATCCACCGTAATGGTGTTTTCCAGCTGCCGGGCATCCAGCATAGCACGTGCCGCCATTCTGAGAAACTCGCTTCTGTTGGCAATGCCGTGCTTCTTCACGTGATGGTCTATCTCATCCATCATCGCCTTCTCGAATCGTGCCGAAACCCGTTCTTCTGCCTGTTCTTGCATTATTACACCCTTTGTCATACCTGTTTTTTCTTGATTATGACAAGCAATACCTATATGCAAAAATAGGTATATATACTTTTCTATATTTGTCAGACGTATTCATTAAATGAGTTCAATTCATGTCATACAAATATCTTTTTCACCCACGACTGGGATGATTGAAAAACCGTGTTGCCTGCAGAAATGAATGCACAGTTTATCGTTGACTGTCGCGTCCTGCTTGCAGACCGAGCATACATATTTCATCTGACAACCTCCTTCCAGTCAAGAACATCGTATATCTGGAATTCTTCCCTCACCGATACGAAAGGGCATCCCATCTTCCTGCCGGAAGCCAGACAATCCTCTCCCTCCGAATGCATGCATCTCTCGCACTCCGAGACAACCGCGAATAGCAGCATTCTCTCCAGTCTGGAGAATTCCCTGATGCCGAGTTCGCTGTGATCCACAGAGAGGCGGTCGTTCATTTCATGACTGAGGCTGGACATTCAAGGCCTCCCCAGATCTTTTCCGCGGCTCCGGAGTTCCTTCATGGATAAATCGGATGAAATGTTCTCGCGAACAATTTTTTCCATATTGGCTTTGCGGTTCATGTAATAATCTTCAAGGTCCCTGAGCCAGAAATCAAGCGCGAGGATCATCGCATTCTCTGCATCGCTGGCATCTCCATTCATGATATGATTCTGAAGCTTTTCTGCCATCCTGTTCGGCAAATTGACCTTGATGCTAGTGGAATTCCATCCGTCCTTGTTTTCCATGACGAATGCGGCTATGGCTTCCCTGATAACGGCGCTCCGGCTCTCCAATCCAAGCCTTTCCGATATCGCATCCAGCTCTTCCAGGAGCTCCGGTTCCACCCTGGCATCCACTCTTTCCTTGTTCATTCTTCCACCTGCGCACACAAAAGCGCACACATTATTTTTATAGCTATCGAAACATGATTGTATTGTGTGTATTTAATATTTTTCATGAATGAACCCATCCATTTTCTCATGCGATGACGCTATTTGATGATAATTTAAAATCTAGAAATCCCGATTGTCCATTAATCAAAATTGATTGACCAGATACAATCGTTTGGATCGATTGAGATTCACAACATTCTCCGGTTTGAACCTGGATTCGAAGGTTGACATGGAATTCACAAGCTCGACAAGTTCCTTCTTGGTTGGGTTGTTGACGTCAAGGCCGGATTCTATTATCTGCCTTTCAAGGATAGGGCCCGCGTTCGTGGGTCCTCCCAATTGGTCGCAGAAATCAGCTATGACCCTGTCAGCGGCATCTTTCAAGCTATGCACCTCTGTTTTATCCATGATATACTGCGAATATGTGAGTCTCACTTTTACATTGATGTTCAGCATTGCCATGGCCAGTTCCTTGAATGCAGCATCCACCTGATGACCATTCTTGGCGCTGGTCAGGTAATATCTTTTTTTGACTTCGCAAGGTTCATGATTATCTCCCAGTTCCGCCAAATCTTTCTCCCCGAATTCCGCCTGGTCGCCCAGGTCGGATTTATTGCCAATGAATATCATCGGAAGGACTCCGGTCACGCTGAGCAATGAGGGAATCCAGTAATCCCTGACACTGTCAAGCGTGGATGCCCTGGTGATGTCTGTCACAAGAAGCGCTCCTTCGATGCCGCCGAAAGCAAGCGCCTGGGTGTATTTGTAATCCTTCTGGCCTAGTATATCCCATATGAGGAGGACCATGTGTTTCTGTTGACCATCGTGCGTGAGATAGACATCTTTCTTGGTTACTTTGGAGCCGAGCGTGGTCATGTACTTGTCGCTGAACTGGTCAGTTGTGAAGCGCTTTACCAGGCTGGATTTTCCGGATGCGCCGTCTCCGAGAAGAATTATGTTCTTTTTCAAGGTCTCCATTTTCTGGGCTCCCTGCTGCAAGATACATCAACCGCTGGGGCGTATTAAAACATTTCCAAAGCACTATTGGATTTCATTCTCCAGGCTCATCTCCACGCCGCAGGAGGGGCATATCATGCCATTCGTCAGAATGCATCCGGAATGGGACATGGCCCCGCACTCGCATCTGGCAGTAGGTATCGTGGGGGAAAGCAGCTCCCCGCATGAAGCGCATTTGCCTCTCTTCTTTTTCTCACTTTTCACCGGTTCGCCTTTCGATTCCAGCACTCCGAAGTACCTGAACATGAACCACCAGAACAGCGCCACCCAGGCCATGAATATGAATTCTCCTATGTTGTTGTGGACCCAGACCATTGTTTCGGCCCCTTTGTAATAACCCACAATCACTATAATTGTCATTCTGATGATATTGGCAATCCATGCAAGCAGGATCCCAAGGCCCAGGAGGTTTGCTACCTTCCTATCGAACTTCCTGTACTCCACCGCAACAAAAGCGATGAAGGCAGAGACGAATATGGCTACAGAGTAGAGACCGGAACAGGACAGTGAAATCCTGAGTATTATCGGGAGCCCATCCTGAGCCATTATCTCCATGTGATTGTAGACAGGATATCCCCAGCCCATGTAAGGCGCTTCGACCGAGATGCCGAGCAGCCGCGAAAGCGATGCCGTGGGCATGGCAAGCAAGTAGTAAGTTATCGGACTGTTGGTATCCTCTCCCGTGCTTGTGAATTGAAGCATGGTGGTAGGAATAACCAGGAAGACAAACAGAAGTATGCTGAACAGAAGCGCAAAATCTCTCTCGACTGTGTATTTTTTCGGAACGAGATTGTATGTGATGAGCGTGCCTGCCAGTACCATCGCGACATAGTCATTGCTTCCCAGATAGAACGAATCGGAGAGCAGAATGTTGTAGGCTATAACAGTGACCAGTATGCCGATGCCGAAGACAGGGAGAAATTCCCTGAAAATCCCTTTGAACGTTATCAGGTGGATTATCCTTCCGGCCAGGTTGTCAGGTTTTTTTGCTTCCGGAGCCCTTCGCTCGATGCCTCGTGTCGCCCATAGAAGGAAACCGATGCCCAGCAACATCAGGGCGATGCCAAAGAATCGGCTCAAGTGACTGAGAAGTATGAGAAGGTTTAACCCGCCGAAAAGCAGGACCAGACCGATGAAAAATGATGCGCGCTTGTTTTGCTCCATGTTTCTTCCTCAAAGCAGCTCAGACAGCCCATTCTTCAGCTTCACGCCGGGTCTGTAGCCAAGGGTCTTCTTTGCTCTTGAAATGTCAGCCACACTGTCTTTTATGTCTCCCTTTCTGGGAGGCGCGAGCTCAGTCTCAAGCCCTTTCCCGGATATCTCTATGATTGTATCCGCAAGTTCCCTGATGCTTATACCCTTCCCGGTGCCGCAGTTGAACGCAGTTCCCGCCGACTCCGGCTTATCCAGGCACAGACCAATCATCTTTATGACATCGCTGGCATGGACAAAGTCCCTTGTCTGGGAGCCATCCCCGTGGATGACCGGTGGCTTGCCTTCCTTCACCCGGTCGATGAACCTCGTGATCACGCCTGAATAAGGGGAATTCGGGTCCTGCCTCTGGCTGTAGATGTTGAATGGGCGGATGCTTGTCACATTGAGGCCATACGTTTCCCCGAAAGCGAATGCGTAATTCTCTCCTGCCAGCTTGCTCACGCCATAGGGTGACAGCGGCCTTGTGGGATGGTCCTCTCCCACCGGTATTTTCTGGGGGGTTCCATATATCGCTGCAGAAGATATGTAAATGAAATGGCCTGCCATAGATTTTGTGGCGGCCTCCAGCATGTTCACCGTGCCGAGAATGTTCTCCCTGGCGTCGAACACGGGGTCTGTGATTGAGCGGTCAACGCTGACCTGGGCGGCCGTGTGGATGACAGCGTCCTTCCCGCGGCAACTGTCCATCGCGAGCCGATAATCGTTGATGTCACCCTGAACGAATTGGCATTTCTTGTGCTTGACAGCAGGATTGCGCAGGTCCAGGCCAGTGACTTCGTGGTCCCGGGATAGATATTCAATAAGATAAGAACCAAGCTGGCCCGATGCTCCCGTCACAAGGATTTTCATGTATCTACATCTATTGTAGTATTATTTAACATTTGTGCAATTATTATTTATCTAAATGAGGTACGCTAACATTTAAAATCCCAACATCATTTCGGTGACGGTGCAAGAATGATTGTCGCAGGTGGTTCGGCGTCTAGATTGCTCTCGGAAGAGCTGGCAAGGGAACTCAAGTGCAAGATGGCTGATCTGGAGGTAAAGCGATTTCCCGATCAGGAATGCTATGTGAAGGTCAAGGAAAGTCTAGCCAACCAGGATGTCGTCATTGTTCAGACCACCTACCCGGACCCGAACATAATCGAGCTTTTCCTTCTCCAGGATTCAATCAAGAACTCGGGGGCAAAGAGCATAACCACGATTGTGCCCTATTTCGGATATGCCAGGCAGGACAAGAGCTTCGCCGAGGGAGAAGCGGTGAGCGCAAGATTGATGGCCAGGCACATCAGCCTGGGATGTGACAGGGTTTTCACAATTGACATACATAACATTTCCGTACTCGACGCTTTCACAGTGCCGGTCGAGAACCTGACTGCGATGCCCGCTATCGGCAGGTTCTTGGCGGAGAACTCAGTGGATGTGATTGTCTCCCCGGACGAGGGCTCCAAGGCAAGGGCCAGCATGGCAGCGGAGAGCGCAGGGCTGCCCTGGGATTTTCTTCAGAAGAAAAGGATTGATGGAAACACGGTCGAGATAAAGCCGAAGAACCTGGACGTTACTGGCAAGAATGTCGCAATCGTGGATGACATTATCGCAACCGGCGGGACCGTCATAAAGGCAGCGGAGCAGCTGAAATCACAGGGCGCAAGGAAAGTCTTCGCGGCTTGCACGCATGGTCTCTTCACAGGCGGCTCGATCCCGAAGCTAGAGGCAGCGTGCGATGCGGTGCTCTCCACGGACACTCTCGAGCGCCCGACATCCAAAATATCTGCTGCAGGGGCCATATCCCACGCTCTGAAAACATATCTGGCCGAATGATATTGATTGTTCGAACCTTGTACCAAACCTTATTTAAATACTTCCGTATATAGGGTACATAACAAGAGAAAAAACAGGCGAAACCTTTGATCCTAAAGGCTCAATTTTCCTGAAGGCTCCGAGGGTTTTGTGCTGTTTTTTATTAAGAGGAAAGAGAAATTTGAGAGGAGGAAATAGAATGAAAACCCAAATAATGAAAGGAGCTAGCATTTTGATAGCAGCGCTATTTTTCAGCATGCTGATGGCACCTGTGTTTGCGGCACCCCAATTGCCTTTCGACAGGCTCGGGGACACCACATACAACACAACGGTAATCTGCAGCTGGATTGATGGCGTTGAATACGGAAGGGCAACAACCAGCGCCACCGGCTATCTGGACATAAGCACCGCAGGCGACGACACCTCACAGAACACAGAGAAGATAGGTGGAAACGCAGGCGACGTCATCCAGTACTCGGTCACCGCGCTGACTGGAGCAACCGCAAGGTTCTTCGCCCCCGCTGAGAACGACAACTTCGTCACCGGCTCAAGCTTCACCGGCGACCTGACAGCTGACGCTGCGGACACAATCTTGTTGAAGATAGATGTTGTGGCATCCCAGTCCACCGTGACCGGATTGCCCGATTACATCATAATCTACAACCCGCACACCGCAGCAGTCGATGTGACCGGTTACTCCCTGGCAGTCGGAACAGCCGCAGCCCAGGCAATCGTTGCAGGCGACATACCGACCGGATTGACAGTGAACAACGTCAACCCGATACCGGCAGCCGGCTCGCTGGTCATCAACATGGCCAAGTGGGGCGGATTGAGCAACACCGGAAACTCGATAAAGTTGATTAGCACAACAAACACCCGCATCGTTGACAGGGTAGAGTACGGCACAATCGCACTCGAGCCAGAGAACACGATGATGACCAACGCTGCAAACCCGGCATCCGCTCAGGAAATCTACAGGAACGCCCACGCTGACACAAACGCCTGCGCAGCAGACTTTTCGTCAAGGGCCCAGAGCGTCGTTAGGGACCTTACCGCACCGACCATCACAACCACCGTCCCGGCCAGCGGCGCGACAGGCGTCCTTCTGACCGCAACGGTCGTAGTGACCTTCTCCGAGGCAATGAACACAGCGTCCGTCACCTACACCTGCGTACCGGCAGTGACCGTCTGGTCAGTTGTCTGGAGCGGCGGCAACACGATCGCGACATACAGCCACACGAACCCCTACGTCGGCAACACAGCATACACTTTCACAATAACCGCTGGAAGTGACGTAGCTGGTAACGCATTGGTTGCGGGCGCAGCCCCCAACCCGTGGACATTCACGACCGTCGCAGCGACCGCAACAGTGACAGCCCTTGCGCCAGTCACCCCGTCGAACGACAACACCCCGGATATCACATACACTTACACGAACAGCCCGACAAGCGTCGAGCTGTACCGCGCAACAGTCGCAACCGGCCCGTACACATTGATCGGCACCGATGCATCAGTTGACGGAGCATACACAGTCCCAGCAGCAATCGCAGACGGAACCTACTACTTCGCAGCCCGCGGAATCTCCGGAGAAGCAGTCCCGACAGCGAGCGAGTTCGGCCCGTACGTGATTGACACGGCCAGGCCCACAGTGGTCTCAGTTGTCCCGACAAACGGCGCAACCGGCGTGCTTGTCGGCACCAGCGTCGTGATAACCTTCAGCGAGGCAATCGTGACAGGCACATTCGCCTACACGTTCACCCCGAACCCCGGCGGCCTGTCGGTCGTCTGGAGCGGCGGCAACACCGTAGCGACGATATCCCACACAGCCTTCGCATACAACACATTGTACACCGTTCAGATAACGACCGCAACAGACCTTGCGCTCAACACCCTGAACCCGACCCCGTACTCGTGGACCTTCACGACTGAGGCCGCAGCGACCTCGACTGCAACAATAACTGCACTTGCCCCGGTGACCCCGTCCAATGACAACACCCCGACATTCACCTACACCGTGACGAACGCCCCGACCAGCGCCGAGATATACTACGCGACAGTCGCGA
>CALKWP010000069.1 GCA_938004075.1 uncultured Methanomassiliicoccales archaeon
CGACCACCGAGATCTACACTCTTTCCCTACACGACGCTCTTCCGATCTTGCCAAGGCCTCTGACCTGGAATCCCGCGGTTCCGGTATCGGTGTGGCTGGCTGTATCGCGGGCCTCAACTTCGATGTCTCCGTTGGACATAAGCATTGCATCCTTTGGAACCGTGAAAGCGAAACTTCCAGATGTGCCGGAGATATCGGCAAGGTCCTTGTTTATCGAGTCGAATTCATCATCCACGTAATGCATTACTGAATCACCGGTGACTGTTATCGGTCCCCCATCGTGGTTGTTCACAGCCCTCCAGAAAGCGGTCCCGGACTGGCCAGGCACGAATGCGGTCTGGCTGAGTTCCAGTTGCAGGGTGATCTTCTTCAGCTCGAAATATCGTGATGTCAGAAGCAAGGTATTCATGAAGACATCAACGCTGTACCATCCATCCGGCAAGGTTTCCGGGAAGGTGAAGTCCTTCCACCATTCCTCGGTGCCTGCAGGGACATTCCAGGTGGCTGTCGGAACCTGTGTTCCAGCGCCATCAGCTATGCGAACCCGGTAGGGGTCCTCCAGGGATGTGGTCACGGTTATGGTGACCGTGTCGCCCTGCGAGTAAACGTCCTTCTCGGGGAGCATGCCAATGTTTATGTCGATCACCAGGAAGGTTGCGGTTCCGATCATGTGCCAGGTCTGGTTATAGACGCGCACATAGTAGGTGCCCTTGTAGGATTCTCCGTAGTTCACATAGAAAAAGTTGGTTTCGTAATCAATGCCATCGGCATCTGTGTTGAGCGTGTTGTTCTCCCTGGGGTCTGTTTCGCCCTCCTTGTAGAGAAGCACTCTCGCAGCCTGGCTGCCGCTGTCATAGGGGATGCTGGTGTGGTGGAACAGGTATATGGTGTATCCCACCATCTCGCCCTCCCTGAAGACGGTCCTTTCCTCTCCGTAGTAGCTAAGCTCGATTTCTGCGGTGTCCGGGAGAATGACATGGAATGTATGGGTGCCAATGATGTCATCGGCGTCATTGAAGACCGTGACGATGTAGCTGCCGAACTGGGCGCTTCCGCTCGGGTAATAATTATCCGAGCTTTCACCCACATTGTTGGTGTTCAGATATCCGGAGTCAACCTGGACATCATTGTGCATGATCTCGAAATAAACGTCCCAAGTGTAATAATTGTCATATGGGTTCCCCTTCTGGTCAAAAATCCTGAACTTCAGGTATACCCACTCGGATTCGGTGAAATCATCGACAACCGTATCATCGCTGTGTGTGGTCCAGCATTCGGCCGACCAGGGAACCGGCACATAGATCTCAAAGGTTATGTTGGCAATCGTCTCATCGTTGTAAGTCAGACGTGCGACATAAGTGCCAGTCACCCCGCCATACCAAATTCCGCTGACCTCGCCATAGTTGTCAGTGGTGTATGAGTTGTTGAAGAACTCAAAACCGGTGCTGTTGGTTATTATCACCCTCACGTTCGCGGACTGAAGCGGCCCGCCATTGTCCAACACGGTCGCATCAAAGTAGACGTTCTCGTAAGGCTCGAAATAGTTCTGAACATTGTACGAGCTATCGGTCAGCACTATGGTCCCGGTGTAGGGCGCAGCCTTGGCCAGTGTCCCCACAAACAATCCGCTCATCACTATCATGCACGCCAGTATAATCGCTTTTATTTTCATTCAAATTCCTCGCATTTTGCAGGCGTAAATCAGTATTGAGATATTAAATGATTTGGAAAAGGAATAATTATGCATTGAAGTTTTAAATATTCTCAGTATTATCGGGAGCGGAACGCGGCTGTGATCTAGTTGGCTAGGATTCAAGCTTCCCAAGCTTGCTGCTCGGGTTCAAATCCCGGCAGCCGCACTATTTTCCTTTCGTCGTTTGGTGTATTTTACGGAAAATAGTACTTATACAGCATTGATACGCCTAATGCTTCGAAAGAATTGAATTCAACTACATTAGGCTGGCGTAAAAGATTGGAATCTCGTCGAATGAATCAATCTTTTACATCCCGGCAGCCGCACTATTTTCCTTTCGTCGTTATACAAAAAAATCATTTCCATCTTCCTTTCTTCTTGTCTTTTTTCATTTTCCAGCCCTTAGGCACCTTCCCCATTACTACTTCCGGTTCATCGGGTTCTGGGGCGCCATCATGGCTTTTCTGGGCCGGGGCATATCCCGATGCGCCAGGTTGATGGTTGATGATGGTCAGTGGAGAGAAGGGATGGCCAGTATCGTTCGATTCCATCTCCTTTCTGTGCTGCAACGAGAGTATCCCGCCAATGTAGCCAAATATGACTGTGAGAAGGTATGGGAATATGATGAAATTGCCGGACCACATAGCGGTTACAAACTTATGAATGTAATCGAACATGAAGCCGAACAGTGGGCCGAATATCGGTAATTTAGATGAAATTACGTCTGCCCCGGCGGTTGGCAGCCCCAGGAACCAGTCTATCTCGGCTACGAAGTTGCCCATGTATCTCAGGAAGAACAGAAGGAAGATTAAGCTCATTGGCGCCAGTGCCGCTAGGGCGCCCATCCTGGGGGTTCCTGCTTTCCGGCCGCCAACGTAACCAGCAATCATCTGCCCGAAAGGTGGGAACCAGAAAAGAAGTATTGACAGTATTGTTGTGTACCAGACGCCGGACCAGAAGCTGTAGATCTTCTTGGCCTTCACTGCCTCGACCGTCTCATCCCCGACAACATACGGGTGGGGGCCATGGCCCAAAGTATAAACTCCCGATTTCTGCAAATCCTTGGTGGTCCTGTCTGGACCTATGTCATCCCGCTTTCGGCCGAACATCCCATCCCGGTAATATATATGATTCAGACTATAAAAAAGTATTGAAGATGTTTCATCGCTTCAATTTTCTCAGAATCAGCCAGCCAGCGATGCCCGCGATGGCGAAAATAGCGATTATGATGACAAGCAACGAGCTGCTGCCGCCGGAATCCCCAATGGATTGCGTCGTGAAAGAGAAAGATATAGGAGCCTCGAGGCTGTTGTTCCAGACATCCATCGCCCCGGTGCTTATGGTCACTGTGTAATATGTGCTGGGGGCCAGGTTGGCCGGCGTGAACGTCATGTTGTTGCCATCCCATGAGAACGAGCCAGTTATATTTCCGGAGATGGAAAACGCACTTTCGACAGAGGTTCGATTCATTGGCTCGCTGAAGCTTACTGTGATTGTGCCATTCGTTGAGAATTCACGGTCGCCATCAACGACGCTTACAGCTTGCACAGTGGGCGGAAAGATGTCGCCGAGGTCAGTGAATTTAACGAATCCGGTGCTGTTGACATACACCCCGGTCTTCGGGTTAGGAGCGAAATTGTATCCTGCGGCAATCACCTCAACGCTGAGAGGCGAGGCTATGACGCCCGAGTCGGAAACGGTCCGGTCCTTCACGATCAGAGTGCCGGTGAGCCCGTTTATATCAGTTGTTCTGTCATGCAGGACCAGCTGGCTCTCTTTCACTAAAACCCTGGCTCCAAGTATCGGGGTGCCGTTGAAATCCTCGACCATCACCTGGAGTTCATCAAGTGTCTGGAAGAGGCAGTTGTCGCCGCCTATCAATACGGAATTCGGGTCTACGGAACGATTGAACGCCGTTCCGGTCGCATTGGCTTCCAGGTATATCTGAGAACGAGCCGCATTGTCGAAAACAGAGTTGTAAATAACGAAAGTTGAATTGGTGGCAAATATAGAATTCACTGTATTGATTATTGTGCTGTCGCGAATTGTCACATTCCGACAATCGTAAAGAGTCACCGAGCCCTGGGCTGTGAGGCTTCCATAATATTTTTTGGACCATCCAGAATCAATGAACACGCCATCTATGACCAGGTCTTTCTTTCCGACGAAGAAGCAGGTCAGTATATCAATTCCATTAACCATATTGTTCTGCATGGTGGCCAGGAGATGCTTCGATTCGTAGTCGATATCCATCCCGACGTTATTGTAGACCAGGGTGTTATCCCTCACAATCGCATTGGAACTCATGAACCTGGTTCCGTTCCCATCGCAACTCACTATGAGATTGTTCTCTATCAGCGGGGACGAAAAGAAGGCATGTATCCCGTCCATGCAATCCCTCACCTGGTTCTGCACAATGTTGGCATCCCCCCACGCAAGGATTCCCAGCCAGCAGAGCTCGATGTAGTTATTTCTTATCTCGGCCTGGTCATAGCAGACCAGACCGTAATTGCTGGTCCTTATGATGTTGTCCTCAACGACTGGCGTCGATTGGTTGCCGGTGATAATTCCAGCCCAGGTCGTGAAGTTGATGTAATTCTTTCTTATTTTGACGCTACTGTTCTCACCGGTCAGGATGCCGAAGTAATGGGTGTATTCTATCGAGGAGTTGGTTATGGAAGTTTCCCCGCCCCAGCATGCAATGCCAAACTCGGAATAACGGATTGCAACATTGTCGAAAACGCACGGGCCAGTGCTGTTCTCCAGCGATATGCCCTGCCAGGACATGGGAGCCGGATTGCTCGAGTATGGTATGAAAGTGATGTTGTAGAACGGTTTGCCATCCGCGATGATGCCTCCCTTGATGTGCAGGCTGGTGCCCGGATCAAAGCGAACGGTTACGCCGGGAAGGATCGTCAGGATGACATTCTCAAGCACCCATATATTTGCTCTAATATATATATATGGATATAAAACATCATCCCATGTCGTGTTGTCCGTTATGTTGGAATTGATAGATATCGGTGGGGCAGCCCTTGTCCCGGGGCTTGGGAAAGCGGATGGCACATGCTGATTGTCAATCGATGCAATACCCGTCCCCAGCAGTATGCAGATTATCGCCAGTACTGCGAGTTCCCTTTTCATATCATTCCAGCTGAACGATTCAGTGGAGCAGGCCCGCGGCCCTGAGCTCTTTCTTGAGGGTCTCAACACCGGTTTCGATGTCGTCTACCTTCTTGGCGCCAGTGCACACGACCTTTCCGGAGCCGAACAGCAGCATGACGACCTTGGGGTCAGCCACTCTGTACACGAGCCCTGGGAATTGCTCCGGCTCGTACTCGACTCTTTCAAGACCCAGAGTGATTGCGATGGCATTCAGGTTCAGGTCGTTCTTGAGGTCATAGACTGCAACAATGTTCTGCACTGTGATAACAGGGTCTTTGACTACCGGCAATCCGGCCTTCTCCAGCTTCTTGGAGACGGTCTTGATGGTCTTTCTGACGCTCTCGATGGTCTTTGCGCCAGTGCAGTTGGCCTTTCCGCTCCTGAAGAGCAGTATGGCGGTCCTTTCCTCCTTGAGCCTGTACACAAGCCCCGGGAATTGCTCGGGCTCGTATTCTGCCCCGTCCAGAGCGAGAGCTACCTGGTTCAGGTCAAGCTTCTCCGCAAGGATGGTGGATGCGACAATGTTCTCGATGCTGATCTTCTGCTTCTCTCCCTTGACATTCGGTTTTTCGATTTTATCGGACATGGTTTTGCCCCCCTTAAATGGGATTCTAGGATGATGTAAGTATATATAGTATATAAATACTATCGAAGAAAAAAGGGGTGAAAAGAAGGAATGAATTGGGGCGTACCAGCCGGATTGAAGGATGAGAGAAAAGCAGCCTTTGCAGGCCGTAAGAGGTTCCAAACGTTGAACCCATAGCGAACGTGCCCCGACCTACCACGCGGTCAATCACAATTTCACAACAGAAACATCCGAGTACACCGGGCCCTGGGGCGTCAGCACGCTCTTCTTCAGAATGATGCTCTCAACCGGCACTTCCCCGAACTCGCTTGCCTCCCATCCGTGGATGACGTCCGCCAGCTCGTGGATGTTACGCCCGTCCCTCACGCGGGCGATGGTCACGTGAGGAGAGAAGGGCCGCCTCTCCGGTGCGAAGCCCAGGGGCTTAAGGCATTCGTCAATCCTCTTGGCAATGACGCCTAGCGAGTCTGCATCCGTAAGGCCTGCCCAGACCACAGAGATGCGCTTGAAATCGGGGAATGCGCCTGCGCCTTTCAGAACCATTTTGAATGGAGATATATCGGATATTGCAGACCTCATTGCATCCTCGATATTTGGAATGAGCGTTTCGTCAGTGTCACCGAGGAATTTGAGGGTTATGTGAGTATTTCTGAGGTCGACCATTTTGACGGAAGCTCCGCTTGACTTTACCGCCTTCGAATAACGCTCCAGTTCCGCGGAGAATGGCACTTCCACAGCGATGAAAGCCCTGAACGGCATGTCTACCCCTTGATGATGGTCCCATGGAACTTCTTGCCGAGTATGGCATTCTCCAGCTCCTTCAAGTCCCTGCCCTGTACCACCCTGGTCTCTATGCCGGAGCGGGCGACGATCTTCGCGCCCAGCGGGTCGAAAACAACATTCGGGCCGGCTCCTGGCGCCACTTTCATGCAAATCTCGATCAGCCTTTCAAAAGGCATGCTCTCCAGGCGCTTGGCTTTCGGGTCCTTCTTCGGGTCAGCGGTATATACTCCGTCAACTGAAGTCGCATTGACAAGGCGGACCGCTCCTGCACGTTCCCCCAGCATGGCTGAAACCGCATCCGTCGTGTGGCCGGGATGTGTGCCGCCCATGATGACAATCTTGTGGTTCTTTGCCGCCGAGAGGGCCTCATCAAATCTTTCAGCTGGAACATGGTACGCAGAATCACCAAGCGCTATTATCAGCATCCTGGCATTGAGACGCGTGACCTGGATGCCAATCTCGTCCAAGTACGATTCATCCGCGCCCAGGCTCCTGCCCAGCTTGATGTAGTAACGGGCAATGCGGCCGCCGCCGACCACGATGAAAAGATTGACCTGCCCGGAGATGCGATTTAGCATCTTCGCAAGCTTGACTATGTAATCTTTGTCATCATCATCCGGGACGAGAATCGAGCCGCCGATTGAAACTACTACAGTGTCCATGGGTATCGGCGGGGAATTCACTCCGATGTATTTCATGTTTGCGTATATTCGATTATGCTTCACCGCCAAAGAAGCCTCTCAGCACAGGGTGCATCTCCATCATCTGCTCGCGGCCCATGGCTTCATAGGTCTGGATCATGATGCCCACGGCCAGAAGAACACCCGTACCGCTGGAGTTACCCACAGTGCCCAGCATGTCCGCGAATGCGGCGATTCCACCCACGATGGCACCGCTTAATACCGTTACCACTGGGATGTACCTCTCAAGCACTTTCTCAAGCACCCTTGGATCACGCCGGAAACCTGGTATTTGCATGCCACTGCTCTGGATCTGCTCTGCCACGGCTTTCGGGCCCATGTTTGTCGTGTCTATCCAGAACTTGGCGAACATTATGGAACCGAATATCATGACTGCAAGGTATATGAATAATCTGGCAATGACCTGGAACAGCGTCTTCTGAACACCTGTATCATAATAAGGCAGGTAACGTGATTCGAATAACGGCAGCAGCCAATCATGAAGGCCGTTCAGCGAGGATACGTACCATGCAGCGCCTCCGGTGAGCTGCGGCCCGTTCCCGAAGTCCGCATAATAACCCAGCCAGGCATTCTGCCCCAGGATGGGCACATTGGAGAAGAAGGAATTGGACCAGAACAGCATTGCGAACATGCTGATGTTGGCCAGAACCGCGGCAATCAGAATCACAGGTATGTTGGATGCGTAGATGAGCTTGATGGGGTAGCGGCCCCTTGCGCCTCTTGCGCTCTCATGAGCTAGCGGAAGTTCGATTCTCACGGATTCGATGTATGCCACAAGGAAGAATATCACGAGCGTTCCGATGAGCGCGATTATCGGGTTGGGCGGTTGTACCAGCAATGTCTCGAAGTAACCGCCAGACATGTTTCCGGATGGAACATTCTGGAAGTAGTAAATGGTCTTCATCACGGTTCCGGCCGGGGGGTTTTGCAGGCTGGTCGGCATGCTGCTGTCGACAGGCATCCAGTTGAGTGTGCCTGTGAATATCTGCTGCGCCACTCCTGCCGCTATGAACAGCGATATACCGCTGCCTATGCCCCACTTGGAAACGGTCTCGTCCATCAGGAACACTAGGTAACTGCCGAAACACAATTGTGCAATTATGACGACCTTGGCCCAGTTATCGCCGATGTTGGCTCCGAGGGTGCTGGAGGGCATCAGGTAACCATAAACTTGGGGCACTGCTTCCACAAGAATCATCACAACGACCAGGAACTTCTGGACGCCCTGATAGACTGCCTTGTCCTCGTCGTCCTTCAAATCGAGCTTTATGATTTTTGCCCCGACGAAGAGCTGCATTATGATGGACCCTGTAACTATGGGGCCAATACCAAGATGCATCAGTGAACCCTGGGCACCTGCCATGATTGCCCTGTAACTCTCGAACAGGTCGATTGTGTTCTCCTTGTCAAGGCCATAAATCATGACATTGGTGAGTATGAAATAGAGTACCAGAATGAGAACAAGCCAGAACATCTTTGTCTTGAAATGTACGTGGCCGTCTGGCTTTTTGATAGATGGAAGCCTCTCGTAAATCGGCTTCAGTTTGTAGAGTAGGCTCTTGGACTCACCCTCGCTCATGTGCATCACTCATCGCTTTTCTCTTCTGCCTCAACTTTGCCGCCAGCCGCTTCGATTTTCTCGCGCGCTTTGGCGGTAGCTTCTCGAACCCTGATTGTGACGGGCATTTTAATGTTTCCGCCTCCCAGGAGTTTGGAGTATTGCGACTGGGTCAGGTCCACAACGAAAGTATCGCCTTCCTTCTTCGCGAATCCTTTCTCAAGGAACGTGTGCATGTCGGACTGTATTGTGCCCACATTCACGGTTTCCTTGTCATCGTGGAGAGACGCATGGCGCTTGAAGCCGTGCCTTCCGAAATGGTATGGATCGTATTTCACCATGTATGTGTGCTTGTGCTTGTGAAGACCGGCATTTCCCTTGCCGCCCCTGAGACCTGCACCCCTGCCGCCCTTCTTTCCGCGGCCATGGGTCCTGCTTCCTCTGTATTTCTCAGTCCTTCTTCTCATTTGGATTCCTCCTTTGCGGGTTTCTTGGCGGCCGGCACTTTCTTGGGTTCAGCAGACGCTGCCTTCTTCGGCGCCGGTGCTTTCTTTGCCTCGGCTGGTTCAGCTTTCTTTGGCGCTGGAACCTTTGGTTTGGGTGCCGCAGCCTTCTTAGGGACTGCAACTGGCTTGGCCGGTGCAGCTTTGACTGGCGCGGCGGCTGGCTTTCTGGCCGGTGCGTCCAGCATTCTTAGCAGGAGGTCATTTATCGCCTCGCCACGGTATCCAAGGGCACCATGGTCCCTGAACGAGCGCTTTATGCCCTCGAAACCCTGGCGCGGTGGGTGCAGCCTGAACACTGGCTTGACTTCTTTCAGATCAGAGTATTTGTAACTGCCCGATGAGACTGCTTCGGCGAATTTCATCAATGACTCGAGCTTTGTGTTCTCCTTGATGTACTGGTTGGTTATCGGGCGTTCGCCAGACAGCCTTCCGCGTTTGATTATCATGTTGGTGAGAACATCCGGCTTCACTTCGCCCCAGGTCACGTAATCCTTGACCTTCTGAAGCATGCCGTCCCATGTCTTTCCGTCGGGTATCAGAACGCAATGGTTCACCTGGTTCAACCTGAGATGATGAAGGGTGTCCTTCACTTCCCTGTGTGCTTTTATGGAACTTCTGAGTCTTATCACTGCGCGCGTCATTTCTGCTCACCTTCCTTTGGGGTTCCCTCTGGCACCGGTTCTTCGGATGCCGCCAGCGGGTCAACGGGTGCCGGAGCGGGTGTTTCTAGCTTCTTCTTGACAAGCTTCGGCTTCTTTGTTACGTCGGCGTCGGCCAATTCCTTGTCGCGAATCTCCTGCTCCCTGGCCTTCTTCTTCTCATCGGCCAGCCTGGCCCTTTCCTCGGGCGATGTGTCAAGGAAGACCTTGTTCACCGGGCCGGTGATTATGTGAAGGTTCTTTGCCTGGGTGGATGAGACTTTCATTCTTGACGTCTGCCTGAGCGCATCGAAAGCCGCGTAACTGTAATTCACAGTTGTCTTTGTGTGGCCGTTTGTCGAGCCCCATGAATCCTTGATTCCAGCCATGGTGACAATCTTCTTGGCTATGTCACCGAGCGCCAGTCCGACGCCCCTGGGTGCCGGTTTCAATGTTACAACTACGGAGCCGCACTTTCCGTCCACTTGGAAAGGAACAGTATGAGGCGTTCCGCAACCGCATTCCCAGGATCCGCAGCCGCGCTTGACCTCAATCAGTTTTAGCTTGGCCTTGTCTATGGCGTTCCTTATGGCCGGACCGACGTCCTTTCCCTTTGCGCGGCCCATTCCAACGAAGCCATCACCGTTTCCGACAACGGCAGTGATTGCGAACCGCACCCTTCTGCCGGAGTCAGTCATGCGCTGGACCATGTTGACATCGAGAACATCATCCATGAGTTCAGGAAGAAGTATATCGACAATCTCCGGTTCCTTTATTGGGAGCCTTGTGGCAAGCGCCTCGCTCATAGTGGTAATTTTTCCAGAGTACACAAGCTTTCCGAGCTTTGTTTTCGGGACCCAAACAGCATTGAACTTGGAATCATCGTCCCTGCTCCTCCTTGGGCCACCGCTGCCACCTCTCGGTGCGCCTCTCGGGCCGCCGCCGCTTCTCTGTCCACCAGCGCCTCCTGGGCCACGCCTCTGTCCGCCCTGCGAACCGCCGCCGCCCCTCTGAGATCCACCTACCATGATTAGGCCTCCTTGATTTTTGCTGAAACGGCCTGGAACATCTTGGCAACCTCTTCGTTTATGTGCGTGCCGGAAATCCTATCCTCGGATGGAAGGATTTCTTCGTCATGAGCTATCTCGATGCCGGCGTCCAGCATGCCTTTGAGGGCTGCGAAGACCTTTGTCCCCCTCTTCGGGGGCCTGAGGCCGATGTCAAGAACCGCGGAATCAATGCCTTCCTTGGATGCGCGCTTACCGGCCATGTAGCCAGCCAGGTAGGCTGACGGAAGATTGGCGGTCGCATGCTTCCAACCATGTTCCTCGAGCTCCATTGTGGATGCTGCGGCGAGTATCTCGTCGCCCTTGGGGTTGAAGGCTATGAACTGAACTATGGTGTTCTTCGATGTGCAGCGAACTACCGCTCTAGGGATTCCTGATGTGATCATCTTCTTTCTCATCCTGTAATCGGTCTTTCCCTGCCTTCTCCTTCTGAACTGAACGTGGTATCTGGGTCCTGTTGCCATCATTTCGCCCCCTGAATGGTTTGAATCTGCTCTTCTGTGATGTGACCTTTTATCTTGAGCTGGGTCATCAGGTGATATTTGCTCTTGAACATGCCGCCCTTGGCCTGCCTGTAGAAGATACGGTATGTGGTGTTGTCTATCACATCAGTATCCTTCAATTCTTTCAGCCTGTAGCGGATTGGCCTTATCCGGCGTATCCACTCGCGCTTCCTGGGAGTTCTGGCGTATTTTGCGCCCTTCCTGCTGCCCTGGCCGCGCTGCCTGCCCTTCTCTTTCTGATGGGCCGCCTGCTTCCTTCTTCCGGATGAGATGCCCTTCTTCTGCTTGGCCTGGATAAGGCCCCAGTTGATGGCCATCCTTACATCGTTCCTGGTGATGCAATCGGCGACCTGCTTCATGTTGTCCGGGTCCGGGTCTATCCAGACACGGTTCTCGCCGCAGTTCAATATCTGTGCTGCCATTCTCCTCTGGTTCGTCAGATTCATTTTTTCGCCTCCTTTGCGGGCGCATCTTTGGAAGGAGCTATGCCCCTCTTCTTTGCATCTTCCAGGAGCTCGTCGTGCATGGCTCTGTTGAAATTCAGTATGCGCAGGTTCAACTCGTCTGCCTTGATGGCGATGTGGAGCCTCTTCAGGTATCCGACCGAGTGGGCGATCCTGATTGCCTGCCTCTTGGAGTCCAATCCATTCATATCGTTGAGGTTGTGAACCATGATCTCCTCAAAGCCGGAGGGGTGCTTTCCCCTTGCGAGTTTCGGACCCCTGTAGCCTATTGAAACAACATCCTGGCCGTAACCGATGTGCCTCCTCATTTTTGAGTGGAGACCTCTTGGTTTTCGCCATTTATCCTTATCGAGCTTCTTGTAACGGAACCATTCCTGCCTTCT
>CALKWP010000070.1 GCA_938004075.1 uncultured Methanomassiliicoccales archaeon
GAGATGGTGATTCGTGACTGGAGTTCAGACGTGTGCTCTTCCGATCTACATCAGCCTTGCAGCCGGCGCAGACAACCCGTCTGCCTGGGATTACACATCCCACGCGGGAGGCGGAAACACCGGTTCAATCGAATATACTGGAGCCGACTTCAAGCTGGCCTACGAGCCTTTCGCCCATGCAATGATACAGGACGACAACACATTCGGAACGCCTGGAAACATATTCGGCGTTAATCTGAACATGGACCGCGCGACAATCGCAGACCGGACAATCATCTGGCTCATGGGCGAGGACCACCCGGACGTGACCGTGCTGAACAACAATGGGCAGGCTGAGGATGGCACCTGGTCAGGCACCAGGACCATAACCTGGACCGTCGCAAACGCAGTCACCCAGCAGGTTCAGATCAGCAGGGACGGCGGCCAATCATACATTGTTGAGGCCACGGGACTTGCCGGATCCACAACGAGCTACTCATGGGACACCACAACCGAGACTGGAGGCCTTGACGACTACCCGAACGGCGTCAACTACAAGATAAAGATATTGGCGCAGGGCAACACACTGAAGGCCTTTGATTCGTCAGACAACGTTTTCACAATAGACAATGGGCCATCTGGCGATGAGATCGGACCGGTAGTGACAGCCGGAAGCATCAAAGTGGACCCGCTTCCTGGTGGACAGGGCACGACGATAACATTCGAGGCCCAGGCAGATGACAGGAACAAAGGTTACTCCAACATCGCTGGCGCAGAGCTGTTCGTAGACACCATCGGAACAACAGGAACCGGAAAGGCTATGATCGCCAAGGATGGCGCGTTCAACAACCAGGTGGAGCAACTTCTTGGAAACTGGAAGGCAAATGTTGCACAGGGTTCCCACACAGTATACATACATGCCAGAGATGCAGCAAACAACTGGGGCGGCTACGAATCGTTCTCCTTCAACATCAATGAAGGCGGACCAGATGTTTGGGTCACTTCGCTGAACACACCCAACCAGGTTATCAGCGGTAATTATGCGGTCACCTGGATTGCCACAGACTACACCGATGCAGCCGGAACGCTTGACTGCACAATCGAGTACAGCGCAGACGGCGGAAACGCCTGGACCGTGCTCGAGAGCGCCTTGAACAACAATGATGGCACATACACCTGGGACACAACGACCGTTCCTGACGGCACAAACTACCGCCTCAGGGTGTCTGCAACTGACAGCTGGCCAATAACCAACAGGGACACGAACAACTGCACATTCTCGGTGGACAACATCGCGAATGACAGATGGTACCTGCAGGTTCAGACAGCTGGCCCCAACTATGCGTTGAACATGATGCCTGTGGACGAAGGCCCGAACAGCCAGACCTCCGCGGGAATAAGCACGACCGGACAGCACAAGATAGGAACCTGGCAGACCAACACCTTAACCGGCGTAAACATTGCAGGACCATGGACATTCAACATCTATGGAATGGCATCTGGAACAGCCAGCACAGCCTACATGTATGCGATTGTGAAGAACTCCGGCGGAACCATCCTGGACACGAGCATTGTGGACAATGAGAACATATTCTCATTCACAACCCCGCACCTGTTCACATGGACAGACACGCTTGCAGGAACCTTCACAAGCGGAACATACCTCACAGTCGAGATATGGGCCGATGTGACGGCTCTGGGACGGATCGGAACTGGAACCGACAATCACGACTTTGCCGGAACAACCCATCCCCACCAGATATTCTACCTGGATTCAAACGAAGCACCTGTGAACACCTACAACTCTGCCACGAGCATAACTGCGAACACAGCTCTTGACGCATCCGATGACACACGGTACACTTCTCCAGACCCAGGCAGCGGTGACTTCGTCGCGTTGAAATCGTTCTTCAACCTGACCGCAACACCCAGCGAGATATCCCAGATCACCTTCCTATGGGAAGGGCGCGTCTCAAGGGTCATGACTGGCAATGAAGTCAACCTGTATGTCAGGGACCAGACTGCTGGCTCATGGACGATGCTGGGCGGCGGCGAGGTCGGAACAGCGGCCGATGTCACCCTATCCTACGTTCTGAACGGAGTCAACTGGAACAACTACGTGAAGGGAGCCTCAAACACGCTCATCTTCCTGGTGATGTACATGCAGGCAGACGGAGGCAACCCCACAACCACAACACTGACCACAGATTACCTGAGGGTCTCAGTTGACTGGAGCGTTGCAGCCCCGACAATCGCCGTCCACATGGACTACCTCGGAGCGCAGTCATACATCAACCCGACCATCGGTACAAGCGGTTCACCGCCATACGCCATCAGCCTGACTGGAAAAACAGCCAACAGCTGGGTGTTCGTATCGTTCCCGAGCGGCCTAAGCGGTGCTGTGAACACGATACTGAATGATGCCGCAGTGGGTGACGGACTGACTACCTGGACAGTTGCAAAGGGCTGGGACAATGTCGCGAAGATGTGGCTGACCTACAGAGTGGGCGGCACTGCAAACACATTGACCAACATCAACAACACAATGGGCGTATGGCTCTGGATCACCGCGAACGGCGGAGACCAGGTCCTTACCCTGAACAGCTACGCAGCCCCGCCAGCAGCGAACACGAACATAGTCCTGAAGGCCGGCTGGAACCTGGTCGGTTACCCGAGCATGACATCCAGGCTTGCATCCGTGACTCTGCCAGGTGTGGCAGACAGGGTGAGCATCTGGAATGCCGCATCGCCGTACTTCGTGGACTACACGGACAAATCGCTCGTGACCATGTCCCACGGAAACGCGTACTGGGTGCGCGTCACCGCCGATGTGACATGGGTTGTTGCGCCGTAAGTAAACCATAAGAAATGGGAGGCCGAAAGGCCTCCCCCTTTTCATATTTTATATATTTTCGCTGTTAGCTTCAGCTATAT
>CALKWP010000071.1 GCA_938004075.1 uncultured Methanomassiliicoccales archaeon
ACGATATGGTGATTCGTGACTGGAGTTCAGACGTGTGCTCTTCCGATCTATTACCAGACATCCATTGCCGAGTCTGCGATTAAAAAATCAACTCTGGTTGTGCTTCCGACCGGCATGGGGAAGACTGTTATAGCAGCCATAGTGATTGCCGAAATGCTAAGGTCCAGAAAAGGGAAAGTCCTCTTCCTGGCTCCGACGAAGCCGCTGGTGGAGCAGCATGCCAGGTTCATCAAGAAGCATATCATTTGCGAACCGCCAGCGATATTCACCGGCGAGATGCCCCCGGCCAAGAGAAAGAAGCTGTGGGACGATAGCCAGGTGATTGCCGCAACGCCGCAGGTCATCTCCAATGACATTGTCTCCGGCCAGATTGACCTGAATGACGTTTCCCTGATAATCTTTGATGAAGCGCACCGGGCCACTGGCGATTATGCTTATGTATTCATCGGGGAGAGGTTCAGGAAAGTGAAAAACGGCCATACGCTGGGAATGACGGCATCTCCTGGCAACGACCCCCAGAAGATACTGGAGGTATGCGAGAACCTGAACATTCGCGGGGTGGAGATACGCCATGAATATGACCCGGACGTCGTGAGATACGTTCATGACATCTATCTGAAATGGATGGAGATGGATGTTCCCAAAGAGCTGATGGAGGTCATCCAACACCTTAAAAAAGCCTTGGAGGAGCAAGCAGCCAAGCTCAGGAAGGATGGCTATCTGAAGAAGGGAAACTATGTCAGCACAAAGGACCTCCTCGCCACACAGAGAATGATTCAGGGGCAGCTGCAGGCATCCAACCAATCCAGCACCGCGTACTCTGCGGCAACCACAGTTGCCATTGCCATGAAAGTGAGCCATGCGATGGAACTCGCTGAGACGCAGGGCGTTTCCGCGCTAAAATCGTATTTTGAAAGATTGACAAAGGAAGCAGTGTCGAGAGGCGCCAGCAGGGCCGCGAAGGAGACCATCGCATTGCCGAAGGTCCAGATGGCCATGAGAGCCGTCAACAAGCTGGATGCGGCCTCGGTAGAGACGCCGAAACTGCTGCGCGTGAAGAAACTGGTGGTTGCCCAGTTGAATCAGAAGCCGGATTCAAGAATAATCGTTTTCACCCATTACCGCGATACATCTGAACTTGTGGCCAGCGACCTGGCGAAGATTAGCATAATCAAGCCTGCGCGTTTCGTTGGCCAGGCATCCCGGGGCGAGGACAAGGGGATGAACCAGAAGAAGCAAGTGGACATCATCCAGAGGTTCCAGGGCGGGGAGTTCAATGTTCTGGTGGCGACAAGCGTGGCCGAGGAAGGGCTCGACATTCCCGAGACGGACCTGGTTATTTTCTACGAGCCAGTGCCATCAGAGATACGAAGCATCCAGCGGCGTGGGAGAACAGGGAGACACCGCACCGGGAAGGTCGTGATACTGATTTCCAAAGGCACGCGGGATGAAGCCTACTACTGGTCCTCGAAGCACAAGGAGAGCAGGATGCACAAGGAACTGGAGAAGCTCAGGAAGGACCTTCAGAAGGACCTCGAAGTGGGCGGGCCCACAGCGCCAGCATTCGAGAATGCCGCTTCAAAGTCTTTGTCAGATGTCCTGAGGCATGATTCGGAATCCGAAGCGGCGGAGAAGAACCAGAAGACGCTGGGCGAGTTCGAGGGTGGCAAGAAGGAGGTATATGAGGCGAAGCCAGAACGGGTGAGGCTCATTGCCGACACAAGGGAATTCAAATCCTCTGTGGTTCGGCATCTGGCCGTGAAAGACATCATCGTCGAACCCAAGCAACTGGACATAGGCGATTATATTGTGTCCGAAAGAGTCGGGATAGAGAGGAAGGAAGTTGAGGATTTCATCTCTTCTGTTATGGACGGTCGCCTGTTCCAGCAGGTGAAAGCGCTCAAAAGGGCTTACCAGTCGCCTCTGATAATAATCGAGGGTCAGGATCTTTACACCAGGAGGTTATCGGCTGAAGCCGTGAGAGGCGCGCTTGCAGCCATCACTGTGGATTTCGGCGTGCCGGTGTTCTTCACGACCGATGACAGGGATACTGCGGAATTCCTCATCGCGCTGGTCAAGAGGGAATCGGCAGAGGGCAGAAAGCCAGGCATACGCGGCGAGAAGGGCTCCATGCTGGTCCAGGAAAGGCAGCAGTTCATCCTTGAGGGATTGCCCAATGTCTCCGGAATAATGGCCCAGAGGCTCCTATCCCATTTCGGCAGCGTGAAAGCGGTAATGGAAGCCAGCGTTGACCAGTTGATGGAAGTCAAGGGCGTCGGCAAGATAATCGCCAGGGGAATCCGCGAAACACTGGATGCGAAATATTACTCCACGGAGAAGGATGATTGATGCTGGCTATCCGGGTCCCGAGCCGGAACGCGGAGGCCGCCAGGGCTCTGATACAGGAAGCCAGTATTCTTGATAAGCATCACAGGATTGTGAATGACGACGGCTCCATTGAGATTCCTTTGCTGCGCGAACCGGATGAAGCCCTGATGGCCGAATTGAATGGCCTGGACGCGGTTCTTATAGATGACAGGGAATACGCATGGCGTGAGACATTCAAAGATGTTCATCGCGATATTCTGGCAATGATTGAGATTCCCGAAAAGATGAAAGAGAAGCTGCCGAAGCGGTGGGAGCAGCTCGGCCATGTCCTGGTGCTGAAGATAGACGCGGAACTGGATGACTGGCTTGAGGAGATTGCGCGAACATATGCAAGGGCGCTGAAAGTTGATACGGTGCTCCGGGACACCGGCGGGGTGCAGGGCCGGTACAGGGAGCCGGTGATGGATGTGTTGCTGGGCCAGAACACCGAGACAATACATCTGGAGAACGGCATCAAGTATTGCCTGGATGCCGCCAGACTCATGTTCTCATCGGGAAATGTGGACGAGAGGATACGCATGGCGAGTGTGTGCCAGCCCGGCGAAACGGTCGTGGACATGTTCGCCGGAATCGGGTATTTCACGCTCCCGATGGCTGTGCATTCGAAGCCGGCCAGGGTAATCGCGCGTGAAATAAATCCGATATCTCACAGGTACCTGAAGATGAACATCGCTTTGAACGGCGTCTCCAGAGTTGTGGAGCCAGTGCTGGGCGACTGTCTGGATGCGGAAGAGAATGTCGCAGACAGGGTTGTGATGGGATACGTGGGAACGACGCATGAGTTCCTGCCCAAGGCCATGCGGATACTCAGGGGAAAGGGCATCATCCATTACCATGAGACCTGCCCGGAAAGATTGATGCTGGAAAGGCCAGCTGAAAGGGTGAGGGGGGCAGCCAGGGATGCGGGGAAGGAGGCTGAGATACTCGGAATGAGGAAAATCAAGTCATATGCGCCAGGGGTGTGGCATGTGGTGGTGGACGCCAGAATATTCTAATTCTTCGTGGCCATCATCACAATCGATTCCCTCGGATATATCTGCCCCTCGTGCCGAACCTTTCTCTCCATGAGCTGGAAGTGGCGGACTGACAAGCCCGCCTTCCTGACCAGGGAATCAAGATCCTGGCCCAGGTAAAATCTCCACACCAGGCCGTCGTCCCGCAGGAATGTTCTCGGGAATATCTCGGTTCCCTTCCCGAACCGCATGTCGCCAGGAGAGAAAACTTCAATGAGGACGGTGCCGCCGGGAGCCAGCACCCTATTTATCTCGGCGAGCATCAGCGCATCGTCTCCGGGTATCGCGTGAGTCAGGACATGCCTGGAGAATACCGCGGAGTATGAATCATCCTTGAAAGGCAGCATCCGGGCATCGGCAGCCAGGCAATTTAGCCCTTTCATGGCCAATGTTTTGAATGATGTGATAGCGATATCCGCGCACACCAGGTTGCCGCATTTCGGCAGGATTGCCGCGGCAGTGTTGCCGTCTCCGGAGCCGAGTTCCAGGACATTTCCAGAAAGGTCCAGAAATTCAGAATAACCGGTCAGGTCGAAGCCGCCCCTCCACTGGGTGCCCTTCCTGGCATATGAGGTGTTCCAGGCCAACGGATATCGGACCGGGTCAATTGAATTATCTATCATAAAATATAATTCCCCATGAATTTAATCTAGCCATTCGCCATCCTCGACCCATTCCTGATAGTTGCGGACCCCGGACAGGGCCAGCAGCAGGATGAACAGGACGGCCAGCAGGTTTGTTCCCAGGCTCCAGTCCCCGCGGATTGCCAGCAAGGCAAGACAGACAGACCAGGCGATTGCCGATGCAAGGCTCACAATCCTTCCTTTGGGATTGACTATTATCAAGGTCATTCGGATGCCTCCTTCTCCAGCACCATGCAGTAAACCCCGCCCTGGCCGTTGATGTGCTTTCGGACCTGCCAGCCAGTGCCTTTCAGGATTCCTTCCAGTTCCGGCTTGGAGACCATCAGATAATCGAACCACGGCGTGCAGTATTTCAGATACCTGGCGCGTATGCGGACCTGCCCGGACATGCGCCCGCGCTTCCGGTTCCATTCCTGGTATTCAAGGTGATAAGGCGCGTCGGTCTGGTAGATATCCATTGTCTCGGCGATGATTATTGCGCCTGAACTGGTCATGCCATGGAAACGCTTGAGAAGCCATTTCGCCCGCTTCGGGTTGGCGAAGAGCCCGAAGTTATTCCCCATCATTGTTATGGTGTCGAAGGTGCCCAGATTCCTGGAAATCTGGGTGATGTCCATGAGTTTCATCTTTTTGAGGCCGCGCTCCCTGCAGCATTTCAGGGCCATTGGAGAATTGTCAATGCCCAGAACGTCCAGGCCCAGGCTCTGAAGATAGAGAGAATGGCGGCCGCCACCGCAGCCGATGTCGAGAACCCGGCCCCACGCATGGCGCATTGCCCGCTTCTGATGCTGCGGCCAGTCCTTGAATTCCGATAGATAGGACTTTGGGCCCTGGGAGACATCGATGTAACCGTCCTCCCTCTCGATTACCTCGTCAACCTCATCGCCATGATAGGCATCGTAAATGCCATGGCCGAACGCGTCCTGGCTGTCTTTCAGCATTCTGTGCCTCAGGAATGGAAATGTTTGGCGATTATAAAAAATCATCTGAAAAGGATTTCTACTCGCCTAGAAGTTTAGCGATTTCCTTCCTGGTGCCGCATCTGCAGAAGTGGCTTCCGCCAAAAGGGAACGCGAATGAGCAATCCCCGGGCTCTTCCTCCAGACACTCAAGAAGTGATTCAATGCCCATTGATCTGGCCTTGCATAACTCCTCAGGCCTTGCACTGTGGCATCTACAACCGACCGGGCAGGGAGATGTCTTCATAATTGCTTTGAGTTTCCTGAGCCTTTCTTCGTCCATGTTAACAGAATAGAAAGAGGCATGATAAAAAGGTGTTGCCGAAAATACCGGAAATTCAAATCAGCATTCCCATACGGTCCCTTTGAACAGCCAGACGTCAGGCGTCGCGTCCCCAGTGCCAAACAGCGGGTCCGCAATTTTGGCTGGCATCTTCTCAACATACACCCCGAAATTGATTCTCCACCGCCCCATCTCACGGCCGGCCAGGGCTGCGAGGGCCGGTATATTGGCTTCAATGCGGCCTATCATCTTTATCGATTCCGGCTCCTTGCCGGACTGGGATGCGCCCTTCACCATTTTCGGCATCTGGACCTGGCAGTAGAAATCAAGGCGGATGAAAAGGTGCTCTGGTATCTCCGGGGCAAGTTGGGGATACCGGCCTGGCTGGGTGGGCTTGCCTATGTTCGACAGGTAAGCGGCAACAGAGCCGATGACCCATCTCAGTATGGCTGCAAGTGTATCCCCGCCCTCTATGACGAAGCTGAGGACTATTCCAGTACCTCCCGTGCCTGAAGCATCGGTGAGCATGATGTCCAGGAACATCGATGTTTCAACAACAGACCTGGCAATAACCTTCAGCACGTCATCGATGAACCGCTGGATGAACTGCTTGACCAGTTTAACAATGAAATCAAGGGAAAGGGCCAATTCATCCTTCAAGTCCTGCCAGGTGCTGTTCCATGCGCCTTTCAGGAGATTCCAGACAAGTGACTTGAAACTTATATTGATGGCAGCGTTCTCAGAGCCGATTGTCCCATTGCCGAAGGTCCATTTCCCGACCATGGAGAGGTTGGCGCCGTTCGGCGAGCGCTGCCAGGTCATCTGGCTGCCGGCCGGGCCGATGAAATTCCCTTCAACGTTGCTGCTGTCTGCTTCGGACATCACTGGCGAAGAATCCAGTTTCTTGCCTTGCGAATCAAGCAGTTCCAGCGTCACAGATTCCTGCGGCAGGGTTTCATTGAAATAATGGACCATGAAATAACCGCCAGGGTCCAGGAAATAGGTGGAATTGAAGGTCCTGTTGAATTCCGAGTGGGTGCTGGAGCCCAACGTCCAGTTGTCCATGCTTACTTCAGCGTCCGTGGGGTTGTAAATCTCGACCCACTGGTTGCCTGCAGTCTCACCCCTGGGATTCAATTCGACCTCGTTGATGACCGGGTGGTCCGCTTCAATGCCGCGCAGGGTGTAGAGTATCTCCAGGCCGGCATTCACTGTTGCCTTCATGCCTGGAATCGGCACCGGGATGTTGGACAGAGCGGTTTTCAGGCCGGGAATGTCATGGAGCGAGTACATTACGGAGTGATATTGCTGCATCACCACGGGGGCGTTAATGTTCAGACCTACCCCGTTGCCCTGTCCGCGGCACTCCACTATGTGCTCCTGAATTACCATGAAAGGGTCGATGTTTATGTCCAGAAGGAAGCCATCCAATTCAATTTGGCTCCAGAGCAGAAGGTCATAATTCACGTCAACTGCTTCGGCAACCTCGTCCGATAATGCGATGAAATCAAGGCCGAGCAACATGCCGGCGCCGAAAAGCGAGCCGACAGTCTCCACAGAAACCAGCTTGCCGCCTTTTCCGGAACTTGCATTCTCAATCTCGCTCTTTGAGCCGAAGCTGACCAGGAAATCGAAGCCGAACATGTCGAACCTGAATTCTATCTTATCCGGCAACAGGTCGATGATCCAGTCCATGATTGAATCGAACACTCGCTCCGCAACATCCCTGAGAAAATTCTGGACCTCCTCCACCAGGGAGCCGATTATCTCGGTCACGATGTTCATTATCTTGGAGGCATAGCTCAGAAGCGTTCCGATTATATCCGAGAAGAAATCAACCACAAGCATGATCTGGTCGATTATCCAATCAATCGGGCCGGCAATGGTACCCCAGACCCAGTCGAAGAATGATCCGACAATGTCAAGGAGCTTCTTCGCATCGCCAGCAAGGGAAGCCGTGTCGGTATAATTCACCCCTGCAAGGTCCCAGCCCGAGTATGCGAGGACAGGTATGCTCAAATCAATTTCAACCGTTCTCTGCATGGTTGCCGGCAGGTGCGCGCCTTCAGAAATGTATGGCAGAGATCTGCTTGACACGGCGAGTAAGAATTCGCCGCGAATCGTAACATTCCATCGGTTCTCGAAAGGGCGCTCGTTGATGCTTGTGACATCTGTGAAATGAACACCGCTGGGCGCCGATATGTTGACGCCCAGCGTTCCAGATGGGAAATCGGCGCCATAATCCAATGAACGATGGGCTACCCTCAATGCACCTTCCGGCTGAGTTACCGCGAATGTCTCTTCCCAGATATTGCCTGCATTCCTGGCGCGGGAATAGTCATTCTCATAAATTTCGAACGGAATGGTTCTGGATTCGTTTGAATACATCATTTCCGGCGAATAATGTGTGTTGGACACCTCCCCGCTCCAGATGATTCCATCCAGTACCCGAATCACCATATCCGACGCCATGCCAACAAATGATGACGGGTCATCACCCATGAACCGGCTCAGGATTGAATCTGAAGATGTTTGAACGGCCCCTTCCAGTGCTTTGATGTACAGGCCGTTGTCCGGGCTGCCGAAATAATGCCATGCGGATTCAGCTTCCCTCAACCTGGCGAATGCCGCTTCCGAGTGGGGGGCCATGTCTGCGTTTAGCGTGCCAATGTTCTGCTCCATCAGTATTCTGGCATAAACTGCTTTATTCGGAGTTTCGGTGCTGTTGTAAGGGATCGGGTCATCCGAGAACCCCCTGGAATGCCCGATGTCATTGTAGATAGAGTAAGCTGCCGTGTGCTGCAGTGCCGGTGAAACAACCACGGAGGAATTGAGCAGCATGGTTCTCGAAAGGGATTCGGTGGCGCTCTCGAGGCATGAATTTCTGTTGACAATGACGTCATAATTTTCCGATATGAACTTCATCAGCGAAATGGTGAGCTGGGCGTGCTTGCTGGTGAGAACAGATAGCATGGAAGCGACCGCACCAGGATTTGACTGCAGATGCCTGGTTGCATCCTCCATCACCGAGTCCACCATCAGCCTGACGTTCTCGAGGGCTGATACCTGGTCATTGGGATCAATCGCATATTCCCCGTTCGCGTATTCAGACAATGAAATAGAATCCTGACCTATGAAGTTTGTAATCAGCCTGGCCATTTCAGCCGTGACGTTCTTCACGGCGTCCCTTATGGAATCGTAAATCACGTCCTCCTGGGCGGCATATTGTTCATTGTAGAAATCAGCCCACAATGCCGCAATATCGGAAGATGTCCTGAGCAGGCTGGCAGGAATGAAATCCGCAAGATAGCCCAGAGGATACGGCGAGGATGCGCTCGTCAGCGTGGTGGCCGATACTGTCGATGAGCGAAGGTCAGCATCATACCTGGTTCCAATTATGATGCTGTCCGTATCCAGAATCGGACTTGATTTTTCCCCCATCAATTGGCTGCAATTTCCCGAGTAAATGTATTGGGAATTGATTGGCTGATACACACCCAGGACAGCAAGGTCGGTGCGAGAGTGCGAACCCGTTGAGATGGTTATACCTGGCACGGCGATTGCCCCGGGCGGCCAGTTGGTTTCAAGCTTCGCAATCCATCCCGTCACCTGCTGGGATTCCTCCCTGGCCTCGCCGTCATCCGATAATAGAAATGTACTGAGTGTCTTCTTGGCATCTTCAATAACCTTGCCCAATGACTGGATGGACTTGTAGACATCGTTGGCTATGTCCATGATGCCAAAATAATCAAGATACTTGAGTATGAACTGGTCAGCGATTGCGTTGAATGCCTGGGCCAGAATGATGTCCACGGGTATCTCCCGGTCCCCGATGCCAATGTAAATGGCGACTATATCTGAAGCGTCAAGGCTGCCATTGTTCATGTAGCGCTTCAACAGGGAAGCAATGTCATGGCCGCTTGCGCCCAGGCCCATATTTTCAAGGGATGGAATGATACCTGCATCATAGCCCCTGAATATGCGTGAGGTTTCCAGCAGAACCGCAAGATTCACAGCAAGTCGGACATCGTTCATGCTGATGATATCCGATATCTCGCCAGGCGCGGAATCCAGGCCCGAGCCATATCCTTCCAGCACCCTGAACTGGGCAAGAGTCGTCAGAATGTATTTCACGACGCGGGCAATCCCCATGGCGCTGTTGCTGCCCGCATTATCCAGCGACGTCATTTTTGAGTTCATCAGCGGAAAAGGCGTTTGTATGTCGCGCTGGAAGGCAATTGGCCTCTCCATGGCTGCGCCGGAGCGAACATTGGTTATGGTGCAATTGCCGCCGCCGACCACCACATACCTGGCAAGAGCGGTCGTCTCATTCAGTTCCCCCATGGTTGCTGTGTCCATTGTGTTGATGGTTCCGTTGAATTCCTCCCCGGACCCATCTTTGAGAGTTATGTTTTTCTCAGTGGTTTTGTTGCTGGGAATTATGTCCTGGATGTTCTGCTCTTCCAGAAAGACCGCGGAAACAAAATCCCTTATCTCCACTCGGTACGGGTCAATGAAGAATGGAAATGTGCTCTCAAGATATGCGGAGTAATTATCGCTGTAACAGGAATCCAGCATCGTTTCATTGCAGAACAGTTGTGTGGAGGCAAGAACCGCTTTCGACGCGATGTAATACCCTTCCATGGCCATTCTCTCTTCCAGCTGATGCATTACCTGGTCCTGCCTGGTGATTTCAAGGCCCGCCATCCTCAACCCGGCCTGCTGGCGCTGCACGCCGCCGATGTAGGTCATGCTGAACGCCGACATCATCAGTATCAGAACCGCCACCATGGCGAAGGGCACTCTGGCGCCCTCGTCCTGTGGAAAATGCCTTTTTCCCATCAGACCACCCACACGAAAATAATGATGATGACATCATTTATGGAATCTGGCGATATTTCGAACTGGCTAGCTGAGCGGGTGGGTGGAAGTTCCTCCATGCATGATGGGCCATCAGATATGAAAATTGAATCTCCATTGCAGGAAATCGCGAAGCCCAGGCCGGGGCGTATGATGAGATTGCAGGCCCTCAGTGTTTCCCCATTGTATTCAGTGAAGTCATAATCGCTTGGGCCATTACCGAGTATCATGGCCTCGTCGCAGAGAAGCTGGGATATGCTCCTGCTTGAATTGCCCAGGTTAACTGTCTCGCCATTGGGGCCATCATATGCGAGGCCGCTCAATTCTGTTTTTAGCACGGTCGTCGAAAAATCCCTGGCGTACTGCTGAAGTGTGGATGAATCCTGAACGGTTGTGCGGTTGAACCCAGTTGCACCAATCACCACCGCGGATGCGATTAACATGATGGTCATGAACATGATGGCATCAACAATGGCTGCCTGTCCGCTGGTATCGAGTTTCATGTAACAGGCCTCCATACTGAGACAGACATTCTAGCGAAGCCCATGACGCCGCCGTCATCAATGTTGACACAAGTGTGATAAATCGCAACCTCGGCATTGGCAGGTATTTCAGATGTTTGAATCTCGGTGTTCAGCGTGATGTTCCCGGTATCGGCATCCATGCATTGGATTATTATGCGATATTCGAAACCGATAATTGTGGAATTGAATTCCTGGCAGAAGTCATTACGGGAAAGTTTCAGAAGGCATTCGCGGTTAAAAATTCCGGGGCCAGAATCACCAGAGAGCAACTCGGAACTCCTGACAAGTTCGGCAAAGGCTAGACAAGTTTCCTGAAGTTTGGCCCTCTCGCGGCCCTCGTTCATGGAGATTGCCGCATGCGCCACGCTAACCGAGAAAAGCGAAACCGCTACAAGAACAACAAGAATGACTGGCAACTCTTCGAAAGCGCCAGCAATTGCATCATCTCCCCGGATTTTCGGCAAATTCCCTCTCGGGCACCCTACGGGGAGACGGTACTTAATACAATGCGGCTGGTAAAATGCCTGAACGAACAAAACAGATTCTAATTAGAAGTCAATGATTTCTTATTTCAAATATTCTTTTGTGATCTTTATAGCGCAGTATTTTCCGCACATCGAGCAGACTTCCTCATCGCCCTTCCCGGGTCCGCGCCCGGCCCTTCTGGCCTTTGCATGCTCCGGGTCCAGGCAATTGCTGAATTGGCCTTCCCAGTCAAGCTCCGCCCGCGCTTTGGAAATCGCAATATCCCGCTCCATGCTCCCGCCTCGGGAGATGTCGGCGGCATGGGCTGCCAGCTTGCTGGTTATTGTTGCGACCTTGATGTCCTCGATTGTCGGTAGGCACAGGTGTTCGGACGGGCTCACATCGCACAGGAAATCGGCGCCATAATGACCGGCCATCGCGCCGCCGATTGCTCCGGTGATGTGGTCATAGCCAGGCGCAATGTCCGTGACCAGTGGCCCCAGAACGTAGAATGGGGCGCCATCGCATATGGTCTTTTCCAGCCTGACATTGGCCTCAATCTGATGAAGCGGAACATGGCCCGGGCCTTCCACCATGGCCTGAACATCGGCGGCCCGTGCGCGTTTCACGCACTCGCCCAGAATTATCAATTCACTAATCTGGGCGGCATCGGTAGCGTCCGCAATGCAGCCCGGCCGGAAGCCGTCCCCCAGGCTCAGGGTGAACTCGTATTGCTTGGCGAGTTCCAGCAGATAATCGTAATTGGCATAAAGCGGATTCTCTTTGTCATTGTGAAGTATCCAGGCGGTGAGGAAGGAGCCGCCGCGGCTGACGACGCCAGTGAGACGTTTTGATTTTCGCAGGCTCTCGATGCTCTTCCGAGTCACTCCGCAATGCACGGTCATGAAATCCACTCCGTCCCTGGCATGGGTTTCTATTCCCTTGAAGATGTCATCCTCCGTCATGTCAACAACCGCGCTCTTGCGAGCGTATTCGAGACCGGCCTGGTAAATTGGGACAGTTCCGATGGGTACATTGATCGATTTTATTATCATTCTGCGGATGGCATCGATGTCGCCGCCGGTGCTGAGATCCATGATGGTGTCTGCGCCAAGAGCAATTGCGACGCTGGCCTTTTCCAGCTCCTCATCCGGATTTATGCAATCCTCGGAAGTTCCAAGATTCACATTGACCTTAACGGTGAGGCCCTCCCCCACGCCCAGCGGTTTCGGGGAATGAATGGGATTTCTGGGAATGATTATGCGGCCTGTGGCAACTCCCCTGGCGATTTTGCTCGGCTCGACGCCTTCGCGCAGCGCCACCTCTCTTGCCAGGTCAGAAATTCCCTTCCTGGCATCGGACATAATTGACATTGTGACGTACTATTGCCTTGCATGATAAAAATCTATCTGTGTTTTAGAAAGCCGCTCATGCACTGACTGGCTGCCGTGTAGGGGTCTATTTCCCTGTTCATGATACTCTCTACCAAGCACTCAAGCTGGGAATCATCAACAATATCTTTCAGAAGATGCCTGGTGACCTCTTGGTTCAATATCGCAAGAAATTCATCCTTAGTCCTTCTCCTGTTGATTATTGCGAGATGGCCGGTTTCCTTTAGAAGTGTGTAATGTGATTCGATTGTTTTCCTTAGCTCCTCAATCCCTATCGAGTCGCTGGCAATTGTTTTTAAAACCTGAGGGGCCCATGGCAACGGTTCAGTGTTCAATTCCAGCATCGCCATCAGCTCGGTTGCGGTCCTTTCAGCGCCCTGCCGATCTGCCTTGTTCACCACGAAAATATCGCCAATCTCCATTATTCCGGCTTTTATCGTCTGGATGTCATCACCCAGGCCCGGCATTTCGACCAGAATAGTGGTGTGAGCGTGAGAGGCAATCTCAACCTCCGACTGACCTGCGCCCACGGTTTCAACAAGTATCTTGTCCATGCCGAACGCATCCAGGACCTTCACCGCTTCCCCGGTTGCGCTGGCAAGGCCGCCCAGGTGCCCGCGGGTGCCCATGCTGCGAATGAAAACGCCCTGGTCCGTGTTCAGGTCGGACATGCGTATGCGGTCGCCCAGAATGGCTCCGCCGGTGAAGGGACTTGAGGGGTCCACGGCAATTATTCCAACTTTTTTATTTAATTTTCTATATGATTTTGCCAGCCGATCGACAAGTGTGCTCTTGCCCGCGCCCGGCGGACCTGTAATGCCGATTATGTGGGCGTTTCCCGTGTGGGGGTGAAGGAGCGCCTGGGCTTCCCTGATGGATGTATCATCATTCTCAATCATTGTGATGAGCCTGGCTACAGCCCTCTTGTCACCTTTCAGGATGCGATCCACAATATCCATTCTACTGCTTCCTGACAGCTTTTCTGTGAAAATCTATGATCTCTTCAAGCGGCGTCCCAGGGCCAAAAACAATGGAGATGCCGGCCTCCTTCAGAGCTGGGACGTCGTCCTCGGGAATTATGCCTCCGCCCGTCACGATGATATCTGAAGCGTCGCGTTCCCTGAGCAATTTCATCACCTTGGGGAACAGCGTCATGTGAGCTCCGGAAAGGCAGCTCAGGCCGATGAAGTCCACATCCTCCTGGATTGCAGTCTCGACAATCTGCTCGGGTGTCTGATGGAGACCGGTGTATATGACTTCCATTCCGGCATCCCTCAATGCCCTGGCCACCACCTTGGCGCCCCTGTCATGGCCATCCAGGCCCGGTTTCGCAATAAGCACCCTGATTCTAGTCTCGCTCATGTTATCAGTTCCTTAATGGGCTTGAAGTGTAAAAAGTTTACCCATATCACTTCTGTTCCTGAAATTCGCTCGGTTCCTCTATGTTCAAAAGGTCGCGCTTTCTCCGTTCTTCTTCCATTTTTTCAAGGGCAGCACGCTTCTCTTCCAACTTCTCCTCGAGCATCTTGTACCATTCGTCTGTATCTGACCTAAGGACCTGCCTTTCCACCTTGAATGTGGATGCCATTATTGTGTTCTCTGCGAACATCCTGCCGAAAACAGAGCCAAGCAGGGACAAGGGCAGTACCGTGATTATGGTCAGCATGATTTCCTTGGTCAGATCGACGAATACGACGGCACCGGTTGGGTCTATCACTACCCCAAGTATGAAGGGGGACAGGAGCGTCACAGCAACCAAAATTGTGGCTGTGATCATCATCATTATGGTTCCAATGACGGCATTCACAGCCTCCTGGTCTGCGGTTACAATGCCCAGGATGAGACCGCACATTATGGGGCTTATCAGGAACAGAGAAGCGCCAGGATTGAAGCTAGTGTACGATGAAAGGGAATTGGTGACATAGAAGAAAGCCACAATTGTACCGGCGGATAATGACCATATCAACAGTTTGATGCGGCTGCTGGAGAACATCTCAGACATATCTGACAAACACCTCACCAAAAAAGCCGAACGCGATCTTGCTTTCCACATCTGGGTAATCCGGAAGGCGGAACCAAAGCATGCCCCCTGTGTAAGCATACAATTTATCATCGCCATCAAGGGCATATTCCAATCTATCCTTGTATAACGTATCTGACATTATAACATGAGATACTGGCACTTCCCTGACGATTCCGCCCTGCACAGTTCCGTTATTGTCATTGGTTGAGCCGGAACCGATGTATCTGTCGAAAGAGGTGATGGTGGATGTGTCTCTATCCACATAGGTTTGATACTCCACCCTGTAAATCTCAATGTCAAGGCTGGATGGATTGTTCAGCGTTACCATGACATTGATGAATACCTCACCGGTGGCATTGTTTTGGACAATGCGGAATGATGATATCTCTGCTTCGGCAGAGACCAGAGTGTCTGCAATCTTGGTGTATTCAGATGCAACATAACACAGGCCGCCGGCTGAGACAAGTGCCACTATCACCAGCAGTATGCCGATGACGTCAGTAACCGGAAGTTTCCTTGTTTTGCTCATCATCCCTCTATTCCATACCGGATTTATGGCTCTTCTTGATTATTTCCTCGAATGATTCCAGTGGTGCGGTGGCGAAGGATATCTCGCCAGCAAAGTGGCATTGCGCGAAGTGACCAGTTTTAACCTCTCTCATCAGTGGCTTCTTCTCCTTGCAGATGTCCTTTGCGTACAGGCATCTCGGATGGAACGGGCAACCAGTGGGCAGGTTGATGGGTGAAGGCAGGTCGCCCTTGATTTCCGTTCTGCCTCTTGACATCTTGGGGTCCGGAATCGGCACTGCGGAGAGCAGAGCCTTCATGTATGGATGGTAGGGGTGTCGAATGACATCCTCCGAGGGCCCGTATTCCACAAGGTTTCCCAGGTACATCACGCCGATGTAGTCGCTCATGTATCTCGAGACGGACACGTCATGAGTCACGAACAGGAAGGGAATTTTGTACTGGTTCTTCAACCCCAACATCAGGTTCATGATTCCTGCGCGGATGGACACGTCGAGCATGGACACTGGTTCATCGGCTACAATGAACTCCGGCCTGAGAGCCAGTGTTCTGGCAATGGATACACGCTGCCTCTGTCCGCCGCTCAATTCATGCGGGAACCTTCCGATGTATTCGGAAGCTGGCTTGAGTTCTGCGTATTCCAATGCCTTGGCCACCATGTCCTCGCGTTCCTCGTAGGAGTCGCCCACGCCATGAACTATCAGCGGCTCTGCCACAGTATCGAACACTGTGAATCTCGGGTTCAGCGATTCATACGGGTCCTGGAAGACCATCTGCACCTTTCTCCTGTAGTCCTTCAGTTCCTTGCCCTTTTTGGGGGCAATATCATCGCCGTGGAAATACATGTGGCCGGAGGTCGGGTCATCCAGGCGCACCAGCAATCTGCCGGTGGTTGTCTTTCCGCAACCGGATTCGCCCACAAGCCCGAGAACCTTTCCCTTCTCAATGTTGAAGGAAATGTCGTCCACTGCGTGAACAAATAACTGATCCTTGCTTACGAGGGATTTCAACATTCCCTGCTTGACCTCGAAGTATTTTCTCAGATTTTCCACTTTGATAACTATGTCGGATTCGGCCATCAGATCACCTCGCTAAGTTGACCGTTGAATATCTCCAGCGCAAAGTGGCATGCCGAGTGATGGTTCGGCTCAACCTCCACGAGTTCTGGAACCTGTTCCTTGCAGATGCTTTTGGCGTATTTGCAGCGCGGGTGGAATCTGCAGCCTGGCGGCGGGTTCGAAAGGTCAGGCGGGGAACCGGGTATGGAGTACAGTGGTTTCTTCTCACCCACAATGCTGGGGAAGGAAGCCATCAGACCGATAGAGTACGGGTTGGAGGGTCTTGAGAACACGGATGCGATGTCACCGTATTCCATGATTCTTCCGGCATACATGATGGCGATCTTCTTGGCCACTTCCGCCACCACTGATATGTCGTGGGTGATGATTATCATGGCCATTCCCAGGCGCCTCTGCAAATCCCTTATCTCTGCAAGGACCCTGTCCTGCATGATGACATCCAGCGCGGTCGTCGGCTCATCGGCTATGATGAGTTTCGGGTTGCATGCAAGGGCCATGGCAATCATGCCTCTCTGCCTCATGCCGCCGCTGTACTCATGGGGATATCCATCAATCCTTCCGACATCCAGGCCAACGAGTTTGAACAGCTCGATCACCTTTTTCCGAGCTTCCTGCTTGGAAATGTCCTCGTGAGCGAGTATTGCCTCTGCAATCTGGTCGCCTACCTTGTGCACAGGGTTGAAAGCATTCATGGCACTCTGGAATATCATCGATATCTGTTTCCAGCGCACCTCCCTCATTACCTGGTCCACATATTTGGCCTTCTTTCTTTTTGGGAGGGATTTTTCCTCTTCGCTACCGGCAATGACGCGCCCATCGAAGGTAATTTTTCCTCCGATGATATCCCCGTTGGGAGGCAGCAATCTTGTTATGGCAAATGCCGCGGTCGTCTTTCCGCAACCGGATTCTCCCACAAGCCCCAGGGTATCGCCCTTCTCGAGCTTGAACGAGACTCCGTCCACTGCTTTCACTTCTCCTCTGACTATCGAGAAATAAACTTTCAGGTCTTCTACTTCAAGCAATGCCATGTGCTCACCTCCTCCTCCTCAGCCTGGGATTCACGATCTCATCGAATGCCCTTCCGAGCAGGAAGAACGCCATGCAAACGAGTGTTATGCAGATGCCCGGAGGCAGCAGCCACCACCAGTTGGTCAATGCATTTGAGTGTTGCACGTAGTTCAGCATCATGCCCCATGTCATCGTGCTCGGGTCTCCAAGGCCAATGAAACTGAGCGACGCCTCGAACAGGATTGCGCCGCTGACCGAGAAGGTCATGTAGAGCAATCCGAGCGGAAGAACGTTCGGAGCGATGTGCTTGAACATTATCCTGGATTTGCTGGCGCCCGTGACCCTTGCCGCATCGATGTATGGTCTTTCCTTGAGACTCAGCACTTCTGCGCGAATGACCCTTGCCACTCCGCTCCATCCAACCAATGCTATGATCAGGATGATATTCCATATGCTCGGTTTTAGTATGGCTGCAATGGTGATCAGCAGAGGCAATGATGGAAGAACCAGTACGACGTCAGTGAATCTCATCAACACGGCATCTATTGCCTTTCCATAGTATCCGGAAACCAATCCGAATATGACGCCGATGCTGATGGAGAAGAAGGCGGAGAGCAATCCCACAAGCAGGGCAATCCTTGAGCCCAGAATGGTCTGGCTCAAGATGTCGTGTCCCTGTGAATCCGTGCCTAGCCAGTAGTAGTTGCCGCTTGGCGGGGTCTGGTATTTCGGATCCCCGGCATCGGCGCTGGTGACCCATGTGGGCGGAAGCGGGGTGATGACACGCCCGGATGCGCTGAATGAGTACATCCTGCCGGACGTTCCGTCTGTAACAGGGGTTCCATCTGCTTCGTAGAATACGGTCGCGAATACAACATCGGCCTTGCTTATACGAGCGTTATTTATGAATGAAACAGGGGGAGCGGATATCACACCGTCCACTGTCTTCCTCCATATGACCGTCGAGTTTGCTGCAGAACCCATGCAATACAAAACAGAGAAATCATCAGACGGATCCGATATCGTATCGTTGAGATTCCTTGTTGTCACGAATAGGTATTGGGTGAACTGCCAGTCATAATATGGCATGACTTCCACGACAGTTTGCTGGGTGCCTATCATTGTGTTGTATGCGATGCTCTCGGTTATCGCCAGGGTGTTTATCGAATAAACGTATCCTGTGTCGGAGCCAAATATTATCTGGCTGCCGTCGGGAAGGATGTTTATCTCGGAGAGGTTGCCATCGTCATTCGTGCCCTTGTCGTTGACTCTGTGACCGTTGAGAGTTGTTGAACCTTCAATGTGGGTCCAGCCTTCCTTGGCTGTTCCGTTGATGCCGTTCACGCAGTGGACGATGCCGTCATCTGTTGCGGCATAGACTACCGGGGGAATTCCGGCCGTGACCGGTGAAGTTGACCAGTAGCCTTCGGTGACCCTGTATGCAGCTCCGTCCCAATCGGGTATCTCGAGACCGCTGGCCACATCAAAACCGTACAGCCATCCATCCACAGATCCGACGTACACATATTCAGCATTATCGGAAACAGCCGGCTTTGTCAGGGAGAGGTTTGAAACCTGCTTCTCCCAGAGAAGAGTGGGCCTTGTCACATTGAAGGATGAGGTCGCCGGGTTGTATTCCGGAACTGGGCCTGCGAATGCATATAGGTAACCGTTGGAAGTTGTTGCGAAGAACACATCGTACTGATTGAATGCGTTAAGTTTCAATTCCGGCCGGTCTCCGAGGATTGCCGGGTAACCGCGGTAATCATGGTAGTCAATTCCGACAACACTGCCATTCAGGTTCTGGGACCAGACGCGCTCTCCAGAGGGGGCGAAGTCAGACCAGGTTTCGGTGAATCCGTCTCTGATTACATATAGTCTACCGTTGTCGCAACCGAAGAATATCCTGACATTCGCTTCCTGGACGTTGGTTGTGCTACCGAAGTTGTTTACCAGAATTGGGGTAGAAATCTGGGAGTTTGTGCTGAAGGGGGATGGCCATGCCGAACCGCCCTCTTGAGGTTTATAGGCGTAAAGTCCATAAGGATCGAATCCGGTGCCTTTACCGCCTGCGGCATAGAGCCGGTCAACAGTTTGGCCAGTACCCGGAGCAGGTCTCATTCTGTAGCTGATGCCATACTCGAACGCGCCGGTTGTACGTACGCCTTCGTCACCATTGAAGTATGAAGAAATCTCGAGGATATCGTCATCCGGCGCCCACCAGTTCAGGGGATGCCTGAGGCCCATGTATGGTGACACAAGAGCCATCACAATGAAGGCCACCATTATGAAAAGGCCCACCATACCGATCTTGCTGTCCTTGAATAAAAGCCAGCTGTGCTTTATTGTGCGCCTGTAGTCGCGTATCTTTTCCTTGAGTTGTTTGCTTGTAACCATTGTATCACCTCACAATTGCACCCTGGGGTCTAGCCACGCATATAGGATATCTGCACCCATGTTACCAACAATGGTGAGCAGCGCCATTATGTAAAACGCCCCTTGCACTACCGGGAAGTCCTTTGACATTGTGCCTTCAATCAAGAGCGTTCCCATTCCGTACCATGAGAATATGGTTTCCGTGAGAACACCGCCGCTGATGATTCCACCGATGGACATCGCCATGGAGGTGACGACCGGCAGCATTGCGTTCCTTGCCACGTGCCTGAAGACGACCTGCCTTTCCTTGAGCCCCTTGGCCTTGGCGGTCGTTGTGAAATCTTCACCGATGACTTCAAGCATCGCACTCCTCATGAGCAGAATCGTTCCTGCCAATCCGAGTATGACGAGAGTAATCAGAGGCATGGTCAGGTGATGCAGGACGCTGATGAACCATTCAAGGCCTCTGAGCGCTTCACCTGTCGCAGGGTTGACACCGCCCATTCCTGCCAGCGGGAACCATCCAAGTTGCGAGTAGAAAACCCACTGCATGATGAGGGCAAACCAGAATATAGGCATGGAATAGAAGAACAGAGTCACAATGATTGTTCCCATTTCTAAAACCGTTCCCCTTCTCCAGGCAACAATGACCCCGATCGTGATTCCTAAAACATATGAAACGATCATTGCAGATCCGAAAAGAAGCATGGTCGAAGGCACGCGTTCCAGGATGACTTCCCATGTATTTCTCTGGTATATGTAGGATGTTCCGAAATCAAAGACGAGCATGGTCTTCATGTAAACCGCGAATTGCTCGGGGTATCCCACGAGTTTCACATAGTTCGGGTGCAAGAGCGTAAGCTCAACAGAGTTTCCGTCCGGCCTGATTATCAGAGCAGTGACGTTGCTGCATCTGTTGCCATTTTCGTTTATTGCGGTGGCATTAATTCTGAGCCTTATGTTTTCAAGTGGGAACGGGTACACAGGGGACAGAATCTCCCTGCCCTGCTGGTTGAGAGGCACTATTTCCAGATTGCTCAGCAGCGGGTAAGTGGAATCATTGTCATTGACTGGCTGGGGAGCTGTACTTGCTGAGTTGACTGGGATTGGAAGCACAGCGGATATGTCGCCGATTTTGACATTGAACAACAGCATTCCGTTCCGGGTCACGACATGGTTTCCAGTGAAATTTAGAGTGCCGGCCATCCCAGTTATAGCTTCGGGTGTGGCTCCGTCAGGGGAAGCCATGGTGAAAGAGGGGGTGCCGCCCATAGCCTTTGCTGAGAGCGATACAGCCTGGTTCATGACAGGATATGTGTAAATTCCATCATCATACGGGATGTTTGCGGATAGTCCCCATACTTTGGATATCTCGACCCCGTTGGTCCCGTTGAAATGGACGGCGGCGGTCGCCAGGTTCCTCGATTGATCATTGATGCGGAACGTTGCCATGAAATCAGAATTGCCGTCCTGGCCCAGTGAGAGAGGCAAGGAAGATGAACCAGAATAGTAATATGTCCTGTTGATTTCATCGGTCATGCTCTCATCCGGAACCAGTGAGAACATCTGGGTGAATGGAACTGCAGAGCCGTCAACAACAGTCTGGTTGGCACAAATGAGCGTGATTTCGACGGATCTTATTGCGCCATCATCATGCGCCCAGGCATAAAACTCTGCTTTCTGCCCGATTGAGGCAGATGTGACACCAATATCCAGAATTAATGGAGAAACATAGTCCGCATCCTCAGGTGCGTTCACGTCGAAAGCCGTGGAGAATGAATCGGTCTGACCGTTATCTCCGGTTGCTTGAACAGTCACGGAATAATGGCCAATGTGCTGCGGGATGTAGTTGGTTTCGGTGTACTGCCCCGGATAGTCGGTCCACTTGCCGAAGCCGTACCTGACAAGCACTTTGTCAATATCGTTCGCCGACATCTTCGGGTTCATCATCATTGTTTTTGCGAGGTCGCCTGGCATCAGTCTGTAAAGGACGAACAGCAGGACTAACACAATAAGAATTGTGATAACCATGTGTATCGTTCTTTTCACCAGATATGTTCTCAGTTTCATTCGATTCATCTCCGAGTTTGCGTATTACCAGATTGGAATGTGAATTGGAAATTGAAGAAGGGGCCCGGGTTTCCCCGGGCCATTGCTTATTTACTGTTTTTTCCTGCGTATGACGGCGTATGATACAGCCGCCACGCAGAACACCGATGCCACGACCAGTGCGGTCGGGAACGGGGTGTCGTTGTTAGGGCCTGTGGTTGGTTTCTTGTCCACGATGTTCAGGTTGATGCTGTTCTCACCCTTTATGTTGGTGTCTGTCGCGTCTATCGCGGTCGCCGTCAGGGTGTATTCCTTGACGGAATCATCGTCGTCCGGAAGGTCTGTCGCAGTCACTGTGAATGTGACCTTTCCGTCAGCGTCTGTGGTTGCAGAGCTGGGCGTTATTGTGGGCACCTCAGGAGAGACTTTCAACTGAACGGATGCTCCGGAGACCGGATCGCCGTTCTCGTTGATGATCGATACTTCCACCTGGGTGAATCCCAGCTTTTCATCGGTGCCAATGTCGGGGTCGATGACGTCGGGGTCTGCCTTCAGGGTAACGGACAGGAACTTCGCGCCTTCAGGGAATACCCTGATTAAGGTGAGCCTGCTCGGTGAGGCATCGTAGACTGTGCCGGTCGAGCTCGTGTACTTGGCCTCCTTAATCTGGATGATTGCCTGGGTTCCGTTTGCCAGTATGTCCGGGTCTGTGGGGTCCGCATAAGGAGCTTCAAACATGAAGTCCAGCTTGCCGTTGGAAGAGGTTACGCCTTCATCAATTGAGAGTGCGCCCACGGATGTGTTGAGCCATACCTGAGCCCCGCTGAGCGGGTTGCCGTCCTGGTCCTTTATCAGTACGGAAATCGGAACAGTCTCGTTGGATTTGACCGCGGATGGCGGGCTGACGAACTGTGCGTTTGTCTTGAATTTGCTAGGCTGCCTGATGTTCAGAAGAGACATCCAGTTGTATATGGAACCTGTTGAACCAACCTCCCATCCGGTGAACCTGTCTGACCTGTATGCCTCGATGTTCGTTCTATAATAGAGAACATCATATGGCAGATCGTAGCAGATTGCTGCCTGGGCTTCAAAGACAAGCTTCTTCCTCTCATCCTCGTCACCGCTTCTCCTTGCATTGTCAATCACGGAGTCGAAAGTGGAGTTCTGGTACCCGGGGTAGTTCTGGCCGACCTGGGTGTTGGAGGAGTGGAAGAATGCCCACAGGAAATCGGTGGGGTCACTGCCAATTCTCCATCCAAGGATGTACATGTCAAAGTCCCTGTTGTCGATGCGGTCCACTATGGAACCGAAATCCATCGCAACGGATTCCGCATAGATGCCGATTGCTCTCAGTTGCTCGGCAATCATCAGACCTGCCTGAGCCCTGATCGGGTCGTAATTGGCTTCCGGGGTCAGAATCTCAATCTTGCCGCCGGTGGAACTGCCTATGTTGGTCCCGTCCGGATTTATCCACCAGTTGCCATTTCCGGCTGCGGCCTTTGCTGCATCACCAGTAACAATCGTTCCGTCGGTCTTCTTCACCTGATAACCAGCGCTGGCAAGTATTTCCTTGGCCTGGTCCGGGTCGAATGCATATCTGGGGATGGTCTTGTTGTACCATGGGCTGATGGAACTGACTGGGCCTTCGCCGCCGATTCCAAGGTTCAGGAGAAGTCTTGTGACAACCCTGTTCTTGTCAATGCAGTGGGCTATGGCCTTTCTGAGTGGCTTAGCCATGTCGCCCTTCATCGGATCGCCGTCCTTGTAGCCGAAAGAGGACTTCCTCATGTTGTAAGAGAGATAGAAGAAACCCTGCTCGGGTGATTGCTGCAATGCAACGCCGGGCTCGTTCGCCAATTCCTGGACGAACGACGGGGGAACAGACCAAGCTATGTAATCTATGTCATCGCTCTTGAGTGCGAGAACTGCTGCCTCTGCGGTCTTGTATATCTTGTATGTGACGCCGTCAATTTTAGGTTGAACTGCCAGCGTCTCTCCGTATTCGTCAAGCACGTAGTCAGTGTATTTGTAATCGTCCCTGAAGAAGTGTTCGCGGAACGTTGAAATTTTTGAGAGCTGACCCTTGTTCCAGAACTCGAATTTGAAAGGTCCGTTTCCAATCGGGGGGTTGTTTTCATAGGCTTGAGCTGCGGAAACTTTCCATCTCCTGTCAGGTGCATTCTTGTATTCCGGGAGATCGTTCCATATCAGGGCGCCATCAACGGTCTGCCCGGATACTTTGTAAGCCCATATGTGCTCGGGAAGCAAGAATGTTGAGATTGTGTCTCTGAAGAAGCCGGCATACGGTTCCTGAAGCTCGAATTTGAGTGCTGCCTGGAGCTTGTCTGGGCTCTCATAGACTTTGTACACGTGAAGCCAGCTGTCTGTCGAGTAGTTTGAACCCGCTTTTCCGCCAAGGTCTTTGAGAACATTCATAGATGCAGACCATTCCGGAACCTGGCCTGCCATGTGCATGGAGAACATGATGTCCCTGATGTCCATCTGGTGGCCATCATGCCATTTCACATTCTCGAAATCGTAGAAAATTACAGCTTCGCCGACCTTTGCATTTCCGGTCCATGAGTCCTTGGGGTTGAAGCCGAAGTTGCCAATAGTGCAGTCGTCCCAGGTCCATCCCTCAGTCTTGGTGGATGCATTCGCCGAACCCACTGCAACGTACGGAATGAGTTCGTCAGTCGCAGGGTTGACGCTTACAGGCCCGTCAAAGAGATATCCGAGAACGTTCCAGGACCACACATCGCTCACTGTGAGCGGATTCAGGCCCTTAATGTCGTCCTGCATCGCAACCCTCAAAATCAATTCACTGCTCTCCTGCCTTGTTCCAGTCGATGTCGCTGAGGCCGATACTGAGCTCAGCACCATCATAAAGGTAAAAAGCAGGGCAATGCCCACAATTTTACCATGTCTAATGTCTTTTCCTTTCATGGTTTCAAACCTCTTTTCCTTGCTTGCTTCATCATTAGAAATCCCATCGGAATTCCTGATGGCGAAGCGAATAGGGTGAGTCTATTTATAGTTTTCTTGATTGGCATGCCAGACACCATTGTCGATATGCGGGACTTTCACCCTACCCGGCAATAAACTCAATTAGTATAAAAACAAATTTGTACAGCGTTTTGTATAATATAAATACATTGTGGTACAACCTTTTGTAAGCAGAGAGGGTTACCAATTAGTGCGACCTCGTTGGTTACCTATTAAAAGACTATTAATTCTATTATATAACGCGCAACTCTATATTTGCTAATTACGAATATGATTTTTCCCCTATTGTTAAATAATGGAAACCCGATTAGGTGTTGTGTCACCAATTAAGAAAGGCAACCTGCAAAAATACCCCAGAACAGAAGATTTGTTGGCCGAGCCATATTTGTTTCCGAGACAAAATCCACCAATCCCAGACGATCTCATTGCAAGTGCCATTCGAAGGGCATATGAACGTTCATTAAAGACAAAAGGCGGCGATAAGCAGGTCATAATGAAAAGCCCAGAAGAACTTGTGAAATTATGCATATCCCACTTAAAAGAGCGGGGAGATCCAATACTGAGCACCTACTTCTACTCTCAAATTGATGTTGATGATGTTTTTGATATGGATGCCATCGCTCACGAAATGCAACGGCAAAGAATGAAAATTGGTAATTTTTACCAATATCTACTCATCGAGTTAATGAGAGCCGCGCAAAAATCTGGCAAATCTAATATAATAGCGGCATTTGACGGGACTAGAGAGGGCGACGCGGTGGCAGATATTAAAACACCTGGCTTTGATAAAAATCTGAGACTTTACATATCTGTTAAAAAATCAAGCGATACGGTCGGCGGTCAAGATGTGCCAGGCGTGATTAGTCGTCTAGAGAGCGTTGCTCTTGAAGAGAAGAATCTTACTTCCCCATACCTGTGTGTGATGGCCATTGCAACGCCGCCCAGAGGCAGACAAGTGCCATTCGAAAAGGCTCGTTCGATTAAATATTCTCAAAGAGGCGACCCATATTCTCTCAATTGTGAAATGTGGCTACCAAATTTTCTATTCCCATATATTACAGGTCATGAACCGACTTACATATACAACAAATGCATTGAATTTGTGGATTTATATTTACCATTCCATTCATTAAAGGCCAGAAAGGAAGCAACACAACTTTTAAAGGAAAAATTTGTCGAGATGGGTATTGCAGATAAAGATGGAAAAATATTGAAAGAAAAATTCTTCGAGTTCATGGTTAGTTGAAACCAATCTTCTTAATCTCGTAATTTTTCTTTCGAACATCCTTCTGAATAAGTTCCACAGCAGTTTGGCAATATTCCTTATTGTTGTCGATGATTATGCAACTTCTACCCAAATTTAATGAGGCGATGGCAGTTGTTCCAGAACCACCAAACGGATCCAAAATTATCCCGTTCTCGGGAGACATTAGTTTGATGAAAAATTCTGGCAAACCAATGGGGAAAACAGCGGGGTGACCACGATTTACACCCACCAGAGGTAATGAGAGTACGTTAGAAGGCAGTACACTATCTTTTCCGACCCATTTTCGTAAGTCTCGACCGAAACCACTTTCATTCTGGGAATTATGTCTGGCTGCACTTTTTCCATTGAGATCCTTCAATCTCACATCTGCCCAATCTCCGATTGGCTGTTTAATCGCGTCTTGGTTCATAAAAGGCCGTTTTATCTTGGCAAGGTGAAAACAGTATTCCCAACCATCCCTCAATCTGTTTGGCCAATATCCTGGCATCGGGTTTGTTTTATGCCATAAGTAGTCATCGATTGCATGCCATCCAGCATCCTCTAAGGCCATCACGGTTTTCCATACAAACCTGTGCCTCGTACCCTTTACAACGCGATCTTTGATATTCAATATGAAGTTACCATCATCCGAGAGAACGTTGTAGAATGGTTCGTGGAAGGTTAAAAACCACTCAGCAAAAGAATCTGGGTGCATACTATCGTAATGTTTTTTCCTTGCATCCGCATATGGGGGGGAAGTGACTATCAGATTGCATTTTTCTTCCAGTGTGGGGATAACTTTTCGACTGTCTCCATAAACGATTTTGCATTGCAATTTTGCCAATCAATCGCCCCCTGTTTTACGCGGTACATTCCAGTATGGGGATTTACACTTGGGGCAAACTCTGGGTTCGCTTTCGTTCTTTGGAACCCATTCGTGCAAGCATCTTTCGCACTTTCGGCCTTCCATAGTTATTTGAATTTTCATACTACCTTTGAAGTATATTACTTTAGAGTATATAACTTTGTTGTAACTATGAAGCCAAGCATTCGATGAATTGGCTCGTGGCGGTTGCATTAAACCAGACATTTCACATTCACCAGCCCGTCTGTTATCCCATGCTGCAACCTGCACAGAGCCACCGCCAAAAGAGAAATATAGCAGAGTAGCACATGTATTTCAGCATTCTGGATGCCCTTCTTATCCAGAAACTTTTCAATATTCATTTGCTGCTTCAAATGCCCGTGAAACGCCTCAATGCCAGCTCTCTTATTATAGTCGGTTTTTGTAGCATCGTAGTTTTTCTCCCATTCCTTAATGTGTTTATTTCTGTAATAGGCACCAACCACATCATATCTCTGATGCCACATGAGGAAATACAGCATATATTCGAGTCCTGCATCTGGTTTGAACCCATCACACTTCCATAGAAGGTTGTATTGCTTCTTTATCCCTGCTGGGGTGCCCAACGGGCTAATCTTTGCATCTTCCCTTAGGTTGAACACCGTTCTTGCCCGATAGTGGTGATTCACTATTGCGAAGTTCTCAAAGGATGCGTATGCACCATCCGCATATACCCCGTTGAATGTGATACCCAGCATATGCAACCTGTCCAGTAGCGGTAGATATTGGGGCGAATCACCATCTGTTGCAGTTGTGAAGTTGAATGTAAGGGGCAAGAAATGGTCAAGATCAACTGCACCGTGAATCTTATACCCTTTGATATTGTAATGCGGATTAAACGCGGCATCTTTGTCATTTCTGAGACTTTTCATTGGCGTCGAATCTACGCCAATTGTTTTTCCAAGTTGGATTCCGCGAGCAGCCATTTCTTCTCGTATAGCCATAACCAACGAGTCGAAAATGTCATACAATCCTTCCTGGCGCATACGCGTCTTCACAAAATGGCTCATGGTTTGTTGGCTTGGGAGTTTGGGGGTGCCCGTTTCATCAATTTCAAAACCGAGCATCTGGGCGTCTGTCGGATACTGCTTCAAATGATTCAACAGTGCTGTATCCCAGCGCAGACCTTTGATATATTTGAAAATCTGGGACTTTATCATTGCTTCGACGGGGTAATGGAAATGCCACTCTTTCTTTCCATAACGTTCCTTTATCGATTCCAATACCGAACTTAGATTCAGTCTGCCAAGAAAGTCGGATGCTTTCATTGGCTTTTCGGTGGTTGGGTTAATAAAGGCTGGTCGCCCTGTTGGAAACCACCGGGGGGTTATTTCAAACCCAGCATTCATTCCGATATTGCTCTGGCACACATATTCTTCGGTTCCCAAGGAAACAGAATACGTTATCGTTCCGTTTGGGAAATCCTTATTAGGTTGTTCTTCCATATCATATCTGGGGGTCGTGGTACTCATACTATCACTTCTCCTGGTTGGGGGGAAGTTACCGCTTCCATCCCAACCTCCATTTTCTTCGGGCGAATCTAATCGTCGAGGATCACTACTTTCACGTTCTTGCCAGAAAATCGACTGAGGCCGTATATTCTGCCATCCTCCGTAATCTTGGCGTTTACTATTTCGGATGCACCATCGATTTCGATTTTCATATTCACACCGCGATAAGTAACTGTTTAGCCACCTATCAGCCCCCCTATAGGGTTTGTAGTATATAATATCATCGGAAAATTCGACTAATGAGGCTTGATGGTGAATCGGAAGATTATAAAAACTAGTTTCAACCTTAGAATTGGCAGGCTTGCGTATATTTAATTGTTGCTTGTCGGACATTCATAGATCCTACCACTTCCTTTTCTAGATGCCCGTGTTTCCACGCACTGCCTACCACATACAGATAAGCATATATTATTATTTTCTCATCTTATCAGTTAATTAGAAAAGATATAAATATAAGTTATGTTATACAGTAAAGATAATAAGCTATGAACATATTACACACGATATGGCGAACAGTAAAGTACTGGATGATAACATGGAAGATAAAATACTGAAATACATAGAGGAGCATCCAACAGGCACTTGGACAGAACAAATTTCCAGGGATTTAACAATGAATCGCGCGACTGCTAAAAATTATATTGTCAGACTGGAAGCCCTAGGAAAAGTAAAGATGGAAAAACGCGGACAGATGAAAGTTATCTTTCCAATATAACCACAAGAAATAAGATGGTGATGTATGATAACGTGTAAATGCTGTGGTTGTGAAATGAGTGAAGAGGAATTTGCAAGAAGCATCCTAGCAATGTTAACTGCGGTAGAAAATAAAATGAAAGATGATGGTTCCGCATCTTTGGGGAACGTTGACTACATCTTCTTAAAGGATTTACAAGAAGCAATTGCTCATAGCATTAACGTTTGATTGCCAGGATTGATTTTCTTATATTGAGCCATTCTCCCGATTTCACTGGAACGGTTTTTGTTCCAAAATATTTATCTGCTCCGCCAGCCATTACTTCCACCCTGATGCGATCTAATTCAATGGTTTCCATAAATCCCCTGTGTGCAGATAACATCCTACTCACTTTACTATATGAACCAGATGAATAAATTTGGTTGGGCGTTTTGTTACAACAAATCGGACATTTGCACAGACCGTGTTCATGTAAAAAACCAGAAAGGCCATTATAATCATATGAACCGTAATTCATAGGAACCCCATATCTTAATTTCTTTATGGCTTCACTATGCGCGCCCTGTGATGCCCCACCCGCAGGATATAATTGAGCACTCAACGCATCTAAACCGACAGTAGAATAAAGTAAGTTGACAATTGCTTTTTCTCTTCCACCTTTGCTTGCAGATAATGGAACGTTCAATCCAGATGCAAAATAATGGATTTGTTCTTTTTTATAAAGGTCATTGTGTAGGGTTCTTAACACCCTCCTAATACTAGCTTCTGGATATGACATCCCAAAGTCTAAAGCGAAATACGAAAATGAGTACTTCGATTTTAAATATTCCTGAGTAATTTTTTCAGCCGAAATGGGATCATCAAGAGGAATTAGAGCAATCAATGGTTTAGATGAAGATTGTTGCGAGTGGATTTCAATAGTATGATTTATAATCCCCTTATAATCAATTGAATTTGTTATTCGGGAAGGCATTGGAACCATAATTCCATCATTAGAAGGCAAAGAGTCGAGTAAATCGAAAATACCAGTAACACCATCTTTATCCATACCCAAATTAAATTTTACTGATTCGGTTTTAGGGAATCTGGGATAAACCATGCGAAATCCATTATTATTAAATGCTGAAAGTTTCGATTCCAATGCGTTCTTTTTCTCCTTAAAAAAACCGTTTGATTTCTTTAAATTTGCAACCGTGGCAGATTTCATATCGAACCATGCCACACCGATGGTGTTATGAATTGTTCCAGAAAATTGAGCTGCGCGACTAACATCGCTGGGTGCAGCAATTCGAACGGGGCCAAATATTTTCTTTGCGCCAATTTCAACCTTTGTGGCACGATCCATCATCTCTGTCTCGGGGCTCTCCCACTTAACCTTTATTTCTGGCATAATATCAAAACCTCAATAAAGTTATTACCCTTAAACTTTTCCAATCTATTTCGAAAGACTATTGTTGTGATTTACATATGCATCCTTCGGCACATTGCCTAATTTGCCACTCTTCACATTTTGGGAGAATTTCATAATTTTCTTCGTTTTGTGATTTGACAAGAAGTGCGATACGATCATCGATTTGATTGTTTATTTGTTGAATGTCCTTAAATGTAATCACATATGATTTTATCGAATTATCGATATATGGGTATGTAATAAATATCACGCCAGTGTCCGAATTAGTGAGGGCACACATTATTGCTATTTGAGCTAAATGATATTTGTGAGGAATCATACTCGACTTATCTTGCACTTTGCTTACTTTATACACGAATGGCACTAAAACTTCTTCCCCATCGTCTTTATAAAATTTAATATAATTACTTGGAATAGTAACTGTTATTGGCGTTGTTTTTCGATAATTTTTCTTTTTTTCTTGTGAATATTTAAATTCCTTAACAGATGTGATTGATTCCCACAATAATGATTTTCTTGATTCGAGTAATGCTGACTCTTCAAATTCGTCCTTATAACCTAGAATCGATTCTTTATACCATTTACGCGGGTACATCAATTGAAACCACGAAATTGTATCGCAATATTTTGCATAACAACCCCCCTTCTCTGTATTAAGCATTTTTTCCATTTGAAAGTCCCGAGTCAGAGTCACATTATCAATGAGTACACCCTTATCCATAATTGGTGATGAGCCACAATCACATTGCTTTTGTCTGTTGTATTGGCATTCAGGATAATACCTGCACCTACCTAATGGCGTGGCATTTCCCTCTTCTATGCTTTGCTTTAAAATAGTAATTCTCTCTTGAATTAATTGTTTAATAGGCTGGAAATCCTTTATTTGTACCTTAAATGCGGTGATTGGATGGGGCATTTCTTGGTGAATGAATATCAAATAATGAATATCGTGCTTTATCGTTGAAATAGCTGCGTAAAATACCAATTGTTCTAAGTCCTGGATATAATTGTCTACAATTTGAGTTTCGTTACTCACAATTTCTGGTTTGGATTTTATCTCAACGATGGATTCATTGTATCTGAAATCGATTCTACCCTTTACTCCTGGAATGTCAGCCCAAATTCCATTAATTGTTGATTCTGGACTTTCAAAACCCGCAATGCCATCAAACCAAGTTCCTGCTAGGCGGTGCAACTTATTGCCTATAGCGAATTTTAATAGAATGTCGCGCTCTGGCTCAATGCGATTAGTCCTATTCCAATAAGATTGCGGCAAATTAACTAGCTCTGTAAGATAAAAATAATTCTCTGGATATTTGGTTTGTTCTTTCTCTTTTACCTGTTGTTTAATTAAGCCAGTTAATGAGTCGCTGGATTCGATTGATTTGATTGCTTGCTTTGTTATGATGTTTATGAAGTTCATAATATTACCCTTGGATTATCCCCTTCTCAATTAAATAATTGAGGGACGAGGTATATTCTGCGTCTCCGTGCTTGTATTTTATTTTTCTTACTTTTCCAATTAAGTCGGCAGAAGAGATTTTCTGGCCACCTCTCGTTTCTTGCTTATAAATGTATAAAAATGTTGAAAATAGTTCGAGTTCCTTTGGTGTTGAATGACCCCAATCGGTAATTAACTTCATAATTGTCTCATTAATCGTGTCTGACAATATTACCGCGTCTTGTAATGCTTTCTCAGTTCTTCGAATCTTAAACCCGATTATTGGATTATAGTCTACATTCAAAATTCCCTTATATTCCATATTTTCCAAATCGTTAGCAAGTTCAAAGGAATAGGGGCCATAATTGTATGGTTCAAAGGAATATTCTATGGGTAGATTATATGCCATCTGACCAAAAAATACTAGTTTTTGAATTGTTGTTTTTCCAGGTTCACACCCGCGCTCGTTTAATTTACTAATTATTGCACTCACCATTGCAATATTTTCTTCCTTTTTTTCATTAGTCATTTAGCGTCGCCTCCGCCATAATTTCGTTAAATTTAACTTTATCTTCTTCCATGCAATAGATATAATACGTCTCACTAATATTTAAATCCCCTATGAGGGGGGTCGCCGAAAGTATACCTAGTTCATTTACCTTTTTACCCCGAATAAATATGTCTTTTTTCAAGAGTTCGGTTTTGTCTGGGGCAATATCAGTATAATATCCATTTTGCGTACTAAATAGTGAAATGTATTTATCGTATTGAGATTTGTCATTGGTTGAACATAATACGTGAGGTTTATTACGGTTCATAAACATACGTTTAATTGGACAATCTGGCAGATTGTAAATATAGCTAATTATTTTCCAATCGTCCCAGTGAATAAAATCACTTATGGATTCTGGTTCGGCAGAAGGATACTTGCCCCCTGCTAAAATTAATTTAATTACCTCTCTTAGGAATGTATCAAAACCTCTCCTAAGCTTGTGATAATATATTTGCTTGAAAGCAAAATATCTGGCGATAATCATTGCAATCGCACAATCCTTCCCGCCCTCCTCAATGCATATTGTGATATGGCCATCTTCGGCTTGTTCTCCAATATTAATTGATTCGATTACCCTTTCAATGTCAAAAATCCCATATCTCGTTCCAGTAAAATATGAATCCCGTAGTAAATAGTCCATTCTGTCTGAGTCCAATGGGCTAGAGATGAGCTGTTTCCAAAAAAGATTTCGATTGAATGGAGAACCACCCGTGATTAATTCGGTGATTTCGGACAAAGTTATAGATTGTTCTATAATGGCCTTGTCTGAAAGAATTGTTTCTCCAAGGAGATTGCGAATAATCGATGTAGAATATTCTTCGTGTGTCCATAATTTGCCATTGTCTTTGGATGGAAAAAATTCATCAGAAGTGTGTGAGAAGATCGGAAGAGCACAAGTCTGAACTCGAGTCACGCATCACCCTATCGTATGCCGGCTTCTGCTTGAAAAAAAAAAAACACAATTGAGTCGCTCA
>CALKWP010000072.1 GCA_938004075.1 uncultured Methanomassiliicoccales archaeon
ATTAGAGAGCAATATCGAAAGCGCGACTAATACGCATATTACATTTATCATCAGAGTATTAGGCAGCGGCAGTGAAATTTCAGTAACAATGTGTGGAAAATTTCACTGCACACAAGCGACTATAAAAAAATATAGGCAGAGCGCTGGGTGCTATAAACACCCGTTTTTGGGCGTTTGAAACGCCCAAGGTTGGAGAGAGAATACGCTCTGCCCAAGTGGGGAAGAGTTCATAGTGAATTTTTGGAAATGATAATCCCATCACTCGGTTATGCCATATCCACAATATAGTAATTGATGGATAGCATATAAATCTTTGGTTTTTGTTATATAAAAAGATATCGTCACACGAGAAATAATAATTCTTCGCAGGCGTACGAGATGAAAGTTCATATGATATCTTTATTAGATTACGCAATAATGCCGGACCATGGAAATTAAGATCAAGGCCGAAATTCATCCGACCGAGGACCCGGAGAGGGTTCGCGCGTCCATTACCAACCTGTTTCCCGGCGCTGTCGAGGTTGAAAACGCCAAGCCGGGCGAGATTGAGATGCTGGCTGCCGACATTGGGCCATTTTTTATCAGGGTTTCCGAGCAGAAGATTAGGGACACGGCCAGGAATATACTTCTGAAATCGATCCGGGGCAAATCCATTCGCTTCCGGATGAGCAAGCAGGCCGCTTTCTCCAACATGGTCAATTTTGCCGATGGGGAGCAGGTGCTTGGCTGCATAGAGATATCCATCAAAGTGGAGGAGCCCGAAAGATTCATAAACGACATGCTGGGGTGCGCCAAATGATAGGATTCTCCTGCCCGCCGATGTGCATGATGCCTTTCAAAGAGGCAGCCAGAATGGTGGAGCCGCATTTCGGTCTCTGGGAACTCGTTTCAGAGGCGGAGCATTTTCTTCCTGACATCAGAGAAGATGTTCGCAAATTTCTGGAGACTGGCAATACGAGAATGAGCGTTCATGCGCCTTTCAGCGATGTGAACCTGGCGGCATTCGACAGGAGGACCTGGCGGTACTCGGTCGATGTGTTCTGTGAGGTCATTCGAATCTCGGGGGAGCTGGGCATCGGACCGGTGACGCTTCACCCCGGTGTCATAGGCCCCATCCAGAGGTATGATAGAGAAAGAGTGCTGAGATTGACAAGGGAGGGGCTGGAGGCGATAATCGCCGAAGCCGGGGATTGCTCAGTGCCGCTCGCGCTGGAAAACATGCCTTTGATGAAAGGGACAATCTGCCAAACCGCGGAAGAATTGGGCAGAGTTCTGGAAGGCCTTGATATCGGAATATGCTTCGACATAGGCCATGCGAATATCGCCAATCAGATCAACGAGTTGCTGGAACTAGCTCCGGGATTCGTAAACATGCACGTGCACGATAACATAGGGGGACCGAGCGACCAGCACCTGGCTCTGGGCAAAGGGAACATAGATTTCTCTGTTCTGAGGGGAATTTCCTACTCAGGGAACCATGTCATCGAGGTGAACAATTCGGACATGGCCGAAGCGGTGGGAAGCAAGCGATTCCTGGAAGCCATCCTTGCGGAATAATCGCGGATTGCCGAATTCCAGCGCGAAAGTTAAATATATCGGATATATCATCAGCAATTTATAATCAAAATGAAATAAAGGAACGGAATCATGAAAGTTCTAGTGCTGTGCATCGACAGGGACGACGACCTGGGCCGCAAGGGGAAGATAGAGGGGCCAGTCATAGGAAGGCATGAATGCATCAGAGCCGCCATTGAGCTTGGCCTGGCTGACCCGGAGGACGCGGATACCAATACGATGCTCGCAGCAATCTCAAGCTACGACGAGCTTGTCAAGAGGGGCATCAATGCGGAAGTGGCCACAATCACCGGGGACGTGCAGGTTGGTTATGTATCGGACATGGTCCTGACAAAGCAGCTGGAGGAGACTCTTGAAGTTACAATGGCAACGAGCGTTGTGCTTGTCGGCAATGGGGCTGAGGATGAATACATCTTCCCCATGGTATCATCCCGGGTGAAAGTTGATTCAGTCCGCAATGTCATGGTGAAGCAGAGCAAGAGTGCTGAATCCACAATCTACTATGCCATCAAGATGATAAAGGACGAGAAAACCAGGAAGAAGCTCATAGCGCCCCTGGGGTTGATACTTCTGGCGATAGGCACAATCCTGATGATACCGTTCCTCAAGGCAGCGTATGCGATGGATGCAATGCTGCTGGTCGATGAGATATCTGCCGGATGGCCAAGGATCGTCGTCTTCATGCTCGGCATTTACATGGTGCAGAATGCATTCCGCGTCAGGGAATCATTCTCAGGCGGCGTAAAGAGGGCCAGGCGGTCCATATATCAGGGCGACGTTACCATCCCGCTGTTCCTGATGGCCGCCATAATCTTCGTTCTCGGGATTGTCAGGGGCATCCAGGCGGCCAATGTTGAACTGGACCCACTCTTCAACGAAATGTACACCAGGACACTGCTGTTCCTGGACGGCTCGTTCTACTGGTTCATGGCCGCAACGCTCATATTCGAGGCAAGGAGGATGGCGAATGCCGTCATCCAGAGAGAATTGGTTCCAAGGGGCTTCTGGCTGATATCCATGTTCATGGTGGCCACGACATTCCTGGTGCTGGGCGGGGTTCATTACCTGATGTATTCCATGGACCTTCCGGTCTACGAGGGGGACCTCGTTCAAGTTTATGTCGAGATATCCATAGGGTTCATCATCGCGATAGGCGGCGCGGTGATACAGAAGCGCATGAAAGTGGAGACCTGGGTGTCCAAAGAGGGATGGCGAAGATAGGCTTCAGAGGAGCTTTTTCAGTACCGACCCGCAGTTTTCCACGATGGCCTCAAACGGTTCTCTGGCGAAAGCCAGGCCGGAAAGGTAGCCTGGCCATCCAGCCTCCTCGTGCTTCATCCCGAAAATGCCCTCGCGAAGCACGTTGATGTTCCAATCATGGGTGACATGGATGTCCAGCCCGGGTGAGGAGGCAAGAGTGGAACGCAGATAATCGAGATGCTGCGCCAATGTTTCATCCAGCGCCATGTAGATGCCCGGTTCCAGATGGCCGTCGAACCAAGTGCGGATGAATTTGTTTCCATGACGTTCCGACTCATTGAAGGCGGTGTTTATATCCGCCAGCATGTAGGAGATGCCTATGACGTCGGAGGGGCCGGCGATTGTCGCATCCTTTCCTGCGGATTTCAGGCTGCGGCAAATTTGTTCTGCCGTCTGGCGGCATCTTTTTGCCTCGCTGTGGAAAAGCCTGTAACCACCGAAGTGGCGCGGCAGCGCGTTTCCGAAATCGGAGGCGTCAAGAAGCCCTTTGTCAGTGAGGCCAGTAGTGTAATGGGCATCATTGCCCTTTATTGCGAACCTCTCGGCATGTCGTATCACGATTGCCGACTGGAACGAGTGTTCTGTTATTGATTCAAGGAGGCTTTTCATTCAGCAAGTAATCATGCTATGAAGTAAATATGTTTGTATCTGGCACAGAGTTCCCACACCCTTGATTACTCACAGGTCGAACATATTTTATAAGCATTCCTCATTACTGTCCCTGTAAGATTCTGGGCGAGAACATGGAAGTGAAGCTAGCCGGATACAACATCGATTCATCCATCATCGAGAAGGTGCGCGCCACCGAAGGTCTCAATCACCTGCCCCTGTCGCCAGAGACAATTGCAGTGGCCTATGCGAGAATAAGCAGAGACTCATCCCCTGTCACGGAACTGAGGAACATGGCCATAGAGGATGTCGAGGCCGCCAGGAAATCCGCCAGGAGCATCGTGTTCGAGATGAACCATCAATCAGTGGCCGAGCATGCAGTGTTCAACTTCGACATTCTGGACATCTCAAGGCTGTGCGTTGAGTCCCTGGAATGGCACAGGCTCTGCTCTTACACGGAGAAATCCCAGCGATACCAGGAATTGGTGGGCGACTATGTTATCCCGAAGGAGTTCGAGGGAGAAGCCAGGCCATTGTTCGAAAGGACGATGAAGCACCAGAACGAGCTTTACACAAGGGCCTTCAAGGTTCTTTTGGAGCACTTCAAGGGGAAATACCCTCACCTGCTGGAGAAGAAATGGGACAGGAGGATGGTGGAGGGATATGCCAAGGAAGATGCGAGATACGCGGTCAGCCTTGCCACCAAAGCCCAGCTGGGATTCACTGCCAACGCCCGCAACCTCGAATACCTGATAAGGCGCATGAGGGCGAGTCCGCTCAGCGAGGTCAAGACACTCGGTGAGGAATTTTTCAGGCTTGCCGGGAATGTCGCGCCTTCGCTCATCCTTCTCACTGACCCCGTTGTGTATCAGAAGGAGTTCGGGAGACCCCTGAATGACGACCATTTCATGAAGACCCACCCCAACGCATCAAGGCTGGCTTCAAAGGCCATGGAGAATATGGACGAGGCATCCCCAGTCAAGGAATACCCTGCCAGCGGAGATGTGAAATTAATAAGATGGAGCGAGGAGGCTGACAGGGCAACCCTGCAGGCCATCCTTCACTCGCATACCCTGGCCCCGGCAGAGGCGTGTGATGAGGTCGCTGGCAGATTGATTGCGAACGGGGGCGCCAAGTCTTTCATTCAGGATTATCTCGGCTATTCGAATCCGTGGGAATCAGCCACGAGAGAATTCGAGTTCGCAGACTTCACCTTCGAGGTAGTCCTGAGCTCGGCCTGTTACGGGCAGATGAAGAGGCACAGGATGTCCTCCCAGCTTGTGCAGTCCTACGACCCTGAGCTTGGATTCACATATCCGCCATCGGTGATAGAGACAGGCCTGCAGAGGGATTTCGAGGAAAATTACAGGCAAAGCTCTGAAGCATATTATGAACTGGCGAAATACAGCCAGCCAGCAGCCATGTACGCACTCACGAACGGGCACAGGCGAAGGATGTTCATACGGGCGAATGCGCGCGAGCTGCACCATATCTCCAGATTGAGGGAAGATGCCCATGCCCAATGGGACGTGAGAAAGGTTTCGGGGGATATGCTCTCCCTGGCCAGGGAAAAGAGCCCTCTGAGCCTGATGCTGGCATGGGGAAAGGACAGGTTCCCTGAAAAGAAAAACAACCTGCTTGGCGACTAGTTTTGCCACGTTTCAAGCTTTGTGAACCATGGTCCCCTAAAATCAACAGGATCCATTTTCGCGGCAATTGTGTCATTTCATCTCGGGAAAATATTTTTCAACTATCGATTCCGCCAGGCACTTGAATGCCTCAGAGACGTTCTCGCCGGTCTTGGCGCTGGCGAACAAGAAATCGCTGTTGTACTTGCCAAGGGCTTGGTTCATCGCCCCTGAGTTAATCTTGCCCTCAAGATCGCATTTGTTTGCCACGAACACCATGGGAACCTCGCCAACGACCTGCCTTATTGATTCGACCCAGTCGTGAATGCTGTCAAGGGTTTCCGGCCTTGTGGAATCCACAACCGCTATGATGCCGTGAGCGCCGTAGAAATACGCATCCTGGAGCAACGATCTGAAGCTTGTCTGGCCCATGATATCCCAGACCATCATGTCCATGGAAAGCTCCTTATCGCCCTCATTCAGTCTGATTGTGCGCTTTGTTATCTTGGTTCCGATGGTTGTGATGTAAGTGTCATCGAATATGTCCAGCACGAATTTCTTAATCAAGCTGGTCTTGCCCACGGCAGAGTCTCCCACCAGACATATCTTCACCTTGAGCTTTCTGTCTATCATCCTTCAACCTCTCATGTTGCTTATGGCTTTTGTGGCGCGGAACTGGCCATGCTCGAACAGGAGCGTGTGATAGTCGCTGTTGTGGTTCACGGAGCGCATCTTCACGCAGCGAATCTGGCGCTGGACGCTGATGTCGCCTATCTCAGCCATGCGAAGGTAGATAATGCCGTCTGCCAGGAAATCCTCGCCGTGCTCTGCGAACTTGGCGTTATCGGGAGTCATTTCAGTTATCACCAGAGTGGTGACATTCAGATCCCTGAGCCATTCGAAAAGATGGAAAAGTTCCTCTCTTGGATTCTCGAACTTGGCGAGCACGTTGAGGACAGGCAGGGAGTCTATCACCAGAAGCTTGTAATCGTTGGTCTCCTTGAGATTCTTGGTGTACATCTTGAAAACCTGCATCCAGCTCTGGTCATGGAGCTGGGTGAGCTTCTTCCGGATGAGGCCGATGTCTATTATCTCCACCTTGTCTCGGACCTGTTCCGGGTCCATCCCCATGGAAGTCATATGCCTGGCGAGGCTCCTGGAGCTCTGCTCGAGCGTGACATAGAGACCCTTGTGCCCCTTTTCCAGTGCGCTGTTGAATATCATGTTGAAAGCCACAGAGGATTTCATCGTGCCAGGCTGCCCGACAAGCAGCACAACGCTTCCGGCAGGTATGCCGCCGTGAAGCTTCTCATCGAAACCGTCTATGTACGTCTTTATGAATCCATCCTCCATCGTTAACCCTCCTTGCAGCCCGGCCCTCCCACCGACCGCGCACCTTAGCCTGTGGATAAAGGCAAATATGGTTTAAATATTTACCTGAATAAATTTGAAACGCAGATGAAATCTCAACATGACTCCCGAAGTATAGGAAACCGCGATGGAAGCTCAAACCACATGCAGCATCTCATCGTACCTGACAACCGGCACGGTCACGCCAAGTTTTTTCATGTATGAAGGCCTGGCAATGGTCACGGCGACCATGCTAGATGGGTCCAAGATCTGAATGCTGCTGCGGTCATGCGTGACAACCACGGCTTCCATGATCTCGTGCTGCCTGGCAACCAGCCGCAAACCGGATTCGTTAACCGACACCCTGTCCAATTCCCCGTTCCGGGCGCTCTTCAGGACAAGGACCTTGCCGTCATTGGCATCCACCAGATACACCTTTTCTTTGAGGGACACTACATCGCCCTCCCTGAAAAAGGGTAGCCGCACCAGTATGCTGTACCTGTAAAGGTCGTTCCCGTCCTTCATCCCAACCAGAGAGGGGGATTCATTCACGGTGGCGGCGAACCTGTTCCTGAATTTGTTGGCGATTGTCCTGGCCAGGGCCGAGGAGCCAAGATAGAAATCCATGCCGCCCTTTACTGCGGAATATTTTGTGATGAATGCATTCTCATCGGTGCTTGCGTGCTCTTCAACAATTTTTAAGACCATCTGCGTCTCTTCCGCAAGCTCCGCATCGGCATTCTTCAAAGTCAGGCCGTCCCGCCTGAGCTGGATAATGGCCTCGTAATAGTCACCGCTCTGCCTTGAGCAGGTCGGACATTTCTGGTATCTTATGCGGATGCCCAGATTGAAATCCAGGCTGAGGTATTCCCCTGCCACCTTGAAATGCGCCTTTCCGGAGACCCTGTGCTCGCCCTTTATTGGTTCAAAGTCGGGAATTTCCCAGCGCAATTCCTCCACCTGGCCATGGGTCTTGGTTTCCTTTTCCAGAATCGATGCGGCGACATCCTCGTGCGGCATATCCCTCCACACGGAACGGTCAAGGACCTTCCAGCAGCCCTGGCAGACTTCCACCGAGATGTATTCAGGCGGTTCGATAAGATTCTTGGAGAGAAGGCATTTCATGCAAAGATGACCATGCACCTCTTTCTCTGAACCGCATTCAACGCAGAACAGGTTTTCACCCCATGCAGAAGAACATTGCGTACGGTATTTCATTCACTTTGGACACGGCATCCGGCAAAACGCAGCCTTCCTCGATGGCGATTCTGACAACGGCAGCGCCAACAAGATTGGCGGATGTGGCCCTTGCCAGCATTCCTCGGAATTCTTTTTCGGTGACCTGATCGGTGCCGAAGAATCCCGCATCCACTTTTATGCTGACCTTTCCCTCTTCAAGCGCCTTGCCCAGCAATTCGGAATCGCATGCGGCCAGGATTATCTCAAAACCGGTCTTGTGGAATTTGGCTGTAATCATTGTATCAGAGCTCGTGAACTAGTTTGTAAACAGGCTCTTCGCCCCTCTTTCCGACCTGGAACAGCTCGCCGTTCTTCCTCATGCCCTCCCAGATGGCCAGTACCCTGTCCTCGGGGATGTTGATGTCAGCAGCGCCAAGTATGACCTCGGCCAGAGTGAATCCCTGGCTGTCCTGAGATGTTAGCTCCTTCATCAGCTTGTTGACGGCAATGCGCCTCTGCTGCTGGCTCTGCGGAACTCCGGTGTTGAGGAGGTCGCTGTCCCATTCGAGCTCGTCCCCACCCCTGCCGATAACACGCCGCAGGTATTCCCTGACTATCCTTATGGCTCTTTCAGCATCGTCGATGGTGACCTCATCGGACATCCGGGCCCTGGCGCTGGCTTCTGCAACGCGGACGAAACCTTCCAGCTGCCTTGCCGTGATGGGCACTGCCCTGGATTCAGCGTTCTCTCCCAGCTTTCTTACCTCGAGATAGTAGGATTTCAAGCGTGCGATTGCTTCCTCAGTGAGGACCGGGAATTTGCGCTTCTTGGCGACGTAAACATATTTTCTGAGTATGACCGGGTCAATGATGGGCTTTCTTGTGCGGTCCATTGCCTCGAAATCCTCGCGGTCGTAAGTCTCATCGGACTCGCCCCGGCTGTTGTACCTCTCCCTCATCTCGCCAACAAGATGCGAATTCAATATGTGGTCCGCAATCTTTGCGTCCTCAGCGGCGTCAGGGCGGTCGTATATCGGGAATATGAGGTCGAACCTGGAAAGCAATGTCGGAGGCAGGTTGATCTGGTCGGCAATGATGTCGCTCTGGGTGAACCTTCCGAATTTCGGATTTGCGGCACCGAGTATGGAGCACCGCGACTGAAGCGTCGCAGTTATGCCTGCCTTGGCGACGGATATCGTCTGCTGTTCCATGGCTTCATGCATGCTGCTCCTGTCCTCCTTGGTCATCTTGTCCAGTTCGTCCACGCATGCAAGGCCTTTGTCCGCGAGGACGAGTGCGCCTGCTTCCAGGGTCCAGCGGCCCTCGCCGAAATCGTCTTTCACGGCAGCGGCAGTCAAGCCGGCGCTTGTGGCGGACTTTCCGGATGCGTATATGCCTCTGGGCGTAACTTCGGACATATGCCTGAGAAGCTGGGATTTGGCAGTGCCCGGGTCGCCCACAAGCAGGATGTGGATGTCGCCTCTGATGCGGGTGTTATCTGGCATGATCTTGGTTATCCCGCCGAAAAGCTGAAGGGCCAGCGCCTCCTTCTCGAATTCGAGACCGAATATTGTTGGTGAGATGGAATCCCTTATCAGCTCGATGGCGTCCGGGTTCTTTCCCAGAGCGTCTATCTGCTCCTGCTCCTCAGGGGAAATCTCCATCTCGTAAGCGTCCGCTTCCTTGAACTCGAGGCTGTTGACGTTCATGAAAATATCGAAAGTTGTCTGGCCCTGGGAGCCTTTCTGCCTCATCCGGCTGTCCAGTATCCCGTTGATGATTATCCTGGCCCCGGGAAATATCTGGCCGGCTATGTCGTCTTCCAGGTAGGCGATCAACGATTGCGGCTGGGCGCCGGCATTGAGGGCTTCTGGCTGCTCCTGGATCTCTATCTTTTCGGTATCGACAAATGTGGATAATTCCTTGATGAGCTTGAATCTGGTTGAGCCGGCAGCGCGGCCGCAGCCTCCGCCGCCGTCCTCCATCTTCTCGCATTCCAGAGGTTCCCTGAGCTGGGCTTCCTCCTGGGCGATTGTGGTTATGTACCCGCACCTGAGGCACTTGAATGCGGCGGAAAGAACCTTCGGCCTCACCTCGTTGGACTTCCTCACCAGGCCCTCGACGGAGATGAACTCGCTCATGTGCTTTGCCCGGATGTCACGGATGCCGACGCGGATGCCGCTCTGCTTGTCCGATGGGAGCTCCTTGATGCGGAGATGGATGTGCGCCCCTTCCTCCATGGTCTGGGCGGCCTTGGCGATGTCGGCTATTTTGATTTCGCCGGCCTTGAGATATTTTTCCGGCTGGTGGAGCAGGCCATCTGCGAAATCCACATCGAAATGCTCCAGATGCTCGTACTTCACCTCTAGGCTGCGCTCCTCTGGGTATATGCTTGCGATGGCGGCGATGAGCTTGTCATAGCCATATTGGACCAGGAATTCCTCCCACCGGTCCTGCAATGGCGCGCTGGCTGATTCTGGCACTACGTGCTCCCCCTTTATCAAAATGATAAAAGCTATTGTGTAAAGTCATCAACTATTAAATAGATAACGTGCAACCAAGAAAGTGCGGACCACCAAGGCAGAAAGCAAAGAAACAAATTATAAAAACGGGCCGCGATACTTGATGGCATGAACGCCATTGAAACAGAGGTATTGAAGGCTGCCAAGGATGGCAAGATCAACTGCGCCCAGGCACTGGCCATAGCAAGGGAGTTGAATGTCCCGGCCAGGGAAGTGGGGGTGGCAATAGATGGGCTGGGCATCCGCATCTGCAATTGCCAGTTGGGATGTTTTGTTTGATTTGCAGGTTATGAGTTCATAATGTAAGACCGGCCTTAAACATCATGCCAAAGGTATTCAATAGGATTAATGTATATATGCCTGGTGATGCCATGATTATCGTTTCACTCATCGGGCTGAAAAAGACTGGTAAGACTACCTGCATCGAGGCACTTATTAAGGAATTCAAATCCAGGGGGATGAAAGTGGGCACTGTCAAATCCATGGTTCATTCAAAATTCACCATAGATACAGAGGGGAAGGACACCTGGCGACATCAGGAGGCGGGCGCGGATTTCGTGGTCTCCCTCTCAAAGGACGAGATTGCGTACATCGAGAAGCGTCCGGCCCGCAGCCGCCTGGACGAGTTCATCAGATTCATTCCTGAAGATACTGACATCCTCATCTGCGAAGGAGATCGGAAGAGCGTCGTGTAGGGAAAGAGTGTAGATCTCGGTGG
>CALKWP010000073.1 GCA_938004075.1 uncultured Methanomassiliicoccales archaeon
TTTTGTTCTGATGTTTTTTTTTTTTTTTTAATGATACGGCGACAACCAAAATCTACACTCTTTCCCTACACGACGCTCTTCCGATCTTGTTGATGATGAATATCTTCCTGGCATGGCACATGGCCAGGCTGACCCCGATGGCGCGCGCCGCCCCCCCTGCTCCGATAACGGCCACGGCCCGGTCGCGGACCCTCACCCCCGCGGCCTCGAGAGCCAGGACGCACCCGGCGCCGTCCGTGTTGTGGCCGATTAGCTTTCCATCTTTCCGGACAACGGTATTCACCGCCTGTATGAGTTCCGCCTCTTCGGAAAGCTCATCCAGGTAAGGAATGATGGCGGTCTTGTGGGGCATGGTCACGCTCGCGCCTGCGAACTCGCCGGTCCTGAGCCGCTCCATGAATTTCGCCAGCTCGTTGGACGGCACTTTCAGCTTCTCATAGCTGAAATCGTTCGAGAGTCCCAGATGCTCCAGGGCCGCATTATGCATTGCCGGGCTCAGGGAATGCCCCACAGGGTCGCCGATAACGCACAATCTATTCATCTGAGCTTCATCCCCCTGTATATGTCCATCATCGCTTTCAATTCCAGCTGGCCGGTGGCGGTCGGCTCCCCGATATAGCAGTACGTGAGATACGAACCAAGCATGGGCCCGAAGACCCTCAGAAGGCCGCCCAGGGGGCCCATTGCCGCAATGATGACATCGTCCCGGCGGCCATGCAATCCGACCAGCTTCTTCAGGTCGTCGGTGGAATTCAGTGTCGCCGCAATCTTCAGAAAATCCGCCGCGCCTTTCTCCGGGATGGAACCTGGCACGCCCTCGAAATCATGCAGCGAAACAATGGCGCTGCAACCATTCTCGGACGCAAGCCTGATGATGCCATCCTTCTCCGGGCAGTGGAAGTCAATATCGATGAATTCACAGCCAGCTGATATTGCGTTTCTCAGGTTCTGCGGGTCGGCCCTGTCGGTGGCAATGACTGGCACCGGGCTGCCGCGCACCAGGCTCTCAATAGCCGGTTCCGGGATGAGGTCCAGCCTCAGTTCGACCATGGCAGCCCCATTCCTGGCAGCGTGCAATACATCCTTCTCGGGATTATCGCCGGAAATGCAGGCGCATATCCTGAAGGTCGGCAAGCTGGCAATGCGGCAGACTTGAACAATGACTTCTTCGATGCTCATCTTCCCGGTGTCGATTGTGTGGTCGCAGATTGAATAAAATTGCTCCCTATCTTCAAGGTGCTTTTTCAGCCCCGCCTCGCTGCTCCCCAGCGCCTCCAGGACCGGCCTGTTGCCGGCTCCGCGCACCCTCTCAAGCAGCACTCCTGCCGGAGCATCAAGTCTGATCACTATACCGCTCAACCTGAGCCGCCTCATGTTCTCTGGCCTCAAGACAACGCCCCCGCCGGTGGCAATGACAAGGCCATCCATGCCTGCCAGCCTGCGGGCGAGCTCGCACTCAATCTCCCTGAACGATTCTTCATCGCCATCGGCGAATATCTCGCTGATGGTGCGTTGCGTCTCGCTTTCGATGATGGCATCCATGTCTGCAAGCTTCAGGCCCAGCGCTGCCGCGACCTCTCTTCCGACAGAGCTTTTTCCGGAGCCCATCGGGCCAGTGAGAACGATGTTCATTCCATCATCCCCTCCAGAATCGCCTTGATATCATGGATTTTTGCATCATCCGAAACGAACCCGCTGCCGATGCCGGTGGGAAGGACCAGTCTGAGTTTCCCATCACGGCTTTTTTTGTCGATATTCATGAATTTCATTACCTTCTCGACATCAATTTTCCTGTCCATGCGGGCTGGGAGGCATAATGCCGAAATCAGTTTGTGCAATCTCTGTAAATCATTCTGAGCCAGCAATCCGGATTTCATGGACATTTCGGCAGCAAAAAGCATCCCCAGGGCAACCGCTTCCCCGTGCCTGTATTGATATTCAGATGCGGCCTCCAGTGCATGGCCGAGGGTGTGGCCGTAATTCAGGATAAGTCGCCTCCCCATGTCATGCTCATCCTGTTCGACGATGCCTGCCTTGATGGCGGCGCATCTTGCGACGACCTTCACCATGGCATCGGGGTCTCTGCGCAGGATGCAGTCGGCGCCCGATTCCAGCATCCCGAATAATTCACTGTCCAGTATCATGCCGTATTTCAGGACCTCAGCCAATCCTGACCTGAATTCCGCGTCCGGGAGAGTCGCCAGCGTCGCAACATCGGTTATCACAAGTTCCGGCTGGTGGAATGCGCCGACCAGATTCTTCCCCTCCGGGATGTTGACCGCGGCCTTGCCGCCGATGGAGCTGTCCACTTGAGCAAGAAGCGTCGTGGGAACATGAATGAGGCCGATGCCTCTCATGTAAGTCGCGGCAACGAATCCACCCAGGTCCCCGACGACTCCGCCGCCGAGGCTGATTATGCAAGAATTCCTGTCAAAACCGCCGGCGGCCAGTTTCCTGTAGAGCATCTCGGCTTCGGCGAGCGATTTTGACGCCTCCGAGTCTGCGACCTCAAACATCTCATGCTCGAAACCGGAGGATTCCAGGCTGCCGGCAACAGTGTCCCCGTAGAGCGAATTGACCGTGGAATTGGTGATGATGGCAAATTTTCGCGCCTTTTCTGAGGAAGCGATCCCGCCAATGCTGGCCAGGATGTTGTGGCCGATGACGATGCGGCATTCCCTGCCCTCCAGGTCGAGAAAAACCGTCTCCATGGCGATGGTTGATGAGCCTCTCATTCGACGCCCCTCCTGAAATGCCCTGTGGTGAAGCCCCTTCTTATCTTCGCGTCATCGAAGTTCTCCCCGAAAATTATCTTGCGGTACACTTTGATGAATTTTCCCGCGTCCCGCTCCAGGTCCAGGTGGAACCATTTCACGCCCGCGTCAAGGTACTTCCTGGTCAGGTTGAACAATCCGAGGTCCGAGCAATTCAGTATCTCCGTTAACTCACCGGCCTTCCTGGTCCTGAACCTTCTGCCGGAACCGTCCTTCAGCACGCTGTCCTTTATGGGCTCCCTGGTGGTCATCAGGACCATCGGCCCATGCGCCTGTACTATGAACCTTTTCGATCTGAAAGCGGCTAGCTCCTCGAAGCTCAGCTCTGGAGAAATGATGGGAATCCCGCCGCAGGCGTCCAGCGCCACATCGTTGAATACATTCAATGAGTGATTGAGGTGGATGTCGACCCGCTCCTTCTTCAATGCCGCCAGCAGCCCCCTTTCCCCGACAAGGACGCCGTCCGGCCTCATGTCCCTGATGATGTCCAGCGCTTTGCTAACCTCACTCTCGCTCATGATGCGCGGCGCGGAAAGGAAGAACCTGGCCTTCCCGGAGGCATCCCTGGCTGCCTGGCAATCGGCTTTGAAGATATCGTAATAAATCGTATCGGCGCCCGCTCTGGCAGCTTCCCCGGCCGCATCAGGCGAGTGAACGCTGACGAACAGTGCTGGTGGGCCCGCAGCCCTGCTTTCCCGGATGTTCGGCATCCTGGGTTTCCTAGCGGGAAGCTGAGATTCCTCCAGGACCAGTTCCGGACCTAAATCAACGCTTAAATCGGATGCCATGTTCTTGTAGACGCGGTCGCCCTCCCCGGCACCCTTGACATCGATGGAAACTACATCCCCGCTATGCGCCATGTCTACCGATTCACTTCCGAGAAGGATGCTCCTGACAATGTTGCCTGACCTCTTCCCGCCTTCCAGGACCATGACGCCGTCCCCGACCCGGAGGGACGATTCCAGTCTCAATTTTCCGCGCTCCATCCTGCCGAGGTAGATGCCCCGGTTGGTGGACGCGCTGGAATCGACGATTGATTTGTTGAAAGAAAAGCCAGTGGTGAAATCCCGGTTGAAGGCCATCCTGAGGTCCTCCAGGTCCTTCGGGTTGACTGCGAACTCCCCGGAATAATGCATGTCAATGTACTTCCTGTATATCCTGGCCACCGTGCCAACGTACAGCGGGCCGCGCATCCGCCCCTCCACTTTCAGGGATACTGCGCCGGTTCCGATTATTTCAGGTAATTTTTCCAGAAGGCAGAGGTCCCTGGTGCTGAGCGGGTATTTGCCGTTATACTGCTGCCTGCATGGCTGGGCGCATCTTCCCCTGTTCCCGCTGCGGCCGCCCGCCATTGAAGAGAAAAGGCACTGGCCGCTGTAGCTGAGGCAGAGCGCCCCATGAACGAACACCTCGACTGGAACGTGGGTGGCCATTGCCGAGATCTGGCCCAGGTCCAGCTCCCTGGGAAGTATGACGCGGTTGACGCCGTCCGGGATGGCATGCCTGTTCGCGGTCGTTGATTGCGTGGACAGATGAACCTCGCAGCCGGGAGCGGCTTCCCGAACCAACGGAATCAGCCAGGGGTCCTGCATGATGATGGCATCGGCCCCGGAAGCGTCAATGGCGCCCGCAAGCCCGAGGTAATTCCCCAGCTCATGGTTCTTCACCAGGATGTTGGCCGTGACGAAGACCTTCACGCCTTTCCCATGGCAGAATTCCACGATGCCGGGAAGCGTTTCCCTCCTGAAATTCCCCGCGAAGCTCCTTGCATTGAAGGCATCGAGCCCGAGGTACACCGCATCAGCGCCGTTGGCGACGGCCGCCCTCAGGCTGTCCTTGTCGCCGGCTGGCAGAAGCAACTCTATCCGTTTCACGCTTGCCAATAATCCGATAGAGTTTTTAAATGTGCTGTCATCCCTTATCGAAGCGGGGCGCGAAGAAAGAGGCGATGGCGAACATAGTCGCGATTTTGGTGATATATCTCATTTTCGGAATATTGCAACTCACCATGACCGTTGCTGAACCTCTGGAATTGCGATACCGCATTCACCTGGCGTTCGGCGGCGCGGCTTTAATCATCGTTGGTGCCTATTGCCACGTGGGACTTCGCATAATGCGGCCTGCATAATGTCTATTGTTCGGACAATGGGTGCCAGCTCATCTCCCTCTTAAGAAGCGGCAGCACCTTTGGATCCAGCGTGTCTGGGTAATAGGCTATCATCATTTTGCCGTCAAGGCTCCTGGCCACTTCGCTCAGCTCGTAAAGCATCTCCATAGTTGGGAGCATCTGGAACCTCGTGAACAGGTATTCGATGCCGTCCAACAGGACAGCCGCGCCTTTGTTGCGTTCCATGAAGTCCTTGACCAGTTCCACGATGGCCTGGAGATTCCTGTTGGAGGTATAATCAATCTTCGAGGAATCCAACGCAAGGAAATTGAGGGGCAGCACAGGCCCTGACCCATCGCCCAGGCCCTTTGACAGGTTGATTATGTTGACGTCCTTCAGCCCGTACATTTCCCTCAGCCTCTTCTCGGGAGCGCGGCTGAGTATGAAGCCCGGCGTTCCGTTCGATATCTCGGTGATGAACATTGTGTAAGCCATATTGTTGGCGCCATCCAGGCATTCGATGAGATACGCCTCGCCCAATTCGAGTGCCGTGCCAGTCGTTCCTCCCGCAGGTCTGGGCTTTGTAATGCCGGCAAGTCTCGCCTTGAGTGTCTCTACCTGCCCCTTCAGACCGACATTGTGGTCTATCAACTGGCCCTGCAGAAATTCCAACCGCAAGTTCTTCTCCGTGAGCGCGGCATTGGCATTGATGATCCTTTCCGCGACCCGCACCCTCGAGGCAATGATGTCGGCATCCAGCGGTTTCGAGATGAAATCGTCCGCGCCGGCTTCCAGGGCCTGGATGATGTTCTCCTTCCTGTCCTTGGCCGTGGCCATGATGATGTAGGTGTAGCCGCCCGTTCCCCGCTCCGCCTCCCTTATGCTGCGGCATAGGTCGAGGCCATCGAGTTCGGGCATCATCCAATCTATGAACGCGATCGGGAACGGATGCTTGCGCATCTCCTCCAAAGCCGTCCTCCCATCATGCGATGACGTCACCTCATGCCCCAACTTGGCCAATATTCTCTCCAGTACCATCCTGTCGGACCTGCTGTCATCAGCTACGAGTGTCCTCAATCTCTCGAACCTCCGCCCTCTTTCTTCAGGCGGGCGAGCGTTTCCTCGATCTTAACCAATTGATGGGTGCGCTTGTCGAGCTTCTCTAGGCCAACATCTTCCTCGATCTGGCTGAATTGGCCCAGCAATGTGCCCATGTCATTGTCGTTGAGGTATTTCTTGGCAAGAGGGAAGAGGAATTTCTCCTCTCTCTGGATGTGCCTGCGCGTCAGGGCCACATAATCCGATATGGTCTTTTTCAGGATAATGTCGGAGCCCGGTTCGTTCATCGCGTATGAATCAATGTTCTTCTGCATCTCCTCGAGCAGTGACAACAACCTGACATGCTCCTCCTCCACTGTTTTCAGGGACGATCTGGAGAACACCCTGGAGTTCGGGGATTCGCCATGAACCGCTATAGCCCTCTCCAGGAACATGAGTATGAACATGTCCTCCTTGGCGTGATGCACCTTTGTGTCCAGCAGGAACGCGGTGGATTTGCACCATGCCATTATCTTCGGTGGCACAGGGACGTGGCCGATCTTCTCGGCGATCGTCTCGAAAATGTTGGCCATCCTCAGCAGCACCTTGTGCTCGCCTTCCAGAATCTGCAGGGCGCTGGTAGTGAGCGAGTCCTTCATCCGCCCGGCCAGGTTGATGCGTGATTCCAGGATGGAGGTGCTGATGGGTTTCGAGATGAAATCGTCCGCGCCGGCTTCCAGGGACGTCAGCACGTCCTCCTCCTTCGTCTTGGCCGTGACCATGATGACATAGGACTTCCTGCCGTTCCTCTCGTCGAATGCCTTAATCTCCCTGCACACCTCAATCCCGTTCTTGCCTGGCATCATCCAGTCCAGGAAAACCAGATCATATCTTCCTTTCTTGTAAATGTCCAATGCATCGTTCCCGTTCTCCGCATATGTGACCTTGTGGTCGAGTTTCTTCAATATCTTCTCCAGCAATATCCTGGACGCAGTGTTGTCTTCCGCGATCAGAGAATTCATTCCTTCACCCTCTCATTCAAGTAATTTTCCATATAGTGAATTGTTTTATTTAAAGCCTCGCCGAGGTCCGTCAGGACCGCATCCGCGCCAGCTATACTGCCGGATTCGCCAAGGTCCTCCAGGCGGGATGCGAGTTCGCTCACTTTGTACGCGGAGAGGTTTGCAGAAACCCCCTTCAGCGAATGGGCGGATCGTTCCAGTTCCGCAGGCGCATTGTCTCGGATAGCCCTCTCGATCCGCGCGAGGTGCTCTCTCGATTCCTCGAGATACATCTTCAGGAGTTGGCGGATGAGATCTGTATCGTTGTTGACGCGGGCTTTGAAGTCATCCATGTTCACCCATTCTTCCAATGAAGTCTTGGCCTGAGTCTCGCTTGGTTCCCTCGGCGACATGTCCGATGTGAAGGCGCGGACCAAATCGAAGAAAGCTCCGATATCGATCGGCTCGGGGATGTAACCGTCCATGCCGGCTGCCAGGAACCTCTCCCGGTCGCCCCTCAGTGCATGGCCCGTCACCGCTATTATTGGCGTATGGGTTGCCGTATTTTTCTCCAGCTCCCTTATGCGCTTTGTGGTCTCCACACCATCCATGCCAGGCATCTGTATGTCCATCAGTATTATATCTGGGACTTCTCTCTTGAAAGCCGCGAGCATGTCAATGCCATTGTCAACGGTGGTCACGGTGGCGCCGATCTTCGCCAGCAGGTTGTTCATCAGGATGCGGTTAACTTCATTGTCATCGGCTAGATACACCGTCAGACCGGTAGGGATCCCGCTGGCTTCTATCGCGCCTTTCCTCTCTTCCTGCCTCGCAGCTGAATGTTCTCCCTGTCTGAATATGGCAGTGAAGAAGAAGGTGCTGCCCTTTCCGGGCGATGAGGTCACCCAGATTTGCCCACCCATCATCTTAACCAGACTCTTTGAGATAGTCAGGCCGAGGCCTGTGCCGCCATAGAGCCTGGTCGTCGAGCCATCGACCTGGCTGAACGCCTCGAAGATCTGATCTGTTTTGTTCTTGGCTATACCTATCCCGGTGTCCGCGACGCTGAACATTATGGTAATCCCGGCCCCACTTCCTGCCGGGCCTGGCTCCGCTTTGAGCGTGATGCTGCCCTTCGATGTGAATTTGATAGCGTTCCTCAGCAAGTTCATCAGGACCTGTTTGAGCCTGACAGGGTCTCCCGCGAGATTCCTTTCAACATCGTGATGGATGGCTGCGACCAGTTTCACTCCCTTGTCCGTCGCATCGTTCGAGAACAGTACTTTCATCTCCTCGAATATCGCATCCAGATTGAAGTCCACTTGCTCCAACTTCAGCTTTCCAGCCTCGATCTTTGAGAAATCAAGGATGTCGTCGATTATCCTGGTAAGCGTCTGAGCGGACGAGTTGGCATGCAGCAGGTACTCCCTGCTTGCAGGTGAAATCTCAGAATCCAAGGTGAGCGAGATCATACCCGTGATCCCATTTATCGGGGTCCGTATCTCGTGGCTCATGTTCGCCAGAAACTCGGACTTGGCCCTTGTGGCCGACTCCGCTGTGTGCATGGCCTTCACTATGTCCCTCTCAAGCCGTTTCCGGGAGATGTCCAGTCTGTGCAGGAAGAGCGCGTTCAACCAGATAATTACGGTCAACGATATTATGGTCGTGAACACCATAAGTGATACTCCGATATTTATCGAGAAAAGTCCGATGATCTCCGCGACGAGCCTGAACCAACCGATGATCAAAGGCACCGCGACGGCCATAGGCAACAAACGCCTGGCCATCACCCCTCCTAGTGTATTGCTGGTCAATATCTTCATGAGCCCGTCGTTCGGCCGTGAGAGAAGCAGGCTGAAATTCAGGATGATGCAGGCTATGGTGGTGGAGAAAGTCATCTGGGTGTAGGAGGATACGTCGTATAGCGAGTCAACGCCGTAAAGGTACCCTATCAGGCTAAGGCCTCCAAGGAGGATGCCGACCACAGTGAGCGATTGGGACAATGTCATCCATTTCCTATAGTATACCAGTAGAGTGGAGGACCCTATCAGGATGAAATTTATAGCAGCGAGAAGGGTCATTCGGCCTGGAGGGAAGGTTCCTGGTGTGCTTATCTCCTCTTTGAATAGCAATTCGTCTATCCCAATATTGATGGAGAATGCGTACTCCAGGGTTGTCAGCACTGCAACGGCGATCACGATTGAGCAAATGAGGAGAATAACAACACGGCATTTGCTTTTCTGTTTCTCGAGGATACTAAAAAATATAGCCAGCCCGCTCAATATGAAGAGGATGGCAGCATTTGCCGTCATTGGATCAGCATTAGGGAAGAATGATTTGAAATACCCGACATCAAGGATCCAGCCTACCAGCACAAGCATGGCAAGCACCACTGTGATCGCACTCAGCCAGAGCGAAAACCTAACAATCTTTCCCTTCAGACAATCTTTGTCCCCGGCTGGCAACAATAATTTTCTAACGCTTCCTGATCTCATCAGACATTCCCCAGCTTATCCCATCTTCCGGAGCCAACCCTCTGCACTTTTATCAGATTGGACATCCCCTCGGTTGAGAGCGGCACGCCGGCTGTTATAACGCAGATGTCTCCCTTCTTCAGCAATTTTCCATGCCGAACCGTTCGCTCGACAAGGGCGATGACATCATCCGTGCTGTCCGCCCTCTCGATGACGCTCGGCTCAACGCCGCGGTAGAGCGCCATCCTCCTAACTGAGCCAGCATTCGGGGAAAGCGCCAATATGGTCATCTGAGGCCTGTATTTTGACATCACCCTTGCCGTGGCTCCCCCCATGGTGAATGCGATTATGGCCTTTGCCCTCACATTGTGCGCGATGGCGACCGCCGCATGACCGACCGTATTTGTGATCAGGAGGTTCTCCCGAAGGTCAGAATGCAGCCCCGCATCCCAATGTACGCCGCTTTCGGTCTTGGCAGCGACCTTGGCCATCATTTTAACCGCCTCTACCGGATATTTTCCGACAGCGGTTTCGCCTGAAAGCATCAAAACATCGGTGCCATCCAGAACGGCATTGGCGATATCGAGGACTTCGGCCCTTGTCGGCGTGGGGTTCCAGGTCATGGATTCAAGCATCTGGGTGGCGGTGATGACCATTTTGGAGCACTGCGTGCACTTTGCGATTATCTCTTTCTGTATCTGCGGGATCTCCTCCAGCGGCATCTCAACGCCCAGGTCGCCCCTGGCAATCATGATGCCATCGGCAACATCCAGTATCTTATCGATCTGCGCCACGGCCTCAGCCTTCTCAATCTTCGCAATTATATGAGCCTTCGAGCCATGCCTGTCGACAAAGCGCCTCACATCCTTGACATCCTCTGCGGACCGGACAAAGGAGATGGCCACGAAATCCGCATCATGATCAAGCCCGAACTTCAGGTCTTTCCAGTCTTTGTCCGTAAGCCCGCGCTTCGAGTTCCTGGCCCGGTAGTTCATTCCTTTATGGCTTTGAAGAACGCCTCCGCGAACGATCAGGCAATCAACGTCACGCCCTCTCAATTTCATTACTTTCAGGCTCATCTGGCCATCGGACAAAAGTATCTCGTCCCCTGCTGTGACCTCTTTCGGAAAGTCCGGGTTCTGGGTTGGAATGACCATTGCGTTGCCAATCACTTTTTTTGTGGTGATAGTAATCCTGCTTCCCGGTTTGAGGAAAACTCCACCCATCTCCATCTCCCCAACCCTCGTTTTAGGGCCCTGCAGGTCTATCACAACAGCAATCGGCACCTTGAGGTCCCGCGACACATCTCTCACGTTCTCGATGACCTCTGCGTGCTCCTCGTACGTGCCATGACTGAAATTGATCCTCGCCCCGTCCATCCCTGCCCTGGCCAACTTCATCAATGTCGTTTTCGAGCTTGAGGCCGGGCCTATGGTGCAAAGTATCTTGGTGCGCTTTTTCAAATCCATCACCGGCCTTGAAGCGGCGGTTGACAATATCAAGGTTTGCACCGCTGCGCTATCGAGCGCTCGAGATGGAGGCTGCCGCCGCTGCATCAGGCGGCCGGCAATCTTATTCCTGTCCAGACATTGATATTTATCTATCCGATTGTATTAAAAAAGCCATCCAACATTTATCTCTCCCGCAAATAAAATTATTCTTATCGACCGATAAAAATAAGTACGAGTTCTGCATAAGGTACCGTTCCTGCGGAGGGATGCACTTGACAGGAGTATGTGAAAACGCGATTGTGCTAGTGGAAACTATGGTGGTTTGTTGGAACCGGGCGGCGGGGAATGGGATTGAGGAAATTGCAGCCAGGTGGTGGATTCAGTGAGGGAGAACAGGATAATAGACCTGCACAGGGCGAGGGAAGTGATACTTGAGATGGTGGCGAAGGACAGCGCCGATTTCAGCATGACGCTCAACGAGAAGCATCGGGAGGAGTTCGTTGATGTTCGCGTGGAGTACGCGATATGCGGCGTTCATTACGTGAAGAGTGATTGCTCGTTGAAGCTAATACTGAACATCAACAGGATGAGCCCGCCCGAGGTGGACGTGAATTATGATCGCTTCCACGATGCGCTGATGCAGGACATCCCGCGGAACCTGCCATTCCTGGTGAAGGATACTTACTCAATATCATTCGACATGAACTCCATCAGGGACGTCAACAAGCAATCCACGCTGGGGCAGTTCAGGGAGGAGCTGGGCATGGCGATAGAGATGCATGAGCTTTCGATGGACGATGCGCTTCCGGTGCTGCTGGATTACATCGACGAATCGCTGAAAGAATCCTCCTATGATTCGATCGAGGATATGCGGGAGAAGAAGGCCAAGCCGAGGCGGCCGAACCCCCCGGTGCTGGAGATAATGCCTCCCGGCGTCCCATGCCCGCACTGCAATGGCAGGCTGTCGGAGGAGGCGCTGCACCAGCTGTTGATGAAGCTTTACATGAGGCATAGGTCGAGAAGGGACAGGCATGATCTATGAGTCAGCGCAGTGCCCCAGATGCCCAATGCCATCACCTTACAGAACTCATCAGGTTATATGATGTAGCATATTCTGTAAGACAACCATATATTGTCAAACAAAAACGCAGCGGCGCAAATTTTATAAGCTGGCTCGCTTTATTACTCTTTGCGATGGTGCAGAAATGCCAAAAAATGTAGATAAATTAACTCTGATGGAATCCAAGATACTCGAGCTCGGAAAGAAGCAGCACGAGAAGGGCTACCAGGGCGGCAGCTTCACGCCCGGCTTTATACGCAAGGAGACCGAGTACGGCTACAGGGCCATCAATGTCGCGCTGGAATCGCTCATCGCCCTCGAGCTGGTTGAGAAGACAGTCACGAACACGTTCAGGAACGGTACCCTGGTGGAGCTGGACGTTTACAAGATAACCGAGGATGGAATTCAAATGCTGGAAAAGGTGAAGGCCGGTGAGATTCCCGTCACCGGAAAAGAACCTCCGAAGCAGGCGCCGCTTGTCTCCGAGCCCAGGACATATTCCAAGCCATGGGATTCTCCCAAGCCGAGGGAGGCACCGAAGCCCAGGTACGAGTCCAGGCCGGTTCCGAATTATGATATGGAGCACAGCATCAAGTCGCTGGAGATTACTGTCCGGGCAATGGCCGAGGAGATCAGGGTTCTGAAGTCCAGGATGGAAGCCATGTCCGCGAAGGTTCACGCTCCCGCGCCGTCGCCGGCGGTCCATCAGCCCCAGGTTGCCGCCCCCGTTCCGAAGAAGAAAGCCAAATCCATGGATTCCGGGGCAATGGTTCATCGTGTAATGCTTCTGAAGGCGGTCATCGAGCTCAGTTCCAAGCAGCACAATGTTCTGGCCGATGATGTTAAAGAGAAGTATTTCGCGGATTGCGAAGCCAAAGGGATAAAGCCCAAGGGCACCAGCCAGTTCACTCCCTTCCTCAAGCGATTGGAGGTCGAGGGATTACTCTCCCTGAAAAGAGTGGGCTGCAAGAACCTTGGCATCAAGGGCCAGGGCTCCAGGGTCGTTGTGAAGGCGACGCAGGAAGGCCTGGAACTTTTGCAGCAGTGAGAACTTTTTAAACCTCCGCGCCAATTCTGGGTCGTGATACCATGAGCCGGGAATACCTCAAGGACAGCGGCAGGAAGACATTCGATTTCTCGAAGACCGACCAGAACAGGGGTGTGCCGATGCCTCCAATCCAGAAGCCCGTCCCGAAGGGCGCCAAGGTCATCCAGCTACCCGAATTTCCCAAGACGATTGGAAAGACCCAACTGAGAAAGGTAATTGCCGGGAGGAAGTCCCGCCGCTCCTTCCTCAAGGGACCCATCTCTCTTGAAGAGCTTTCATTTTTGCTCTGGACCACACAGGGCGTCAGGGACGGCGAGAACCCGGCGCGCATCTATCGGAACGTCCCGTCGGCCGGGAACAGGCATGCGTTCGAGACATATCTGGCTGTTTTCAACGTTGACGGGCTTTCCAAGGGCATTTACAGGTACCTTCCGCTGGAGCACGCTATCGTGCTGCAATGCAATCCCCGGGGCCTGGAATCCAAAGTCTCCAAGGGCTGCTTCGGGCAAAAATTCGCAGGATCCAGCGCAGCCACTTTCATCTGGACCACGATACCCTACCGCATGGAATGGCGTTATGGTGACACTTCCCACAAAGTGATTGCCCTGGACGCGGGCCATGTCTGCCAGAACCTATATCTGGGGTGCGAGTCCATCGGATGCGGGACCTGCGCCATTGCCGCCTACGACCAGGAGGCTATGGATGAGTTGCTTGGCCTGGACGGCCGTGACGAGTTCGTCATTTACATCGCACCGGTCGGGAAAGTCGAAGATTGAAACGCGTCAACAATAAAATACAACTCTATCTATACCTATATCAATGACCTTAAAATCACGGGCCGACCTCCACTGCCACACCTGCCATTCTGGCTTCACCAACTTCAGCGTCATCCCATTCCCTGAATCCGTCACGCCTCCTGAGGAGATGGTGCATGCAGCCGTGAAAGCGGGCATAAGCGTTCTCGGCATCACCGACCATGATACGATAGCGGGCTCGAAAATTGCCCGGCGCTATGTCGCGGAAAGGAAATTGGATATCGACATAGTTCTTGGAGAGGAGATAACCACATCTGACGGAGAGCTTCTGGGCGTGTTTCTTGAGGAACACATACCCAAGGGATTGCTTGCCGCGGACACGATAGAAAGGATTCATTCGCACGGCGGCCTTGCCATGTCCCCGCACCCCTTCAGCTACCAGTGCCCCAGCCTCGGCCCGTTGATTGCCGATC
>CALKWP010000074.1 GCA_938004075.1 uncultured Methanomassiliicoccales archaeon
CCGGTTGGATGACCATATTGTCATATGCGGTATTCGCAGCCACCGGCTGGAAAGTTACGGTCATCATCATCAAAACACACGCGATAGATATCATCCCGGTCATGAATTTGCATCTCATGGTTTACTCCTCCACATCGTTTAAGAGAATGCCTGATTTATTGATTTGGAACCCTCTCCGACTCATGCCACAGATAAAGGTATTTTAGGTATAAAAATATAATTAATAAAAAATAGCATGCTAAAAAAGAATATAGTCGATTTACCAAATTTAACATTTTAATAACAAAATAATGTAATAGCAATTGACCACTTTACATCTCCAATCTATATTCAAATAATAACATACCATTAACAGACAGGCACTTTGATTTTGTTCACATATCCGTCCCCGTGAACCCCCCCGTAGAGCAAGAAAAAATTTGCGCGAACTCTGTTCGCCGTTTAACCTCTGTTATGCAAGGTTGCGTAGCAATCTTGCACATGTTCTCTCCGTTCCGAGTTGGTTAAACGAAGGCGGCAGGATTGAATGATTTTCGCCTGCCTGGCCAATGCCGGGGAGACGAAAAATTTCCTTTAACTCCTATTAAGCGTAGCTCTGCTTCGCTTATTTGGAGTTATTCGGGTTTTTGCGAAGTTTATTATGGGCGGTCACCTTTTCTTTCTCTATGCCCTTCGACCCCATTAATGTCACTGCCGCAGACCGTTACACCCTCATCGGCAAGCTCATGGAGGAGGTGAAGCTCCGCAAATATTCCTACAAAACCGGCAGGCTCTACATATCCATGGTCCGCCGATGGCTGCTCTCCGGCCAATCCGCCCGCGACTTCATCCTCTCATACTCGGATGCCAGCGCATCCACGATGAGGGTGGCGAACTTCGCGCTGAAATTTTTCTATGAAACGGTTCTGCGGGAGCCGTTCCCCGAGGACATACCTCTTGCCGGCAAGGACGCGAAACTTCCGACGGTGCTATCCCGGGACGAGGTCAAGGCCATGCTTTCAGGCACCGAGAATGCCAAGCATAAGGCGTTGCTGGGGGCGCTGTACTATGGCGGGCTGCGGCTGTCGGAAGCAATCAACCTGAACTGGGAGGACTTGGATATCGGCAGGATGGTGATTCATGTGCGGAATGCAAAGGGCAGGAAGGATCGGATGGTTTTTCTGCATCCTGAGCTAAAGTTGCTGCTGGGCGCCTACAAACCTGAAGGCCGCGAGGGCTTGGTGTTCATTTCCGGATATTCCGACGGGAAGTACGTTTCGAAGTCTGTTCAGCTCGTTGTGAAGGATGCTGCTGCAAGGGCCCGGATAAAGAAGAACGTCACGCCGCACACCCTGCGCCACAGCTTCGCCACCCATCTCCTGGAAGGGGGCGCGGACATACGGTACATCCAGAAGTTACTGGGCCACAAAGACCTGAAGACAACCCAGATCTACACCCATGTAGCGGAGACGGACATGGCGCGGCTGGCAGGGATGCTCTAATCCGGGAAGAACTCCATCTCCCCGGGCACATCCGTGAAACCGTACTTCTCATACACCCGCCGGCCTGCCTTGGAGGTGTTCAGCGCCACCCTGTCGCAGCCGCTCTGCCTCGCTTCTTCAACCAGGTATTCGAGGAGCTTCGATGCGATGCCTTGGCCGCGGTGCTTCGGCGCGGTGTACATGTTCACCAGGTAGGCCACCTTTCCCGAGGGGTTGGCGTATGTCGGGGGAACATGGTGCATGCATAGGCCGCCGGTCGCCACGATGGCGCCTATGTCTATGGCCACCCAAGCGATGAAGCTGCCGTCCGGGATGTGCGCCCTGAAATACTCGGCGGTCCGCGCCCGGAAATCTTCGAGGCTGATCTTGCAGTCCGAATCCTCGCGCTCGGCCCGCATGGCCATCCTCATCTCCACCAGCTCATCCAGATCCTCGGCTGTCGCCCTGCGGTATTCCATCATGCTCACTTCCTGTACGCTACGTAAATATCGGCCTCAATCATGACGCCGTCCTCGTAATAATGATGCACGAAATATAGGTTCCCGGCATTGTCCAGCGTCGGCTCCCCGGCGAACTGCGAAATTATCAATTCAGGCGCTCCCCACTCTCCGCCGACCTTCACCGAGCGGAATATTCCCGGGGTGCCGAGGTATGTCCTGGTGAACCACATCTCGTTGCCGTCCTGGGAGATATATGGGTAGCCGTCCATCTCAGCGGAATTCACGGCCTGGATGTTCATAGGGTCCGACCACGAATCTCCGGCCCGCGTCGTGACCCAGATGTCGTAATTTCCCTTACCGCCGGACCTTGCCGAGTGGAAGTAAAGCTCATCCCCGCGGATGTGCACCTCGCCAATCTGGATCTCCTTCATCAGGCGGTCCCCGGAATACTCCCAGTTCACCCATTTTCCATCAACAAGTTCAGCGGTGAACATGTTGACGCCCTCGTAACCTTCCCGGGCTGAAGCGAACCACATCTCGCTGCCCTGTATCGCCACGGCCCCGTCCAGCGCCAGCTTGCCCGGCTCCTGGAGCCAGACGCGCTCCGGTTCGGTCCAGGTGCCGCCGACCTTCCTGGAAACCCACACCCCGGTAACATCGTCCAGCAGTTGCTTCTCGGGTGGAACCCTCACATCCGGCGTGAAGAAGAAGTACATGGTGTCGCCGTCCGGAAGTATGAAAGGCGAATCCTCCGCCCCGGCAGTGTTCACCGGCCCGGGCATCGGAACCGGGTCCTGGAAAAGCGTCGAATGAAGAATCGGGGGGTGCTGGTCCGTCTCCGGGCCTCTTTTCGCGATGTCAAGTGGCAGCTTCTCAGCCCTCGTGACATCTGGATATTCAGGATCCTCACCGCCGTCGAACCACCCGCAGGAAAAGAGCACGGCAAAGACCACAACCACACTGAAGCAGGCTTTGAATTTCGTCATCTTACCCATCTCAATATTGAATGGCCTGAACCTTATTTAAGCTTAATCGAGATGTGGAATTTGCCTAAAAGTAGAAATATCCCCGCGCGCTTGTGGATTTGGTGAACATATGGGTTGCGAATTAGGATTGGAGCCGCAGATGCATGGAAGATGTGAACGCTGGCTCGGCACCAGGGGCATGTCATCCCAGCCCACGTTGGGCAATATCTGCGATTACTGCCACTACCAGATAAAGGAATGAGGTGGCATACTGGCTACCCCAGAAATTCGGCCCGCAGGGCGAGAGGATATTTCTGATATCATCGACATGCAGGCAATAGTCTGGCAGGATCATTTTTTCAGGGAGCGCAATATGAGAGTTCCCATAATGAGGCGTTCTCTCCGCAACATGGAGTATTACATGGGCAAGGACCCTGGCGGCAGCTTTGTGGCGCTTGACGGGAAAAAGGTCATCGGCAGCATTCTCTCCCACACCTGGGGCAGTGTCGGGTGGTTCGGCCCTCTTGAAGTCAATCCTGTATGCCAGGACAAGGGATATGGGAAATCGCTGGTTGCCGCGTCCATAGATTATCTGAAGTCAAGGGGCTGCACCACAATCGGCTGCGAAACAATGGCCAGCAGCCCGCGCAACATCGCATTCTACATGAAGCAGGGATTCAAGGCAAAGGCCATATCCCATGTGCTGTACAAGAGGCTGGCGCCGGTGCTGCCGGATGCGGAAGTTCCCGGGACCAGGCCGTTCGATTCAGGAAAAGACCTGGCAGGCTGCAAAGAAATGTGGGAAGCCATAGTCCCCGGGTTGGATTACTCCCCGGAGCTTGCCAGCCTTACCGCGGGGAAGCTTGGGGAGGCATGGGTTGTGGATACTGAAGCGGGCCCGGCGCATGCGATCGTTCACACCTATGAGATGTTCGAGGAGAGCCAGAACGCCATAATCAAGCTCATGGTGGCAGGCAAAAACGATGATGCGATTGCGGGAAAGCTCCTGGATCGCTGCGAGATGGCCGGGGCGATTGCAGGCAAGACAGGCATGTTCCTGAGGACATATGACGCCAATCCGCCGGAGCTGAATTGGTTCTTCAAAAGGGGATATGAGCTTCAGGGCAATTCCGTGAGGCTCATTCTCCAGGGCCAGGATGAAGGCGCGGACATGCTACATGTTTCATGCTGGTCCGGATGAATTTTTAGCGAAACAATTTAAATCACCCATTCATATCCCATTATAGGAGATTGACTTAATGACAGATAATGGCAAGCGGATAATCATCGTGGGCGGAGGGATTGCGGGAGTCAGAGCTGCCGAGGCAGCCAGGAAGACATCCCCGGAAGCGGAGATAACCCTCATTCATGATGAGCCAGGGCTGCCATACAACAGGCTGAACCTCACCCTGATGATTGCCGGCGAGGTATCGCCGGATGAGATGGAGTACAAATCGCTTGCCTGGTACGATGAGAATCGCATCAAACATATCCATGATTCAGTAACTGGCATCGATAGGGTTTCGAAGGCTGTGACTCTGAAAGGAGATGGGAAGATGAATTACGATGCCCTGGTTATTGCGACCGGGGCCAGTCCGTTCATTCCCCCCATTCCGGGCGTGGAGAAAGCAGGGGTCACGGGCCTGCGCACCCTCGCCCAGGCAAAGGACATACTGGCGGGGATGAAGGCAGGCACGAAATGCGCATGCATCGGTGGCGGGCTGCTGGGCATAGAGCTCGCTGTTGGCCTGGCAAAGAGAGGTGGCCATGTGACGATACTGGAAGGCTTCAGCTGGCTTCTTCCCAGACAGCTGGCTCCCAGAGCCAGCGCCATCCTGAAATCCCGCATCGAGTCGCTGGGCCTCAAGGTCATGTGCGGTGTGAAGGTCGCCAGCATTATGGGAAATGAAAGGGTGACCGGCGTATCCCTGGAATCCGGCGAGACGCTGGAAGCCGGGATGGTCCTGATATCCGCGGGCGTGCGCCCGAACATGGGGCTGGCAACAGGTTGCGGCCTGGAAACCAGGAAAGGCGTCAAAGTGGACGATGACATGGCCACATCCGACCCGGCGATATTCGCGGCCGGCGACGTGACGGAGCACGCTGGCATCATTTACGGCCTCTGGCCTGCGGCAATGGAGCAGGGCAAGGTGGCCGGCACCAATGCGGCCGGCGGCAAGGCCGAGTTCAAGGGCATCGCGCCATCCGCATTCCTGAAGGTTGTCGGCGTGGATGTGTTCAGCATCGGGGACTTCATGGGAGAGGGTGCCAGAATTATCGAGAAGGAAGACGCTGGAAACTATGTAAGGCTTGCAATCAAGGACGGAATTCTGATAGGCGCCAACTTGGTGGGTGACACCACCGCTGCATTGCCCATCAAGGCCGCGGTCTCCAAGGCGGAGCCGGTAGGCGGCAACGAGAGGCTACTGAGACTGTTCCCGGAACTGGCTAATTCCCCAGAATGAATAAATAGAAGCACATGGATTCAGTGGTTCGATAACATGGGCTCCGATGCAATTCCGCACATCACTTTCAAGCCGATGGAAGAAGATGCCATCATCGAGATTGCCAAGCGCCAATCAGGTTCGGACCTGGCCGACATGTTCGATTCCATTCCTAACTGGGCGCCTCTGACAACGGCGCAGCTTAAAGAGAAAATCGCGGACGAGCTGAAGAAGCCGCGGACCGCGGTCTTCGCCATTCATTCAGGCGAAGAGCTTGTTGGCATCGGAGAATGGTCGGCCAGCTGGGACACCTGGTCGCCCTACTCATGGTTCATTGTTCTGCCGGAGCACAGGCGCAAGGGCTTCGGAACCGCCATAGCATCAATCCTTCTCGATAAATGCTTCCTGGAGCATCCGGGGCATGAGCTGGCGGTCGGCATATCCGACTCAAATGCCGAGGCAGCCGGCCTGCTCAACAAACTGGGTTTCAAGGAGATTGGCAGGATGCGCAGGGTCGGCGTTGAAGGCGGGAAATACCGCGATATTCTTTTCTTCGACATCCTGAAATCCGAATACCTGGCAGGGGTGAGGCCATGAGAGATAACCTCCAGGGGAAATTGGTCCGCCTCAGGCCGGTGAGGGAGGATGATTACGAGTATTTCGCAGGCTTGAAGAACAACCTTCTCACCCAGGCATGGAATCAACGGTTGCCGCTGAATTTCACGGCTGAGAAGATGAAGAAGAGATTCCAGGAAGCGAACGATAAACCCCATTCCGCCATACTGGCCATTGAAACGCTTGATGGGACGCTGGTCGGCAACATAAACTATCATGAGGAACTTCCCAGGTTCAGCGCGTCATTCGGCATAGCAATGGGCCGTGAGCATTGGGGAAAGGGCATGGGGGAGGAGGCACAGGAATTGATAATCGAATTTCTGTTCATCCAGCGCGGCGTCCAGGTTGTTCGGCTATGGACCCAGGGCGGGTTCCCGTGGGCGGTAAAGGCCGCGCAGAAGCTCGGGTTCAAGCCCATGATACGGTTCAGGGACAACACCATAATCGACGGAAGGATTGTAGATACCATCTACATGGATATGCTGAGAGAGGAATATTTCGAATCAAGAAAGCTCGAGGACAATGTCAAAGGCCCCTGATATTAAATTTTGACCAGCACATCAACCACTCCATCGAGAACCTCATCCGCGATGCTGGCTTGATACGTCACAAGGATATTGCTCACTTTCTCTGGCTCCACAATTTTGAAGATGGATTCATTCTCTCTTTTGCTCCTTGCCACAATGCCGGAGCCTACCAACCGTTTCATGTGGAATGAAAGCGCGCCTTTGGTGAATTTGAAATTGGCCAGTACCTCGGAGAAAGTGGAATCCGGATGGGTGAGCAGGAATATTATTATTCGTCGCGGGGTGCGCATGCGTACGGTCGAGATGACCTGGCGGTCAATGAATTTCACCTCTGTCGCGACGAAATAGCCCTTGCGCTTCCCGTCATCGTGAATAGTTACGAGTCCGCCTTTCTCAAGCTGGCCAAGATGGTATTGCAGGTCGCCGACGCTGAGGCCGAGTGCCGTCTCCATCTCCCTCAGGTAGGTGCCAGGGTTCGCTGAGATATGCCCGAAGATGGTGCGCCTGCTTTTGAGAGCCAGCAGATCCTCTTCCATACATCACCGTTTGAGAACCGAGAGATAGATGAGGATCAGAGCCAGCAGGTTCATGCCAACCAGCGTCATGGTTGTGTTCACTGCTTCAATGCCGTCCGAGAAAATGCCCGCGGATAACATAATCCCCTCAGCAGCCAGCGTGGCGAATCCCGCTGCCGCCAGCATGAGCTTCGGCTCTCTGGTCCTGCTCCATGATATCGCAGTCAGGGCGGTCATTATCAGCCCGATGCCGGCAAAGGCCAGTCTCAGGAAAATCTCTATCTCTTCCATGTCAATCCTCCAAGTGTTAAAGGCGGTTCAAATATAATAATCTGATATTGGAAAAGGGGCGGGATGAATACCATCCCGCCATTTCTCTCAGCGCGACACACCGCCTTGCATCGTACATATTCTGACATATGAAATCAAAGCGCACTGGCTTTGATGTTCAGATGCAAGGCTGCATGGTTGAACTTCCGACCCCGGTAACAAATGCCAGTCCATTTAGGGGTTGGTAGTTACAACTCGTCTTTGCTGCGCTTGCCCCTGCGGACGACCAGCGCCACCGCTACAGCGATGAAGACCGCCGCCACGACCGCTGGAAGGACAACCGTCCCGAGGATGGAGTCAGCCAGCCCGACGCTGATCACATGCGTCGAGAAGTGGGGCACGTACACGAATATGCTGTTCTGGCTGTTCCCGGATACCATGTAGTAGCCGGCCTTTGTGCCGCCCTGCATATCCACCAGTTCCTCCATCGATGAGCATGCCTTCACCTTCCCGCCGTCAAGGAGCACCTCCAGATCGCGAGCGCTGCTCGCTTCAAGAGCGCCTTTGTTGACGTTCAGCGTGACTATGCGCCCTGCCTTTATCTCGGACCTTACCTCGACCTGGAACCTGTTCCGCTCGACGTTCTTGAATTCAAGCTTGAAGGACGGGTCGTTCATGGCCCTGGAATCGCTGTACTGCGCATTCTCACCGCTGAACAGGTATCCCACAGCCGCCATCTGCCCGTTCTCAATAGCCCCGGCAATGGCTCCTTTGTCATCCTCGGGAGCTTCCTCGATGAACCACGGTTCCTGGTGCTGGTACTGCCATGCATACTCAATCCATGAGGATGTGCTGACGGATGCTCCCGGGTATGTTTCAATGGTTATGACGTTCCCGGTGACATTGATAGTGCCACGGTCAACCCATATCGAGCATGACACATTGCCGCTCCTCAGGTAAACCTGGTCGTATGTCCACTGGTTCCAGTAACCGGCGTCTTCCATGCCATCATAGGCGGGGGCGCTGGCACTGCCGCTTCCATCCATCCCTGTGGCATAATCGATGTCCATCTTCTCTTCTTCAGTGATGTCGTAAAGGGCATAGTAGTAAGGCGTCTTGTTTATCTCGAAGCCCTCCGGGACCTCGAAATACATGGTTCCGTTATCCTCGCCGAACTGGAAGTACATGGACGACCACTCGTAATCGGAGAAGGTCATCATGACGTTCTCTCCCAGGAAAACCAGAGACTGGCCGAACACGCCCGGGCGCCCGTTGGGAACGAAGTCCTCGAACACAATCGAATCGAAGAACGTCATCACATACTCGGTCGGCTCAGGAACCGAGCCATAACCATAGCCGTATCCATTGCCGCCTTCCCGCCCTCCCTCGGCGTACACCATTGGGTAGTAGTAATTGTAATCCACAAGCTTCGCGGTGTAGTCGGTGATTGTGCCAGTAGTTTCATTCAGGTAAAAATCCACATATGTTCCGTTGGCGAATCCGTTGGCATAATCAAAGCCGCCCTGCTCCGGCATGTAGTACCAGTACGGGTCCGTGTAATTGTAGCCAGGCTCTTCAGGGAATTCTGGCCCGTTTACCGGGCTAGGCTCGCTGACCTGTGCCATGACGCTCAGTGGCGCCGCAATCAACATCGCCAATCCGATTATTACTGCAATCATCTGTTTCATTTTTATCACCAAGACAAAATTGGTTGATCCTATTTATACGGCTTTTGATACAAACGTTGAACCTGTTGGTACGAACGTTGAACTGCCCTATTGAAAAAATATGTGGTAGACGAGGACAGAGAACCGGGTTGCGTGCCGATGTCAACACCTCCCCGCCCTAACGGGCGAGGCTTCCTAAGGATGAGCTTAATCGTCACCAGCCCGGTTCGAATAACCGGGCCACAACCCCGGCCTTCGACCGGGGCTTGGTTGAGTAGGCTGGAACTGAATTGGGTGCGGTTGGCCGATGGCAGCATCAACCTCAGCCTCTTATACACCAAATTTCAAACGATTCCTCTTTTACCAAGTTTTAAATATGCCTGAATATTAGTAGAGAATGCTAGGCTAACCGGGGGGGTAGTAGGCGTGAGTTTTTCTTTTTTATACGGATTTTCTCCGCCGGCATTGCCTCCAAAAAAGAAAAATTCGGAAATAGAAAAAACCCGGCAATGCCTGCTCGAAAATCAATTGATTATAAAATGCCTAAGTTTTAAATACACCCCCGTTCTTATTTGACATCGCTAGGCTAACCGGGGGGGTAGGCGTCCCCTTATACACCGAAATCGTCTTCAGCGGGGGTGACGGCCGGCCGCGGCGTATCAGATGCGCAGGCGGACCACATGGCAACAATGAGGCCCTGTCCCGTGGGGCCGGAGTTGGCGACCTACCGCAGCCGGAGGGCGGCGGTTCTCGTCTTAGTTCCGGAAATCGGGTCAGGCCCTGACGGGAGCAGCCTTACCGTATACTACCGACGCTCACGGGGTGGCGGGGCTGAGAAGTCATGTATCATCTTCCTGTGTGTGCTGGCGACAATGCCGGTGCTTAGCACTCTATCATATTGTTCCTGCTAGGCAGTGACCAAACCTATATCTATGTCATTCATCATCCTCACCCTATGTCCCCCAAACCCACCAAGCGCTTCCTAGGCGGCATCTCCCTCAATGTCATTCTGATAGGGGTCGTCAGCTTCCTCACCGACGCAAGTTCCGAGATGATAGTGCCGATACTGCCGCTGTTCCTCACCGGGACGCTGCTCGCGCCCATGGCGGTCGTCGGCCTTCTGGAAGGCCTGGCGGAGAGCACGGCATGCATAATCAAGGCCGTCTCCGGCTTCTGGTCCGACCGGGTGGCGAGGAGAGCGCCGTTCATGAGCGCCGGTTACTCGCTATCAACGGTGGCAAAGCTGCTGTTCGCATTCTCCACTTCCTGGATGCATGTCGTGGGGCTCAAGGTCGCCGAGAGAGTGGGCAAAGGCATAAGGGCGGCGCCCAAGGACGCTCTGCTGGCAGAATCCTCCACGCCGGAAACAAGGGGGAAGGCATACGGCTTCCACCAGGCCATGGACACTGCCGGGGCGGCGGTAGGCGTGCTCATTGCCCTCATACTGCTATATTTCCTCGCCCTGGAATACAGGACCATATTCATGCTGTCGGCAATACCCGCGGTGATTGCCGTATTGCTGATATTTCTGATAAAGGAAAAGCCGAAAACCCAAATCAAACCGAAGGCAGGGAAGGCGAGCATATTCCATGGGCTCAGGAAATTTCCCGTGGACCTGAAGATATTCATGGTGGCGATGGCGATTTTATCGGTGACATCGGTCATGACCTCTTTCCTGATAATCCTCTCTGCAGAGTCGGGCGCAACACCGCTCATGTCGATACTGCTGTACCTTGCATTCAACCTGGTCTATGCCGGTTTCTCGCTTCCTGCAGGGACAATTTCAGACAAAATCGGCAGGTACCCGGTGATGCTGGTTGGCTATCTGTCCATGTTCGGGATGTTCATTGCGGCAATCATGTGCAATGACCTTTGGCTGGCGCTCGTGGCGTTCGTGCTGTACGGCTTCGCCTACGCGCTCACCCACAGCGTCCAGAAGGCGCTGGTGGCCGACATGGCGCCGCCCGAGCTGAAGGGCTCGGCGCTCGGGATTTACAATATGGCGATTGGCATTGCCGCGCTTCCCATGGCGATTGTCGGGGGAGTCCTCTGGGACGCATACGGCTCCTGGGCGACTTTCCTGTTCGGGGCAATGGTATCATCAATCGGGTTGGCGATGCTGCTCTGGCTCGGCTTCAGGGATGGTAAAATCAGGATCCTCCTTAACCCAGTATCCCGTAAACAATGAGGTAAAGGCCCATGCAGACCAGGATAACGCCGCCGATTTTCTTGATATGCGGCATCAGTCCCTCAATCTTCTTTATCATCACTGTCTTCGATGTTGATATGGCCAGTGTAAGCGGCACTAGTATCGTTCCCATTCCGGTTATGTAGATGAGTATTGCCGTTGTGGCGAATGCGAAGCTCTGTGCACTAACCACCAGCACCATTCCGATGTAGATTGAGGCTACGCAGCCCAGGGATGCCAGGGAATACAATGCTCCGAATATGTAAACTGCCAGCGGCCCCTTCTTTTTATTGATGGAGATGGGAAGCGAGATTGTTATGCCCTTTCCCGATAGCATGAGGATGCCCATGATAACCAGAACGAACCCGATTATTATCCTGAAATAGACCAGCTGGTTCACTGTCCTGATGCCCAATATCGCCAGGATGCCGATCGTGCCCATGACAGTTCCGCCGCCCAGCGTGGCCATGATGCCGTTCAGCAGGGCGCTGGGTGCGGATTCTTTTCCCTCTCCCTTGTTCAGGTACCAGGCAATGTAGGATGGCAGCATGGCAAAGGAGCATGGCGCCATCATGCTGAGAAGGCCGGCGACATAAGCGAAAGAGAGTATGGCAAGGTTCATATGGCATCATCACAGCAGCGGATTTATTGCGGTTCTGAGGGCATCTACGCTCATCAACCCAACGGTTCTCCTGGCAATCGCCCCTTCCTTGTTGATGAAGACCAACGTGGGTATGCTGGTCGTGCTGTATTCCGGTTCCATGCTGACTCCGTTTTTGTCAGTGACAAAGCTCCATGTGGCACCGCGGTCGCTCCTGTACTGGAGTAGCTCCTGATCAGTTACCTGGAGATCCACATTCACAGAAATGATTACCACATTTTGAGAAGAATATTCTGCCTGAATTGTCTTGAGGTTGTCTATCTGGTCCTTGCAGGGCTGGCACCATGTCGCCATGAAATCCAGGACTACCACTTTCCCCCTGAGGCCCGAAAGGCTCACTACGCCGCCATTTACTGCGTAATAAGTGAAATCCGGAGCAAAGTCCGCGGTGGTGGTTGGCACGGTGCTTCCCGTGTCCGTTGTGCCATCCCCTGAATATGGCTCCTGGCCGCCGTTAACGTAAATGTATGAAAGAAATCCAACAACGACTAGCATGGCAGCCACTGCCACGGTGAAAATCATCTTGCCCAATTTCTGTTCCATGATGATTGCGATGAGTCTGCTGCGTATAAACATTTCGCCGTAAATCAAAATTCACATCATCTCTCGTGAAACCGATATTCACAGACTGCGAACATATAAGTACCAATCCTGTTACCCCGGAATGAGTGTGGAAGAAAATGAAATTTCCAAAGAGAATAGGCAGAGATGATAATGGCGCAGTGGAAGGATTGCCGTTGCAACTGATAATAATGGTTGCAGTGGCAGCGATCGTGATGGTGATTGTGCTTGGATGGCTTGCACCATGGAAGAACAAGATTGATATAGACTCTCTGACAGTGACGCCCACAACGACGGGCAACAATGATGCCGTGACGATAACAGTTACTGCCTGGGACACCAAGGGCAACCACCTGGCGGGAGCGGTCATCGAGATGTCCGGATGCAATGTCGGAACCCAGGTTCTGACTACTGGAGACGATGGCACCGCGACCTTCACCGTGACCCCATCTATACCGCCCGGCACCACCAACAACATCAATATCGTGGGCAAGTTCACGGGAACCATCTACGCGGAGAAAACCGCGTTCGTGGTAGTGTCCTGAGCAGCATGGCTCCGGCTCCAGGGAGGGAACGGCCCGGCAGGGACGGCGTGGAGGGCCTGCCCCTGACATTGCTGGTTACCATGGTTGTGCTGGCGATAACGATCCCGCTGGTGTTCAGCTCCCTGAGGGCCTACGATCGGGGCAGGGTCGAGGCCCTGGTCATCTCAGAGATTGATGATTTCATCTCCTCAGTCCAATCAATCTACATTTCCGGGCCGGGGAACAGCGTCCTGGTGGATTTTGACCTGAGCGCCGGGGCGATGACAGGGATTGACTACGTCATGTTTGGCGATTCCCCGGGCGGCAACTTATCCTCAGTGATAAGGTATAAATTGAATGATGCCCCAGAAAAATTGCTGGCCATAGTTTCCCCGAACGTGCCGATGACGTCAAATGAGAGCGCAGCCCTGGTCATCATGCCTGGCGCTAACAGCATAAAAGCGGAGTGCGCATCCGTCGCGAGCCCGGAAGGAACCCGGGCATATGTCGTTCTGAAGCTGGTTCATTGAATAATCTCGGGGTGGCATCCCATGCTTTCCAGGCAGCGCCGGACCCCCTCGAGCCTCTCCAGCTCCACAATTGCCAGCACGCTGCCGCTCTTTCCGGCAAGCTTCGATATGCCCTTTGCCAGCCATTCCTCTCTTGAGTCTTCAAGGTCCCTGTAGCCCTTCAAGCGGTTGACGAGCCCATCCCATTCAAGGACGAATTCCTCCGGGGTCTTGGAAGCGAACCTGTGCTTTGGCATGCTCTTCCGGCCGTGGCCCTGCCTTATCATGTCCATTGTGCCAACGTGCTTGCAGTAGGCGAGCGTGTAATGCTCGTCGTCCATGTCCAGGGCCCTAATCGGAACATTCTTGGCCTTGGCCTGCTCCAGAGCCATCGAGAAGCATGGCGGGGGCTTCACCACCTCGCCGAATGCCGATAAGCCCTGAATGTAAATCTCCTCCTCCGGGTTGGACGGCTCGCTCTTATCGGGTTTTGATGAATCGTGCTTTTCCATGGCTTGCAGGCCTTCCGGGGATATGGAAAGCGCGATTGCTTCCGGAACAAGATTCTGAATTGCCGCTGCGACCCGCTCCCCCTCGGCCACAAGGCCGCGTACGGCACCCATGAGATGAATCGCCCCCATCAGTATCTCTCCTCTATCAGTTCCATGACCTTCTTCCTGTCCCTGGCCTTGTTGAGCTCCCCGCAGGTTATCAGGGGCGTCCCCTCCAGATTCACCCTCTCCCCCAGCCTGTCCATGAATATGACCGGGTGCTTCTCCAGTATCCTGGAAAGATTGGCCAAGATCGGAAGAGCACACGTCTGAACTCCAGTCACGAATCACCATCT
>CALKWP010000075.1 GCA_938004075.1 uncultured Methanomassiliicoccales archaeon
AATTGATAAAAATATAAAAAGAACCAACGGTTTCTTCAGAGCCGCGGCCTCTCCACTTCCAGCCGGTCCGCGGTCGGGTACTCCCATACCATGAATTTCCTGCCGGGGACGCCCGCGGGCAACTCCTCCAGCACCCAGGCCGCAATCTCGATACGATTTTTCGGCGCATCGAACCGCACCAGTTCCCCGGGTATGCCGTACCGCCTCTTCAGGTGAGCGACCAGCATCTCCGGTTCCGGTGTTTCGATGACGCCTTTGAGGAAGGTCGCCTCGTCGGTGATTATCTCCAGCCCGGTTGCCGTATTTCCGGCCCGCCTCATCAGGCGGTTCCGCAGCTGGGTCCCGTCCTTGAAGCTGGAGGAGCAGTAATGCACAATCATGTCTTTCTGCAGAGCTTCGGCAACCCTGGCTGCCGCCCCCATGCTGCCCGCGACCGCGCTGGAGACATCGTCCTTCACTTTGAATCCATGCGCTCTGAGCTGGAGCCAGTTGCTCTCAGAGAACTCCAACTCGTTCAGATTGATGAACTCGGCGCCTTCGCCATTCATCTGCCTGGCCAGGGCTATCATCTCATTCTCCATTCCCGGCATGGCAGGTATCTCCAATCCGGCCCTCATTCCGGAATCCAGCGCGGTTTTGATGGCCTTTCCGAAATCGGGAAGAGGGGATGCCCAGGTATCGGGATGCGGGTGGAAGCGGATCTCGTCAAGGCCCGCGTTAGCCAGCTTTCCAATCTTGGCGGGATCGGGCGTTGCTGTGTAGAGGTGGATGTTATGCTTCAGGCCGAACTCGGATTTCAGCAATTCGATGTAGTGGATTGTCCTGCCCAAGGCAAGCAATGGGTCGCCGCCGGTTATCCCCGTCCCCCTGGCGCCGATTGCCCTGGCTTCGAAAATCACATCATCATCGGACTTGACCGGCAGCTCATCGGCGTAGGTGACGTCCCTGCCTTTCTTCGCGCTCGACAGCGGGCAATAATAGCATGAATGCGAGCATTTCCCGGTCACGAGAAGAACCATCTTGGCGCCCTGCTGGCACATGACGCAGCTGATGGGCATGGCTCCCCTGACGAACGAGCCGTTGGGCAATTCCCTTTCGATGACCATGGGCAAGGTATCGCGCTCCAATTTAATACATTTGCCACTTTTAAATACAAGAAGAATTATCATGCATGCATGCCGGGAAAATTGAAGGGCCAGGACATCATAGTCGAGGATGAGAGGGAGGCGAGCCAGCTTTACTCCAAGGGGTATTTCGGTAATCCCCAGTCTGGCGGGTCCCTGCAGCTCAACCTGATTGAAGCAATCTACCTGACCGAGGTCGGCAAGCTCAAAGTCTACAGCGGCAGCCAGCACCAGAACCAAGATAAGCTTTTCAGGCTCGGCAACAAGATGGTCGAGAACTTCGAGATAAATTACATCGTTTACCGGGACATGCGCCAGCGCGGCTATGTGGTGAAGAAAGGCACGCCCCCGCTTGATTTCCGCGTCCTCCCGAGGGGCGGCATTCCCAACAAGAATCCATCGAAATACTGGGTGCTGGCAATATCCGAGAGGGGGGAATTCGACATCTCAAAGCTCAACGAGCTGGTGGAGAAGGTCAAGCACAACAAGAAGGACCTCCTGCTGGCAGTTGTCGATGAGGAGGGCGACATAACATATTACCGCACCAAAATGGTTCAACCGCAAGGCATGGTGACCAGCGGCGCGAAAGGCGTGGTGGCGGAGGCTCTGCTCCTGCGGGACAGGGTGCTGGTGCTGGACGAGTGCGAGGCCCAGATGCTTCACAACATCGAATTCTTCGGAAAGCTGGTCGGCTCCGCGCTTCATCTCTCGCTGATGGAAACCGCTTACCTTCTGGACAGGGGCCTCATCAAGGTCCGCAGCGCCAACACGGGCAAATTCATAACGTCGACAATACTCAAGAGAGAGGCGAAGAAGGCCCAGCCGGACTTCGACCTGCGTCTCCAGGTCTATTCGAACCTGAAGGAGAAGGGCATCCTTGTGAAGACCGGCTTCAAGTACGGCTCGCATTTCAGGGCATACACCGGCGACCCGGAAACGAACCATGCAAAATATCTGGTCCACTCCATCCCGGGCGACTATGTCGGCATGTGGGCGGAGATAAGCCGCGCGGTCAGGCTGGCCCACGGCGTGAAGAAGGAGATTTTGCTGGCCCGGCCCAGCAGCCCCAAGGATGTCGAGTACCTCCGATTGAGGCGCGTACGCCCCTGAGGCAAAACCCAGAATGTTTTAATATCCCCAACGAAGATTATGGCTTGATGATAGATCTCTACCTTGAGTGCGCCAATCTCGTTAATCAGGTCCCGGCAGGCATGGTGACAACATACGGGGCAGTGGCGAAGGCTCTGGGCGACCCCATCGCCAAGCGCGCGGTCGGCGTCATGCTGAACACGTACAGTGACCCCATTCGCATGCCCTGCCACCGTGTCGTGTATTCCGGGGGCGGCCTGGGCGGGTTCGCGTACGGCCTTCCGAAGAAAATGGAGATGCTGGTTGGCGAGGGCGTATATGAGAAAGAAGGAAAGATTGCCGATTTTGAGAACATATTTTTCGACAATTTCAAAACCGATTACCCCCTGAAGAAAGCCAGGGAGGAGCAGAAGAAGCTCGCCCGCAAAGTGGAACTCGAGGACCCGAAGAATATGCCCGACCTCATTCTGGGCCTTGATGCATCCTACATCGGCACAAAAGCTTACGGCGCGGGAGTATTATTCAGTATTTCATATAAAAAAGTCGTAAAAACGATTCGGTCCGAGGTTCGCATAAACTGGCCATACGTTCCGACTTATCTCGGTTTCAGGGAGATTCCGGTCTTCAGGCCGATAATCGAGGCACTCGGGGAAGATGCGATTCTAATGCTGAATGGCAACGGCATACTCCACCCGTTCGGCTTCGGAATCGCGAGCCATATCGGCATCGAATTTGGAATGCCATCACTTGGGGCGGCCAAGACACTGCTCTGCGGCCAGGTCGATGAAAGCAGCTGCAAGGACTTCAGGGCAGCCACGCCAGTGAAGTTGGAGGGTAAGCAGATTGGCGCCGAGCTGAGAACATCTCCGAGGGCAAAGCCAATCTACGTTTCTCCGGGTCACATGATGTCCATGCCCAGCTCAGTCAAGGTAACGGTAAGCGTATCCAGGCTGAAAATCCCCGAGCCAATAAGACTGGCTCACCTGGAGGCCACCGCGATGCGGAGGTCCGCGCTTTGAGAGTTGTGGTTCTCGGCGCGGGAGCCGTCGGCAGCCTGTTCGGCGGTTACCTGGCAAGGGAGCATGACGTCACACTGGTCTGCAGGAAGGAACATGCGGATGCGATAAACCGGAACGGCCTGAGAATTGATGGCTTGAGCGATCTCCACATCAAACCGAAAGCGGCAACTTCGATTGATGGGCTGGAATCCCCGGAGCTGCTGATTCTCACAGTGAAGGCCTATGATACTGAAAAGGCCGTCCAGGGCATCAAAAAAATCATGTCTTCCGACACAATGCTGGTGAGCCTGCAGAACGGTCTTGGCAATATGGAAATCCTGAAAGATGCATTCCCGGATGCGAAACTTGTTTCAGGGATTACCAGCCAGGGCGCGATACTCCGTTCTCCGGGAATGGTCGAGCACACAGGCAAGAGCTACACCATGGTCGGCGGGTACAAGGCAGCCGAATTAGCCGCGATTCTCACAGGGGCCGGCCTGGAAGCCACAGTATCCGATGGCATCCAGGCGGAGATATGGTACAAGGCCATTGTCAATTCGGTGATAAACACGCTGGGGACCCTGCTGAACGCAAAGAATGGTGTGGTCATCGAGAGGCCGGAGCTTTCCGATCTGGCCAATGCGATCGTTTCCGAGGGCGTTGCCGTTGCCAGGGCTTGCGGAGTTTCTATTGACGATGAAATCGCCAGGAAAAAGGTCATGCTGGTGGCCGCCGAGACCGCGAACAACATATGCAGCATGCGCCTGGACATCGAACGCGGACGCAGGACCGAGATAATGCAGATGAACGGCGCGATTGCCAGGTACGGTCGGGAGCATGGCATTCGCACGCCGGTGAACTCGTTGCTGGCCGCCCTTATACTCTACCTTGAGCGAAAAGCCTAGGCAAAACTTATTACCCTCGCGCAGCATTGTCAATTCAATGGAACTTCATACAATATATCAGATTCTCGCGGTGATGCTTCTCATCATCGGATCAGTGATCGCTCTTTTCGGCAGAGCGGTCTGGAAGGGCCTCTTCGCATCCTTCGGTGGAATGATTGGATGGATGATCGGCTTCGGCATCGGCGTGTGGATATTCGGATTTGACACCTGGACCGGCATAATCATTTCGGTTATAATCGCATTCATCAGCAGCTTCATCATGGGCGCCCTGTTCGGCATGATAGTAGAGATTGCGCTCGCTGTTCTCGTGGGGATACTGGCCGGCGGACTCGTCTTCCTGCTCACCGGCAATCTGCTGGTTGCTGTGATTGTTTTCGGGATAGTCGGCATACTTGCATACGTACTCATGGACAAGGTCGTGATTCTTGTCACCGCCCTCATCGGCTCTGTTCTTGCCGCGGCTGCGGTGTATTACCTCATGGACTGGGAATATGCCATAGTCGCGTTCATAGCCATTTTCGCCCTGGGGCTGCTCATCCAATTCGTTTTCCTGGCGGATAACGACAACATTTTCGAGTAGAAACTTGGACATCACCGATATTTCTCAAGCTTCCTGGATATGTCCTGAACGGTCATCTCCGTTCTGAGCAGGATTATCCGCTCCAGATCAGCCAATCTCACTGCCAGCTTGTCAACGTTCTCAGGTTGCACATAGACGACTGCTGCTGGCTTCATTGGATGCGCCCTGATGGCAATCATGGGAGAGCGCCCGAAATGGACGCCGGAGAAAAGCAGCGCCCGCTCGGTGCTCCAGCCGTAGACCTTCATGTAATCGTTGGATGAGTAGGTTGTGACCGCTTTTATGCTGTCAACGACGGTGTATCCGAATATCTGGCGCTCAAGGTCATGGTCCTCATCGTTCAGTACCTCTGACTCTGTGAGCTTGACGAGCCAGGATGCCGTTTGCGCAACCGGGAACTCCCCCATGCTGATTATGGCGCCCGAGTCCTCCTCGGCCTCAAACCGCTTCAGGTTCCCGCCGCCCCTGGCTACCTCTATCTCTAGGATGGTCTCCACAACCCTGCGGATGGTTCCGATTCCGGGGGACTTGCGCCGGCCAGCTTCGTAATCGCTGATGACGGATGGCGAGACTTCCAGGGCGTCCGCCAGTTCCTTCTGAGAAACCGAGAATAGCTTCCGCCACTTGCGGATTGTCAGGCCGGGGTCGTTTGACAGGCAGATCTCGCCTGCGATCTTCTCCTTGAGGGATTCGCGAACGGGCATGAGTCGTTGATTGCGGCGCTGGTATATAATATTGACGAAGTGATTTGCGTCAAGTGCCGTAGAATCGGGCCGGATTGACTGGCATGCGGATGCCCCGATTCAATATCCCGCTAGAAGATTGTCAATCAACCGTATCTCTGCCTTCCTCAGATGCTCTATCAACGTGGCTTTGCTTATCCCCAGCTGCTCCGCCAGGTCCTGGCTGCTGACCCTCTTCGGGTAGCCGTAGTATCCGGTCTTCTTGGCCGCCAGAACTATATCCCTCTGCTTCGGGGTGAGGCAGGCCAGAGGGTCATATTCGGTAAAAGTCGCCTTCTGGAAATGAATCTGCCTGACAGTCCCCATGAGCCTGAATGCCTTCAGGGCCTTCTCTAGTTCCGCGGACTCTCCGATGCAGGATACGACCAATTTGCTTTCACTGGCATGGAAAGGCAGATCATAGATGACATCCGCATCCATGAAACCGATGAGCTTCTGGAAATATTTCTTCATGGGACTGGCTTCACGCACCTGGACCTTTATCAGGAGCGTGTAAGTCCGAACATCTTCCCTTGCCTTCAGGACGTCCAGCACGACCATCTCTTCCGGCGGGTCGAAGTTCTCCAGGGTGTATCCGTCTTTCATGACGATGTCGGTTATGACAAGTTTTGACATGTCCTCTAGGCTGTATTTGATCAGGGCGCGCCCCTCGAAACACTCAATCTTCCTGAAGAATCTCTTGCCCAGCACTTTGAAGACCATGGTTGGATCCAGTTCGACAATCATCTTTCTCATGCATATCTCCATGCTCGGAAACGCTCATGAGTATATAAACTGCCATGCATGTACGACACAACTCTATTCTACTTGCAGGCCCATACCTCATCCGAGGCGAAGAATGGCAGCGATAGCGATTAAGGATCTGAGGAAGGACTACAAGGACGTGCAGGCGCTGAAGTGCCTGGACCTGAACGTGGAGAGCGGCCAGGTATTTGGATTCTGCGGCCCGAACGGGGCAGGAAAGACCACGACCCTGAAAATACTGGTCGGGCTGGTCCATGCATCGGGCGGCACCGTCTCCATCAACGGCATAGATGTCATCAACAACGGCGTGGAAGCCAGAAAGATGATAGGCTACCTTCCCGAGTCCTACGGGATGCCTGGCTGGGACACCCCCAGGAAATTTCTCACTTACATGGGCATGCTCAGCGGAATGACCAGGGAACAGGCCAGGAAGGCCATTGAAAACGTGGCTGCAGAGATCAACCTGACCGAGAACCTGGACCGCCGGATAAAAGGCCTCAGCAAGGGCAACAAGCAGCGCGTCGGAATCGCCCAGGCGCTGATTCACGGCCCGGATATTCTGCTTTTCGACGAGCCCACGACCGGCCTGGACCCGATAGGCCGCAACGAGGTTCTGGATGTCATGAAGGACCTTGCCGCCAAGGGTAAAACCGTTCTGTTTTCAACACACATCCTCAGTGATGTGGAGAAGATTTGCGACACCGTGGGAATAATCCACAACGGACTGCTCATCGAACAGGGCAGCCCCGAAGAATTGAAAAATAAGCACGGCGCGAAGGACCTTGACGAAGTTTTCATGAAGGTGGCCAAGCATGGATGATGTCAATCTCCCTCGGGTGATAGTACACAGGGCGCTTTCTATGCTTGTCTCGCTGCGCGGCATCCTCGCCCTGATGGTGGCGCTGTACATGGCCATGGCGGGCGCATTCTTCCTGGACATGTTCATGGCAGAGGGTTCGGTCATCGGGGAGCTGGTTCAACTGTTCAACGACAATCCGGAATACAAGTTCCAGTGGATGTTCTTCGACGGCGCGCTCAGCAAGCTCGTCACCCTCTTCGTCGCGCCGCTGTTCATCTTCGACGCCGTATCCGGCGACAGGTCCGGTGAAAGACTCGGGCTCCTGCTATCCAGACCGATAACCCGCACCCAGTACATGTTCGTCAATTTCTTTTCCGCATCCCTGGCCTTCGGCATTGTGTTCTTCGGCATCATGGCCCCCGCCTTCTTCATGATAAGCCCCTCGATACCGGAGCTCACCTTCGGCTCCTACATGGCTACCGCAGCGCTGATGTACCTCCTGGGCGTCTTCACCATCAGCTTCATCCTGCTGATCTCGGCGCTGTCCAAGAGCAACCTGGTATCGTTCATCGCCGCCTTCGGCATAATGTCGATATTCATGACGCCGAACGCCAGCAAATACACCTCGGACGCCATGATGGCCGTCTCCAAGTTCACGCCGCATTACTATGCGACATACTTCACCACGCACGCGGTGGAACCGGGAATGTACCTCCTCTGCGCCGCCATCATCATCCTGATGGCATTGCCATTCTTGGCCCTGGCCATCCTGAAGTTCAGAAGTGAAGACCTATGAATCTCCAGATACTCCTGCTCGACATCAAGCAGATATTGACCTCGAAAAGGTCGCTCTACACTATACTGATAATGGCGGTTTTCGCGCTCATCTTCTCCCTTGTGGTGGAGTTCTCCCCGGAAGACCTGAAAGCCGCCATGGAGGCAGCGGTCCCGCCCGGCTCCGCGGGCGTGTTTGAATACGTGTGGTTCTCTGACGTGATGCTCTTCCTGCTCCTGGCAGTGGTCAGCTTCGGCGCGTTCATAATCAGCGACCTTGACGACGATGGAATACTGGACCTCACCCTGGCCAGGCCGGAAAGCAGATGCAGCTTCCTCCTCCGGAGAACGTTCTCGGTACTGGCGAGCTTCATCCCGGTGTTCATACTGGGCACCCTCATCGCCGGCATAATCGCCGCGGCAATAGTCGGCAACATGGACCTGCTGGAATTCCTGGCGCACCACTTGACGCTCATGCCCATGCTGCTGTTCGTGATAGCGCTCACCTTCTTCCTCAGCGTACCCCTGAGGAACGTCACCCACACCGTCCTGGCCGGGTTCTCGCTGCCGCTTATCCTGTCCCTCACCCACATGTTCATGTCCGCGGGCGACCCGGGCAGCGAGCCGAGCATCCTAAACCCCATGGCTTACTCGGTCAGAGTGTTCACCGGGCAGCCGCTGCTCGAGGCCGCAGGGGTGTTGCTGGTACTTACCTGCATCCTCTTCCTGGCCGGCGGGATGTGGTTCTGCAAAAAAGACATATAAGAAATTCATTAATCGATAAAAACTGTATGAAAAATTAAGAAGTGGGTCTGTCCAGATTTGAACTGGAGTCAAAGCGTCCCGAACGCTCTAGTATAGACCAAGCTAGCCCACAGACCCTTGCTAGCTATATCTGATTGATATTGATTATATAAAATATTGCAGTCGGCTTGGCCCCTGCTGTGGGAGAGATGGCTGAAATATCTCTCTCGATTTTAAAAACATTGCATCTCTTTTCACATCTTTTTTCAATAACCTTTTATATCGTGAAATCCTTAGTCACCATCATGGTAAAACTCGTTACAGTGCTGGAAACCCAGGCTTGCAGGTCATGCAAGCGCTCAGGAAAATCTGCAGCCGGGAAAAGCTGCCCGGCATGCGACGGTACCGGAACTATAGAAGTCGAAGTATTGCGATGATGCATGTTTCACTACTTTTCACTTCTTTTTTCGTAACCGATATATACCTTGAAACCATTATGCAGTATCAGGACGGTGTGAAAGCTGCTGTACAGGGATCACAGGGAATATGAACCGATATTCGCCAACCCCGAACACGAGCATCTCCGTAGCTGGCTCCGGGGCGAAACCGGCATCGAGAGCCTCAAGAAGTGGCTCTCGGCCACGCAGAACTGACACGGTCCATCATACGCAATCAGGATGAACTCTTCCCCACTTGGGTGATGCTATTCTCTCTCCAACCTAGGCATTTTGCCAAAAGGCATCACCCCTTTTTTTACCAAATGTTAGTGACGGGGTGATGCCAATCATAATGCCTTTCGGCTGACCTGTAAAATCCTCAATACTTTCGGTGCACCCCCGCCATCATTTATATCTGATGCGCACAATCTCGGTTCATGGAACCTCTTTCCGTGACTGAAATATCCAACCTGGTAAAGAGCACTATCAGGTCCAATCCGGAACTTATGGAGGTCGCAGTACGCGGGGAAGTTACCAACTATTCCGAAAAGAAGCATCATTATTTCAACCTCAAGGACGAGAACAGCACCATCAAATGCGTGATCTGGTCATCCTGTACCAGAGGCATGGATTGCCTCCCGCTGGAGAACGGCCAGAAAGTTGTGGTGTGGGGCGCCGTAACCACATATCCCGCGGGCTCCACGTACCAGGTGGATGTTCGACGCTGTGTTCCCGAGGGGCGGGGAGACCTTTACAGGCAATTCCTGGAGCTAAAGAAGAAGCTGCTGGATGAGGGGCTTTTCGACCCAAAGCACAAAAAACCAATGCCGGCATTCCCGGAGCGAGTGGGCATAGTCACTTCCGAGAAAGGAGCCGCCCTCCAGGATATGGCCAGAGTATTCATGGGCGGCCCCGGTATTGAGGTTCTGGTTTATGATGCCAGAGTCCAGGGGGATGGTTCGGCTGAAACTATATCCGAAGGCATAATGGCCCTGGATGGGAACGTGGATGTAATAATAATAGGCCGGGGCGGCGGCTCGATCGAGGATCTCTGGGCATTCAATGACGAGGGGCTGGTCAGGACGGTGTTCAAGTGCCAAACGCCGATAATATCCGCGGTGGGCCATGAGATTGATGAGGTTCTCACTGACCATGCTGCCGATGCGCGGGCATCCACCCCGACCGCCGCAGCCGAGCTCATTGTGAAAAGCATGCAATCGTTCATTGAGGAGAAAGCGCGGATCATTGACAGAATAAACGTTCTGGCAAGCGACAGGGTAAGGAACTCCAGGCAGGAACTTGATGGATATGACATGCCGATGTGGTGCAAGCTTATCGCATCGAGGATAGAGAACTCCAGAAACGCCCTCACAACAGCGGACACTAATCTGGAGCATATGGCAAGCGGGAGAATCGCGGATGCCAGGAAGAACCTGGCTTTGCTTGATTCAGGCCTGCGGACGACCTGGGTGGCAGCCATGTCCGAGAAGGGGCTTGCGGCGCTGTTCCAGGATGGAAAGAGGGTCAGGGACGCGGCGCACTTCAGGAAGGGAGATTTCAAGGGACTGATGAGAGATGGAAAGATAATCGGAGAGGTGAAGGACATTGAAGTTTGAGGAGATAATGAAAAAGCTTGAGAAACTGAACGAGGAACTTGAGGATGAGTCAATACCCCTGGAAAGGGCGATGGAGCTTTACGAGGAAGGCCTGAAACTGTCCAAAATGGCAGATGATATACTCTCCAAAGCCGAGACCAGGATCAAGCAAGTCGGAAACTGATAATTCTCATTTTTGCTTGGTATCTGCCTTTTCCTTCTGGGATAAGTCTTCCATGAGCTCCATCTGAATCTGCATGATGTTGATCATCCGCTCCCATTGCTTGGTCAGGATGTGGTCAATCTTATCGCTCAGGTGGCGTATCTCCAGTTCTGCCTTGAGATTCACCTTGTAATCTTCCTGAGCGCGCATTCGATCCCTCTCGGCCTGCCTGTTCTGGCTCATTATAATAATCGGCGCTTGAAGAGCGGCGATGCAGGACAACACTAGGTTCAACAGGATGAACGGATATGGATCCCATCTCAGAACTACCATAAGAACGTTGAGAAGTATCCACACTATTATAACAGAAGTTGCAAACCCAATGAAACCCCAGCTTCCCGCAAATGCCGCGACTTTATCGGCCATCCTCTCGCCGAATGTGAGTTGATCCTCGTACTCTTTGGCGGTGTCGATGGAGAGAAGGTCATGTTCGCTGAGGCTCTTGATGACCTCCTGCTCGATTCCTGAGACCTCGCCCCTCTCATCTTCAAGAATTTCCCTGACGTATTCAGCCCGAAAATGATTGAGATCGCTGAAGCAGATGTATCCCTCAGAAGACCAGTCTGGGTAGGTTTTCATTATTGTGCTGACAACCGAGGGTTTGACTATCTCGCCGATAACTGAACTGCTAAGGAGCTTCTGTTTCTTGCATATCTGGCAGAGAACGGTCTTATCGGTATTTCTGGCCATCATCCCACCTGCATCTAACGTGGGCTATCAGGCAATTCATGTAGATATACATGTCGAATTGATTTGAATCTCTGCTCAATCGCGTATGCCTTTCTCATCCACGGTTATGACCGCTTCCGCCTCCGGGAGGTTCGGTGAATCAATCAGCCGTACAATCCGCTTTCCGCCCTTGCTCTTCCTTAGGTATAGCCTGAAAGTTGCAGTGTGGCCGACAATGTGGCCGCCAATCGGCCTTGTCGGATCGCCGAAGAAAGCATCCGGCTTTGCCGAGACCTGATTAGTTACCAGAATGACAGAATTGTTCAGGTCCCCGAATCTCAGCAGATCGTGCATATGCCTGTTCAATTTCTGCTGGCGGTCCGCAAGGGTTCCGCGGCCGACATATTCCGCCCTGAAATGCGATGTCAGGGAGTCGACGATGAGAAGCCGCACCTTGAATTCCTCCGCCAACTCCTTGGCCTTCTCCGCGAGAAGCATCTGGTGATGGGAATTGAAGGCCCTCGCGACATGAATTCTTGACAACACCTCTTTTGAGTCCATGTCCAGGGCATCGGCCATCTGGATAATTCTTTCCGGTCTGAATGTGTTCTCGGTGTCGATGATGATTACGTCGCCATCCAGCCCTCCGTCCTTCTCCTTCATCTGGACTGAAACGGCGCACTGATGGGCTATCTGGGTCTTCCCCGAGCCGAACTCGCCGAACATCTCCGTTATGGATTGTGTCTCGAAGCCGCCACCCATAAGGGAGTTCAACGCTTTCGAGCAGGTCGTGAGTTTGCCCACCTTCTCCCTGCGCTCCATGACTATGTCGCCGGTCTCGAATCCGCCGATGTCGGCCGCCTTCTTGGCTGCCGCAATGACCTTCGTGGCCACTGCCTCGCCTATCTCGCATAAGTCCGCTAGATTCTTGGGCGACTCCACCGCGATCGACATCATGGTGGTGTAACCTGCCTCTCTGAGCTTCTCCGCTGTTGCTGGTCCTACTCCTGGCAACTTCTCTATTCCGTTCTCTTCATCGCTCATGGTCTTTCACCAGAACATAATTGCCCCAGGGGTTTATAAGGGTGATTGGGGGGTCGCCGAAAGTACTCCGGTAATTCATTGATTGCCAAATGGTGGAATTACCGGCCTTCTGAGCGAATCGCGCAATACTTTACACTGGCGATTCGGGGCGAATGCTCTTTTCGCTCGCATTCAGATTTCGCATTCACCGATTGCATGCAGAATGCTGCTAGCCACATGGCGCTGATTTAGTTTGTAGAATGTTATCGCGCCATCGTCGAATGCTATGGTTGAAAATGCTGATGTCGCATTCAACTAGTCGCCGCCCCTGAAGGATTGCTGGCCTTTGATATATTGTTCGACGACATCAAAACCATGCCCCACGCTGCCATGGAAACACCCCGGCGCCCACAGTCCTGTTTTACACCACTTCACCAGCTCGGGATGCGTCGCCCTCAGCTCCCGGCTGGAATTGCTCTTCACCTTCTCGGCCATCTTGCTGGGGCTGAGTTCCGGCGAGTACTGCACGAACAGGTGCACATGGTCCTCGGCCACTGCCAGTTCCAGTATCTCGACGTCGATGTTCTTGCACGTCTTCCGGATTATCGCGTCACAGTCCTCGGCGACCTTGCCGACCAGGACCTTGCCGCGGAACTTCGTTGTAAAGACCATGTGGTCGGTGAGCATGCTGGACGTGTGCCGCCTCCCCCATTGTTCTGCTTTCATGGAAGGAGCTATGGTGAGGCCGGTATTTAAGCTCGAACTGGAGGTGGGTGAAAGTATTCGGCGGGGCATCGGTCACGTACCCCATAATAGCAATGAGATACGCGCGACGTCAGCTAACATACGCCTCACAGACGATATGCAGTTTATTGCAACAAGCCTCGTCTGTGAGGGCGGGGTATGTTAGCAGATATTAGCTGATATAAGTTATATATACCTAATACGATATTATGGGAGTACGTGACTTGGGGGACGACCGACTGGCTACTAAGGCTGTGTGCCCATTTCGTGCGCAGTATCCCCCGTTGATAAAACGTAATTTTAAGTACAAAGAAATTCATATATGTTGGAAATTACAAAGAGTGAGGGAGTAGTATGAAAAATATTTCCAAAATAGCTGCGGTTGCATGTGTTTTACTGATGACTATCACTGCGTTCCAAAACGTGTCTGGTAAGGATATAAACCGGGACCAATGGGACTATGTCATTGATGACCTGGGGTGGTGGACACACGGGGTATATGTTATGCCCTATCGTACGAACTCAAGCCTACAAATGAACCATGAAATTTTCTACGTTAACAATATTGAGGGGAGTTGGTCTGAACCAATTCGGATCTCGGACTCGCCTCAAAAATCGTCATATCCCCAAATTGATATCGATTCTGAACTTGGAATAACATATATTACCTGGCTTGAAGAAGGTCCAAGGAACAGGTCGTTATGGTACGCAGGAAGCCTGAATGGCCAGGATTGGAGCATTCCGCACCAAACATCCGAGATAGTAAATACCATTGGCAACCCATCTATTGAAATGATTGCGGAGGAGGGCATTTTACAATTAGATTGGCGACAGAATGGAAATACGATCATTACAGCGGATTTAGATTTCGATTTGATTCCAGACGGGAAGGATAGCAGACCCCTAGATTTCGATATAAATATTGGTGTTTCTTTTGATGCGGATGTAATTACATTCAATTGGGATGCTGGAGTGTTTGTTGCGATTGATTATGTAAACAATATTTCAATAGAGCCAACAATCTCAATTTCGACTACATTGTCAGTGAATGGAAGCATCGGCAGTTATGTTGAGATAACTTCTTCAACCAACGAATCGTTTTCTGCAATCATCAAAATGGAATATAACCCAATCACCCTCGACCAGAGCATCACCGAGCGATATTTACGAATGTATTGGCAAAGCAATAATACTTGGCAAATAATGCTAAACGAGACCACAAATGAGAATACTGGCATCGATTTAGAGAACAAATATGTATGGGCGTCAACAAATCATTTCACTAATTTTACTGCCATTGACGCAACATTCATTGATTCTGACAATGATACCATATCAGATGCCAAGGAAATCAATATTGACAATGCGCCGCCAGCTTTACAAATTTCATCTTTTTTAGATGGTAATTCAACAACTACCATAAATTGTCAAGATGGACAAATTTCTACAGTCGAAATCGGTATCCCAGTATCTTCTGTCGCTACAACGATAGTGACAAATGCTACGTTCTCAATAGCGCATAATTTTGCGTCATTCAACGAAATACAAGTAACACCAGACGTAAATCAAGGAATTTATTACCTAGCTCCTGAGATATATAGGGACAAAATTGTATACCGAAGCAACAAAGTTGGTAATGAGGATATTTACCTCTATAATCTTACTTCAAATATTGAGATAAAAATTTCTCAGAATATAGATTATAATACAATGCCAAAAATATGGGGGGAAAACGTTGTTTGGCTCTCAAGGAGTATGGGCATGCAGTACAATATTTTACTTTACAACATCACCACAGGGAATGTTTCCACGATTGGTTGGGGTTGCTATGCACCAGATATCAGTGGAAATTATGTGATCTGGGGCGGGATATACGGCGGAGTCTATTTGTATAATATTTCATCAGGAAATACCGACACAATCACAGGTGGTTACTATGGTACTCCCCATGTCTATGGCGATTATGTAGCCTTTAACAATTATGTTACAGATGGTTTGATATTGTATCAAATATCAACAGGCACATCTAGAATAATCAATGAACCTGGTTCGGATCCATTTTTAATCGACGTTGGTGAACGACATGTTGTTTATCAGGACTTGATTACATATGATTTATATGCATTCGAAATATCTCAGAATGTTACTACAAGGATTACAACAACACCTGGTATAATTGAAAATACACCTAACATTTTTAGTAATATTGTGGCATGGACAGATTATAGAAATGGGAATGCTGACATCTATGCATATAATTTGGACAGCAATCAGATGTTCCCAATTTGTACAGCTCCATCTGACCAGTCGTATCCATCGGTGTATTTGGATAAAATAGTATGGCAAGATACAAGGGATGGAGTTAGTCGAATTTACATGGCCAAGCCCACGAACACAACCGTGAATTTCTTCATTGATGAAACTGACGTTCCTTTTTGGAATGCGCAAGGTACATTTGGTAATCCTGGTTCCCCAGACTTTTCTGCCAATCTTAACAAGTACTTGAGGGATCATAACGACAGCGAAGATGGAGTAAAAGATAATCGTATAACAATTCCTATATCGTTAATACCAAACAAGAATGGGACGATTAATCTTTCCAATCTCATCGTAAATGTATCAAATTATGTGACGAATCCTTTATGTTCAGATACAGATAAAGATGGGGTATCGGATGAAAATGAAATTTTAAGTCTGTCAAATCCAATTGAGATTAATGCGATTCCATTTCTACCTTATCGGTTAATGTCAATTTATTCAGATCGTTTTGAAACTATAATTAAATATCCAACAGAAACAGAATATACCCAATCAAGTGATATAATTGATACGACCAATGTATATGGTTCCAATAAGATAATCGAACCTGCCACTGGATGTCCGAAATATGTGATTAAATCTTCATCTCTCAGATTAAATTTTGTTATATATTCAGGCACAATAGTTGGAGTAAAACTCATGCCTATCAGTCAATCAACATATTATTACTTTCCCGCAACTCAAGTAACAACGACATTTTCTGGTAACGATGCGCTGGGCAGGGCAATAAAAAAATGTTACATAACCGTTTCCTCAACAATTCCTGATGGATTGTATGACTTTTTTATTTCGATATCTGGAACACCAACTTCCTGGGCTCCACACAGTGTAATTATCCTTAATTCGTTCAAAAGCATATCATCTTCATCATGTTTAAAAATAATTCAAGTTACAGATGTTCACATCGGAGAAACTGGCGATAACGGTAATGTACGGGATTTCAGAGCGATTATTAAAGCAATCAATCGTGAGAATCCAAAACCAGATTTTATAATTATAACTGGAGATTTAACAGATGAAGGAAAATTAAATGAGTACAAGTATTTTAAAGCTTGCTTATATGAGTGTAATATTCCTGTTTTTCTCTCACCTGGCAACCACGATTGGCGTAACTCAGGGATTGTGAATTATGATAGTTATTTAGTGCCGAACCGAGAATCAAGCACTCAATCAACAATTCGAGATTACTATTTTAAATATGGTTCAATAGGTTTTATTCAATTTGATAGTCGTGAGGATAACGGATATCCCGGCTATCAATTAAAAGGTCTCACGAATGATCAATTCAACTGGATAAAACAATCGTATATTGATTTGGGTTACATTTCGACATTTGTATTTACTCATGGTGCATTCGTTGACCATTCACATTGGTGGGGAAAAAGTGATACTCACTTACAAAACGACCTAAATTATGTCAATTGGGCGAATGGTAGAAATATTAAAGCTACAATTTCTGGTCACACTCATGCGATGCATATTTTTTATACTGTCACTAGTAGCAACATCGACAATCCACCAGATAAAAGCAATGCAGACGCTTATTACTCGCTCTCCTCAAACTACCCATTTTATTTAGAAATGTGGAGTTCGACAAAGCACCAATGAGGAACAAATATGAACAAGAAGTCTAGTTTACAATTACAAAAAAGTTCCGATGTCCAGATTCCTGAATCACTGGTATCAAAGAACACCAAAGGGAAGGTTCCTTGGATTATAATGATAATTTCAATTCTGTTGTTTATTTTTAACCCTGTGTATGGGCATCATTATTGGTATTTTATTAGCAGGGAATTTTATTACATCGGTCGAGTCATTTTTACTGCTTTAGTCCCCATATGTTTGATATTAAGCAGCCAATATTATCTAAAAACAAGAGGATGTAAGGGAATCTTATTATTGGGATTTTCAATAGGAATACTATGGATATACTCATTCTACTGGCATTATTATTTTACACAGGAGTGGTTTGAAGGATGAATGACGATGAAAATGCTTTATCCTTCCAATGTCCATATTGTAAAAGTAATATACCACAGAAATTGAAAAAGTGCCCCCATTGTAATAACAAAATAGAAAGTATCTCTCTAAATATTTATGGTATATTATCATTAATTTTTGGGAGTGTATCAATTATTATTAATCCCTTTCTATTAAGTACACAGTTTTATAATTTATTTTTAAACGATAGCCTTTCATTACTTTCATTTTTTTTAACTCCAATTACATTTATATTATCATACTATTTTGGCACCAAATCTACTGAAAATAGTATGACCAAAATTGGATTTTTAACATCCACAATTTCCTTAACAACTTATGTGTTTTTAATCGGATTGTTTTTAATTTTAATTTTAAAATAAATATAAGTTTTCGAAGTGTATAATAGCTGGCGAGCATATGGACACGCGGTGGAATTCATCGTTCGTGGGGGGATACTGCGCACGTCTGCATTTGCATAGCAAAGGGCACACAGCCGTTTAAGGATTATAGGTCGGCACCTGGAGCGAGTACAATCTTTTGTTAGAATTGACGTGAGCGACCCGTAGATGCCTCGCCGGAGGAAACCGACCTGCCAGCGCCGTGAAGCCAGGTTTCCGCACGGTTGCGAACCACCAAATACCCAACGTTACGGTGAGCAATCACGAATACAACGAAGGGACGGGGAGCAAGAACACAAGCCTTATATCCGGGCTTGTGCATTCACTTGGCGTAGCGGAGGAGTTGGGGCGTGAGAAATAGCCAGATAAGAAAAAGAACCATTATTGGTTTAACTGAAATAATTTATTCAACAATTGTTATATTAATCGCATTGTCCGGATTATTTTATAATACTGAATTTTTACATTATCTATCCAGAACATTGTTGGTATTAGGTATCTGTTTTTTACTAGCTGGAATTATGCTATTAATGAATAAAATATCTGTTTCAATTGGATTTACAATTTTTGGGTTTATAGTTAATATTAATTTCTGGATGTTTAGATATGAAACGATTGCAGCATTTACATTTAGTATAATACCATTACTCTGTGTTTTATCAACAATTTATATCTGGCTATACGATGCCCAAACTCCGTAGCGGAGCTGGGCCGAGAGCGATCTTTTGTTATTATCGCCGGTAGGCCCCCGTGATGCCTCGCCGGAGGAAACCGACCTGCCAGCGCCGTGAAGACAGGTTTCCGCACGGGCGCGAGCGAACCATTTTAGAATCAACCGCGAGCGATGACAAGTCCAACGCAGGCACGGGGAGCAATAACACAAGCCTTATATTGGGGCTTGTGCATTCACTTGGGGGACGACCGACTGGATGCCAAGGCTGTGTGCCCGTTTCGTGCGCAGTATCCCCCCGTAAGCCGTTTAAGAAGAAAGGTATAATATCGAGAAAATCTATAAGTGGTTGGAGAAGAAGATGAAAATTTATATGGACATGTCAACGTGCTTGTCTCCAGGAAGAATCATGTCGTGTAATGGGGCGTGAAAGAATGAGAGAAAACGGAAGATTCACAGTTTACATGGTATTGCTGGCTATAATACTCTCATCTTTCAGCATAACCCATGCTGGCGGGTCTTCCGAGACACAGGCAACAACCGCACAGGCCTCACCACCTTTTTTTGACATTACCATTCTTGACGACGAATTGGTTAACAAATCGGTTCAATCCTTAGCTTTCGACTCTGTAAACAACCGTTTATATGTTGGGACAATGCAGGGGCTGAGTGTTGTAGATGGAGAACGTTTATCTATTTCCAATCTTACAAAAACAGATGGACTGGCTGGTAATAATATCCTTGGTCTGGATTATGACCCTGTAGGAAATCAGATATTTATGGGATTCGTAGATATTCCATATTCTTATCCAGATGAACGCCTATCCATTTTTAATCAATCGAGCGGTTTGATTACTTATATTGGCCCATCCGAAGGTTTAGATTCTGGGGTGCGGTGTTTATCCTATGATTCATCAAGAAATTGGCTCTTTATCGGAACCGATGGGAAGGGTTTGAATATTCTCAATCTTACTTCATGCATTATAACATATAGAAATTATTCACATGGCCTACCAGGCAATGGAATAGTTTGGTCATTGGAACTCGATGAAATGAACAACACATTGTATGCTGGAACAAGTGGGGGCCTTGCGATATACGATATTGTGAATGATACCATAGATGCCCGAACGACAGATGATGGCCTTCCTGACAACTATTTAATAGGAACAGATATAGATTTGATAAATCACCGACTATATCTCACTGCTTGGGATTTGGTAGCGATTTACGACATGCAAAATGATACTTTCACAAATTTACAGATGGAAACATCTCTTGGTGATATTGCTATTGATTCCATCAACCACCGTGTGTTCGTGGATATGGGGGATGCAATTTCCATGCTGGACGCGGAACATCTAATGTATATAAGCAATATAACCGAGGAAAATGGCTTACCGAGGGCCTCGATTGGCTCGATGACATGGAACACTGAATATAACACGTTGTTCGTGGCTACCCATTCAGGTCTTGCGATATGCAAATTGACGGATATACACCCCCCGGTATTGAATTCATTGCCCGGATATGATTATGATGGGGAATATGTCATAACTTGGCAACCGACCGCAAACGCGACCTATTATACACTTCAGGAGAGTACAGACCCTACCTTCTCAACTTCCTGGATTGTGTACGAAGGAAATTCGACGTTTTCCGGTGTTTCTGACAAGGGAGACGGTATGTATTATTACCGTGTGAGGGCTTCTAACGCCACCAGTAACAGCCCGTGGAGTAATGTAGAGCACATCCAGGTAATTAATCCCCCCGCGGAACCCTTGTTCAACCCCATCAATTTACTTGACGCAGATGGGAATTACACACTTTCCTGGTCCAACATCACGAACGCATATCGTTATGAATTGGAGGAGAGCCAGGATGTATATTTCACCACTCCCATCCAGCTCTATTCTGGGCTAAACATCACTTTCATGGTGTTTGACCGTCCGGATGGTTTGTTTCATTATCGGATCAGGTCGATGAATGCTGCTGGAAACAGTTCCTGGAATATCACTACAGTTCTGGTAATCCACCCACCTGGTTCTCCGGCATTCAATCAGGCCTCAGGCATGAATAACACAGGGAATTTCTCTTTCTCCTGGTCAGCTATTTCAACCGCGGATTATTACGAGCTTCAGGAAAGCAACACCTCTGATTTTTCGTCTCCGAAACTTGTTTATAAAGGTCCAGCGATTTTAACTAGCATATCAAACAAGACTGATGGCACCTACTATTATCGAATTAGGGCGGTGAATCTTGGCGGGAATAGCTCCTGGAGCCCATCATTGATAATTACTGTTTTGCATCCACCTACTATCCCGGCCCTTTCGCTCAACGAGACAGACAGCAACACCACTCTGATCTGGACACAGGTCCAGAACACGGATTATTATGTGTTGGAGATTGCCGACAATCCCGAATTCATCGGGGCTTCAGTGGTCTACAACGGAACCGGAAATTCTTACCTCGTCAACGAGACTGGAACACATTATTACCGGGTAAAGGCAGGCAATGCTGGTGGCGAAAGTAAGTGGAGCAATGTCGTTCCAGTATCGATATCGCCACTATCATCTGATTTCCTCTTCTTCATTGGAGCAGGCATAATAATTATAATTATTACATCAATATTAATCTGGCAAAAAGTCAGAAAACCTAAGCTAGAACATTCGGAGAGCCAAAATTCAGACAATCGTTCTGCTGAAGAAATAATCCAAGGGAGAGTGAAAGAATGAGAGAGAGAAAAGTAAAAACCGTGATTGTGAGCCTGATAGTGATTGCGATGCTTCTTTTGGTTCTACCGACAACAACCTCGGCCAGTGCGCCAGTCGAACAGAACGCGCTCAATCCGAAGATAGACCCATACCTGCACATGATGCTTGGGGGCGAGGATCCTACTGGGCTGAACTCGATGATGTCATCAGGCGTTGAGATGGTATCAGTATTTCTGGAAACCAATGGTGATTCAAATGCCAGGGCACGATTGGAGGCCAATGGCGTGGTGGTGCGTTCTGACATCGGCAATATCATGACCGCAAAAATACCAAGAAATTCCATTAACACCGTGGCGAACATGCCTGAAATCATCTACATCGAAGGCGACAAGCCCATGCAACTACAGATGGACGTTAGCAGACCGGAGATACTGGCGGACGAAGTACAGAAAGTATTGTACACGCCATCAGGCGGAACAGTCAGGTCAGTTACTGGGGAGGGGGTAATCATCGGGATAGTTGATACGGGGATAGATTTTACACACCCGGATTTCAGAAATGCCGACGACACAACGAGGATCCTGAAACTCTGGGACCAAGACCCAACGAATGTTAAATCGACTGATTTGGGCTCAATCCCAGATGGATATACTGAAGAAGACGGTCTTGAATATGACTCCTTAGACATAAATTACGCATTAAGCCAACCAATTCAAAACATGCACGATTACGTCGCCCAGCGCGACACCAACGGCCACGGCACCCATGTCGCTGGAATCGCCACCGGGAACGGCAGGGGCGATGCACGGTACAAGGGTGTGGCGCCGGAGGCGGGTATCGTGTTTGTGAAATACAAAGAAGAGGGCCAGGGTTTAGATACCGCGTTCCAGTCGTATGTTTCTGATGCAATGTCATATATCCACAACTTCGCAAAAACTAATTCACAACCCTGCGTCATCAGCATAAGCTTAGGCACTCACTGGGGTGCGCATGATGGCACATCGCTCTTGGAGAAGCAAATAGATTTTATATCTAGCGAAGGAACTACAGTTGTCGTGGCTGCCGGGAATGAAGGCCAGTCGTCTCGACACATAAGCGGAGATGTGAGTAACGGGTCGGTAATTAATGAGTTTTATCTGAGCAGAACACCCGGACTTATTCCCTATCCAGTCAATGTATGTCATAATATCTGGTACGATAACTGTGACCGAATCGATATCAGGTTGACAACGCCAAATCCTCCTATTTCATATTATTGTTCTGCACCCCCATCTGCTGGCACAAACCCAGTACAGGGTGAATATGAGAATATTGAGTTTGAAATAATTTCCACAGTTAATACCGTAACATCTGGTTTAGGAAACAACATTATAATGTATATTCATGGGGAAGTAGAAGCGACAAAGCTGTGGACAATAGAATTTATAGGTACACAAATAGAAAACGGTCATTTTGACTCTTGGGAGATTCCAGCTGACAGTAAGAGTGGAAGGGGAATATATATGAATCCAAGTTTCGAATGCACAATTGCCACTCCGGCCACGTCGAATTCTGCAATAACCGTTGGTTCATACAATAAAAATTCACAGACAGACGGGGAATTTTCAATTACCAGTAGCAGGGGGCCAACACGAGATGGAATGGAAAAACCAGATATAAGTGCTCCAGGCAGTATTATTACTGCCCCAAATTCGAGAGATGTTGATTCCAGTAATAATTATTGCGATAAATCTGGAACCAGCATGGCCGCCCCTCACGTCGCCGGGGCAGTCGCCCTGATGCTCCAACTCGAACCCGTTCTGACCCCCAATCAAGTTAAAATACGGGTGCAAGATACGGCAAGGAAGGACGGGTTTACCGGTGATGTGCCAGAGCCTAATCTATGGGGCACCGGGAAGGTTGATGTGCTTGCGATAACTGGACTTCCATTTATTCAAGTGGCCTCGAATGTACCTGAAGTCATGGATAAATCGGTTCTGTTATCAATAGGAAAAAGCGGAACCATTAGGCCAGCCCTCACTCAAATGAGTTTCGCGAATGAAAATACATGTATTCCCAAATGGTACACACAACTCACCACCATCCAATCGACACATCCTGTATATCCCGGGGATACAAAAACCGTCTCATTATCTTATACTGGTGCCACCAAAATGAAAATCCATTTTGAAAAGATTGACATCAGAACTATTGACCATATTTACATAAAAAAATCAAACGGTAACATCTTGAAGGATTTCAGTGGTGCATACCCGTTTGGTGTCTTGTGGGAGAGTAATCCAGCTACAGATGGAAATGTCGAATATGTGCAAATTCAAATGGTGATAAACAACATTAATAGTTGGAGTGGGTACGGCTTCAAAATTGATTATTATGGGTATTATACCTCAATATGGAGTACCCCGGAAACCTATAATCCGACGAAACAATGGTCTCTGTCCGATGGTGTTGGAGACAAGAAGGTGTATTGCGAAGTAAGTGATGTGAATGGTAACCATTATCAAACCTTTGATGATATTCGGTACTCTGAATTGGATGTTTCTGTAGAAATTCTAAACCAGGTAGTATTCACAACTACCAAAACTAATGATTTACAGATTCAATCCTTAGCGGGTCCAACTCCAACTCAAATGAGGATTAGCAACAGTGAATCCAACTCTTGGCACGTTCATAGTTCACTAAACATTCAGAACGGACGTGATTATTGGTGGCATCTAACCAGCATAAGCCCCGCGATTAACCCGTACCCTAGCGGTTGCAGCGCTGGAGCTTCGTATAGTCAGGAACTGCTGGGAGGAACAGGCATGGTACAGCTTCCGGGAGAGGCAACCGTGTGGCGGGTCAATTTCGCCTATGTCCATCTAAAAACTGGGGATAGTCTTAAGTTCCAGTATCTTGACGGGATTTCTGTTTGGAGATGGTTTAATGAATACACGGGCGTGTTGGATGGCTCCCCAATGAACTCTTTTGAAATCCCGAAAACAACACAATACAGTAGAATTCGATTGTTATTCTATTCTGCCAACGGTAACATCCAGAGTCCATTTTCGATAACTTCGTATGAGTGGCGAAACAACAATTTGTACTATGCCAGTAATATTGATAGTATATGGACAATTAGTGGAGACCAGTACACAAATATAATCGGTGTCGGTTTCTCCAAAATCGATCTTGGCATAGAGGACAGGTTTACAGTGTTTCAGAGTGGTAACATCTTAGCGGACATTATCGGGCCAGTCACTATGACCGGGTACATCGTAAAGGGCGAAAATAATGACGACATTGTAGTCAGATTGGTTAGTTTGAATCCCGCCAGCAGAGGCTGGGGAATTCAAATCTCCGCCAGATATTGCTACGATCGGTATTGGACAAATTGGATTGAATGGTCGAACACATATCAATCCTGGGACATTACCGATCCATCATTTGAGGGAACCCCTAATGATGGACAAAAAACGGTGTATATTCAGGCAAAGGATGTCAACGGAAACATGGGGCTCGACAATTACATTATAACTTTGATAACCCCAATTCTTAGTTCCATTTCTCATCCTCAGACTAATACTTGGTATGCTGATAACAATCCTTCGTTCAGCTTTTACATGGGTGCTCTCGCACCAGAGGTAAATAGATATTATTATGTATTCGACCACAATCCAACCACAATCCCTAATCCTGCCACTTCCAATTCAACGACAAGCAATTCAATCACATTGCCTAACACGGCTGATGGCATATGGTATATGCACGTCTTGGCGCAATGTCAGGACGGGAGGACACATAACCTCGGTCATTATTGTGTTAAAATAGATACCCAATACCCAAGCCCGGCCCCAGTATTGTATCCTGCTACTGCTGGAATCTACGAAGTTGCGCTATCATGGATAAGTTCCAGTGACATCTCTCCGCTGACCTATCTCGTGTATAAGAATAATGTATATTATGCATCAACCAGCGGGACTTCCATGGCAGTATCGAGCCTCAGCCCCAGCACTACATATTCATTCTTTATCAGAGCTAGGGATTCTGTCAATTATGGTATTGATTCTACCTCGATTAGCGCAACCACATATGCTGCACCACCGGCTTCAACATGTTTTGTCACCGGAACAATGATTTCGACACCTGAAGGTGCTATGCCAATCGAGATAATTACTGCAGGAATGGAAATAATCTCTTATAACGAAGATTATGCAATCAAAGAAATCAAAACGGTAACATCCGCGTCACAGCATAATATCTCAAACTACCTGCAAATAAACGATATGGGAGTTACACACAATCATTACCTGTACACAAGCAATGGGCCTGTGACCGCAAATTTGATTCAGGTGGGAGACCTTTTACTATGCATCGATGGCAGTTTTATCCCTGTGACATCGGTAGAAAATATTATGCTGGCAGAACCCGTGGTAGTATACAACATAGAGGTGGCTGACAATCATAACTATTATGCAAATGATATTCTGGTACACAATAAGGTCTGGCCGCCATCGTGTCCGTACCTCTGGGCATGGAACGGGACAGATTATATTTCAGACAACAGTTTACTGACAAACTCTGAAAACCTGGGTATGCCTTCCGAAAGTGTCGTTGATTATTATGTAACCCAAGTGCCATCGGTGCCAGAAGGCGAGCAGTACATGTTCAAGATATTGGAAGGCGAGCTGTATGAAACATCGTATCTGGACCAAATCAAGATGATGACTATTGACCACGACGAGGAATTCAACGTAGGTGTAGCCCAGAATGGAGAAATATTTACCTATGAAAACCTGATTTCACCATCTGAATGCATGGCAAAAGATGGCACAAACGTCACAGACCTTGTCGATGAAAATGATGAGTTGTTCTTCGACGGACATGCTGGCGATACGATAACGATGAATTTTACATATGACAATACGAAGCCAGTCAAATTATTGATGAGAGCAGATTTGAAATGTTCTACACCGCCACCTACTCCTGAAAATATTCCCAGCCCATTGTATGGCCCAATAGATATCCATATCCAACAAGAGAACGGTGAATGGCAAAAAGTTGGCGCGATAGTTCCGAGGGAGCGATGGAGCACGGATATCATCAATATAACACCATATTTGCCAGATGGTGCGAATATTCTCTCAGTCCTTCTCACCTGGGAATCCCACCATAAACTAGATTTTGTGATGATAGATCAATCGGAAGAGGGGCAATACACATATCAGGAATATGAGCTAACTTCCGCCGTTCATTCAATCAACGGCAATGTGCTTGCCGATTTGAATGTTGACAACGAGATTTATCAGGCGCTGACGTTTGGTGATTACGTTGATTTCACATTCCCATTCGTACCACCGCAAGCGCAATATAGGGACATTGTAATGTATGTCAAAGGATTCTACATATATAACCCATCTTTCCAGGAGATAACTGGAATCGACGTTTTCCAGGACATTGAGGTAACAGCAAGCTTTAACGGAACTGCTGGCAGTACGCTCGATATCTATTTCATCGAAACAGCTGGCAATGCGTCTAGGATTAATGCCGATTACATTAGTGTCTTGTCCTTGGGCAATGAGCCGAGTTATCAATTAATGAATGTAATGGACATAATCGGAGAAAACAGCAAGCTTCTGTTCAGGTATTACGCCAGTGAGCCAAGCATTAATTGCCTGACCCTAACATTTGGGATAGCCGACCATGAATTTACTCTGAATCGTACATTCATTTGCGATGGCGAGTCTTTGCAAGAAGGAACTATTGACCTCGACAAGATATTCTCAGACCTCTACAATACCAGCACGGAATTATTCATTTCGCCATACACAATTGGAGAGGCATTGATTGCCCCAGACCTTTTTATTTGGGACTTTGGAAATGGAGATGTTGTTACAACTACGGATTTGGACCCAATTCCATTCCCGTTCATCGAACCCGGAGAATACCCTGTCTTCCTAACTATCCAGTATCCAAACAATCGCCAAACGGTCATACAAAAGGTATTCACCATTCCGAATAGACCACTCATAGCAGTGATTGAAATCTATCAGGTTGTTGATATAACGCTCCTGATAGCTGGCAGAAAGGGCAACACAGCGACGCTTTACATCTACGAGAATGGCGTGTTAATCCAGGAAGCATCAGTCACCAGGCAGCCAGGCGATCCAAAAGCACAGACTATCGCCCTGACACTCAACAAATATCTTGAAAAAGAATATCAAATCCACCTTGTCTACGATGCCAGCCATATCGGAGAAAATCCCGTCTGGGTTACATTCGATTCTGGAGACTGTACTCTTGTGTATTCGACGATATTCTCCACAGATAATGGATTCCATCAAGAATGCACAATCGACAAATATTACCTTGCGGGCATTACTCAAAACAATAACGAGTATTACTTCGATGCCAGTGGTTCCTATGATCTCGATGGACAAATAATTTCATATGAATGGGACTTTGGTGACAATGTCACGGCAATCGGTATGCTATCATCGCACACTTTTAATTATCCTGGTGAATATTTAGTAAATTTACGGGTTACAGATAATAATGGTGGCAGTTCCACAAAGGAATTTCTGCTAGAGGTATGATAAAGTATAGCCAACATCGAATCAACTAAATCTCTAATCCAACCACAGCGTTAGCTTTTTTCTCAGGCGCTCCGAGCAGGCGGGCTTTCCGCAGAAAGGGGGCCAGCGCAGGAGCGCAAGGGTGGGTTCCGTCGTCCGTGGGGGATACTGCGCACGTTTGCATTTACATAACAAAGGGCACACAGCCATTTTAGAAACATAGGTCGGCACCTGGAGCGAGAACGATCTTTCTTTGGGATAGACGGTAGCGACCCGTGATGCCTCGCCGGAGGAAACCGACCTGCCAGCGCCGTAAAGACAGGTTTCCGCACGGGCGCGAGCGAACCATTTTAGAATCAACCGCGAGCGA
>CALKWP010000076.1 GCA_938004075.1 uncultured Methanomassiliicoccales archaeon
GACCACCGAGATCTACACTCTTTCCCTACACGACGCTCTTCCGATCTGTTGACTGCCTTCCGAATCATGTCGGGCCTGAAAACTGTGTTGAAAACCTCGGGAAGATCCACTGTTCCTTGGACTTTGCCATCAAGTGAGTAGATGTTGACGGTTCCGGCCGGCTGCTTGGCCTTTTTGGCCGGGGCTTTGGGTGCTGCCTTCGGAACTTTTTCCTCTTTCGGAGCGGTCTTCTTCGGTGCGGGAACCTTCTCGACCTTGGCAGGCGCTTTCTTAACTGGCGCTTTCTTGATTTCCTTATCCGCTGGTTTTGTTTCTGCCATTCAAATCACGCTCCCTGCTTCGATTCTCTGGAAATGTATGTGAGTTCCGGCTGGTCGACCTTGACGCCGACGGTGTAACGCGTCGCATCCCTGAAACGGATTAGGCGCTTCACCGGGCCCGGCACCGAACCGTGAACGATGACATAACTGTTGACTACTTTTCCATAATGCAGGAAACCGCCTGCTGGGGTTATCTCATCCTCGGGAGCGCCGACTTTCAAGACACGCTTGTTGTACTCGGTCCTCTGGTGGTAACCGGTCTGACCGGCCTGAGGAACTGTGGGCCTGACGTATTTCGGGGATTTCGGACCCAGGGTACCGATCATTCTCCTGTGCTTGCTGTTCTTGTGGGAAAGCAGCTTCACTCCCCACCTCTTGGTGTGGCCCTGGAAACCATAACCGGCTGTTATTGCAGCCACATCTATCATCTGGCCGGGTTTCATGAAATCATTGATTGTGATGTCCTTGCCCAGGAGGGATTTTGCGTACTCAGCCCTTTCCTGGACGGTGCCGCCGCCGATGCGTATCTCCATGAGCTCCGGAACCTTCTTCGGTATGCCGGTGACCATCTTTGGCATTGTGTGCATGAGGACACGGACCTCTTCGATGTCTGGGTCAGTGACTTCCGCGCCCCTCTTTTCCTTGGGAAGTGGCTTTCTCCTTGCCAGGTCCTTGTCGAGCTTCTTTGCCCAAACTTCGCCCAGGCATCTCATGCCGTAGTGCTCACGGCCGTAATAACGGACTGCCACAACTTTCATGGGCGGAGTCTCAAGCACCGTCACCGGTACCTGGACTTCCTGGCCAGCGGTTGTGCTGCTGGGCCTGAAATCCATCATGAATGCATGGGTCATTCCTGCTTTGTAGCCGGCGAAGCCCTGAAGCCTCGGCCCGTCCTGACATTCAGGCCACGAGCTGAACTTGGGTACCTGGCTTTTCGCTCTCACGCGCGGAGAGTAACCTCTCGAACCTCTTTTCGGTCTGCTTGCTGTTGCCATATCTTAGCCCCCTGAGGGTGTGTAGCTTCGCTGAGCTGCACATTTTTCCGCCGTTCTTGTGTTCGACGGACGCATTGCCAGACTGATATCTCAGGCCTACCGTGACGGGGACCGTCCCTCAGAATTTTCTCCGGGACAGCGAAGGGAATTATTATCCCTAACCGTTTGGTAGACATACCTTCCTGGCGGCTTAATGCCCTAAAAGATGGATATATTTAAGCTTATTGGGCAATCGCCTCTTCAACCATCTCGCATCTTGGCATTAGCGGCTTTAATGCATAATAGTTATAGATATAAACCTTATATACAAAAAAGCTTCTCCCCGGCCAGATAACCATGAAAATAGTTGTGATTGGAATGGGCTACGTCGGGATACCGGCGGCTGCCCTGTTCGCGGATGTAGACGGTTTCCAGGTCACGGGCGTGCAGAGGCGCTCGGCACGTTCCGGATGGAAGATAGATTGGCTTAATGAAGGCAGGAACCCCATTGGAGGGGATGAGCCCGGCCTTGAGGAATTGCTTCAGAGGGTTCACAAGAAAGGCACTTTCAAAGTCGTGGATGATTATTCGGTGGTCAAAGACGCGGATGCCATACTCATCGATGTGCAGACCCCTACAGATGAGGACCATGTGCCGAGATACGAGTCTCTGAAGGATGTTAGCCAGACAATTTCCAGCTTGATAAAGAAGGGATCTCTTGTGGTCATCGAATCCACAGTGGCGCCTGGAACCACCGAGCACATGGTGAAGCCCATTCTGGAGAAAGGCTCGGGGATGAAAGCGGGAAAGGACTTCTTCCTGGCATTCTCCTACGAGAGGGTCATGGTGGGGCGTCTGCTGAGGAACATCACGGACTTGCCAAGGATAGTGGGC
>CALKWP010000077.1 GCA_938004075.1 uncultured Methanomassiliicoccales archaeon
GCGCCCACCGAGATCTACACTCTTTCCCTACACGACGCTCTTCCGATCTTCATCAACGCGTCCAATCAGCTGGATGCAATGGCCGCGACGATAATCGTCACTGTGGAGAACTACCCGGATCTTTCCGGAGTCGTGGTCGTCAACAATCTCATGTATGAAATTTCAGGAACCGAGAACCGCATCGCCACCGAGAGGATGTATTACAATGAGGCCGTGCAGGACTACAATAGCCACATCAAGAGGTTCCCTGCCAGCTGGGTCGCGAACAACAACGGCTTCGAGCAGCGGGCTTACTACACCAGCCCGAACGCTCCTCCCGCCCCGTAGGTGAGTGATGCACCGCCGAGCCATTGCCATAATGTTTGCGGTTCTGGTTCTGAGCGCGCCAATGGCCAATGGGCAAGAGGCATACCCGGTTCTGGAGTATTACGTCACGGACCTCACGGGCAGCGCTCTCTACTCATTCGAGGTAACTGACATCGGCGCATTATGCGAGTACGTGTATGAGCAAGTCGGGGCGCAGATTGCCATACTTGTTGTCAATACCACCTACCCCGATGAGATAAACCTGTACGCAACAAAGACATTCCAGCAGAACGAGCTGGGCCAGGAGGGGAAGGATAACGGCCTTTTGATAGTGGTCGCCACGGACGAGAAGCTGTGGCGCGTGGAAGTCGGCTACGGCCTGGAGGGGGTTCTTCCAGATTCCCGTGTTGGAAGCCTTGTTGAAGAGTACCTTCTCCCGCCCATGGAGTACGGGGATTACGGGACTGGCCTCTACGATCTGGTCAACAATATGGGCGGCATAATCCTGGAAGAGTATGAAGGCGAGCCCGGCAAATCCAGATACCCCATCTCGTTCATCCCGCTCACAACCAACCAATGGTTCCTGGCCATCGCCGTGATGGTCTTCCTGGCGATAATCACGAAAGGCAGGATAATCATGTTCATCCCCTGGCTGTTCAGCGGCGGCAAGATAGGCGGCGGGGGCCGCTCGGGCGGGGGCGGGGCCGGGGGGAAGTGGTGAATAAAATAGACATGATATATTAAAATCTATTTATTTTAATACAGAGTACTTCAGCCAGACGCATCCGTCATCAATCTTTTCCACATGCTGGAGCTTCAGCGATATTGGCGCCTTCAGCCTGAGCATGGTCTTTGCGATGAGATCGCTGGATGAGAGATTTCCCGAGATGCAAGGGTTCAGCAGTATGCTTATCTCGTCAATCAAGCCCTTGCATATCATGATGGAGGATAGAATCCCGCCGCTGTCTATCCTGACCTTTCTCACCCCGAACCTGCGATGCATCTCCTCCAGAGCTTTAGCCATATCCACCTTGTCCTTTCCTGCCTGGATGTATTCGATGCCTTCTCTCTCCAGGTACTCAAGGTATTCCTTGGGGGTGTACTCTGAAACTAGGGCGAGCGGCGTCTTCCAGAACGGCTGCTTCTTGATTGCTGCCCAGTTGCGAACCCGGCCCTGGCTGTCAACTATGGCCATTATCATGCGGCTGCAGCTGGGGTACTGGGATGCCGCTTCGAAGCACCACTCGGGAACCGGGTCGGGCATCTCGGCCCTGAGAATAGTGTTGCTGCCAGATATCATGCAATCCGGTTCAAACGTCTCTGCCAATTGATAATAAGTCCCCATGTTCACTTCGAATCCGTCGGCCCTTCCATCCAGGCTTATCTCGGTATGCAGAACAACGTGAATGCCTTCCATGATATCACGGACAGGGATTCGTTCCATGGTATTTGAAGTCTATTCAATGTCCATTCCGTATATCTTCCGGGGCCATTCCCCGTGAATCCTGGCAACTGTCTCATCGGTGAAAATTCCGGATTCCAGCATTGCCCTGGTGCGCTTTGGCACTGTCGCAGGGGCGAGGACCGCGCCTGGGCGTTTCAGGTCATCCAGGAAGTCGGTCTCCATCATGAATCTTGAGCCTTTTCGGGCGGCCTCCGCGATATTGGATTTCGATGCAAGAACGGATGGAAAAAGCCCGCAATTCTCTTCATCCAGTATTGCAGGGCCGGAGTAATGCTTCACGACCTTCTCCCTGGGAATGCCGACTTCGTCCGCAAAACCCGCGAGTTCCTTCCAGACCTCTGGTCCGGCGCTCTCGGTGTGAAGTTGCACAGCGCAGCCAACCTCCTTGGCAAGCTTCAATCCATGCTTCAGGACTTCATTGGAGCGTTGCCATATCCCATCCGAGACTGGAAAATGCGGCCTGCCTATCTCGCCGATGCCCAGAGCCTTTCCTTCGCGAACCAGTTTTGCGGCGATCTCCATGCCATCCATCATTGCCTCGACAGTCTTTTCCTCGCCTAACTCATCCCAGAGCCAGGGCATGTGCCCGGGATACGGGCCAAGCATCGTGTAGACCTTCACCGATGTCTCGCGGCGGCATTTTTCCGCAAGTTCCAGGGTTATTTCGTACTGCCTGCGGAAGTCCTGGCCTGTTTTTATATTGATACCTTTATATGGAAGATGAGATAAAATAACATGGGTTCCGCCGGCTCTCTCGAACTCCCTGAGGGAATCCACATGGCGGCCCTCGGGCTGAAGGTGCATGTGGTCGTCAAGTATCGGATATGGCATCAGAACCTCTGGCCGGTGATGCGCTCGAATAGCTTTGCATAAAGGTCAGCGGTGTCCTCTATCATCTGAACAGGTAGCTCGGGGATGTCCGGTTCGACCTGGGCTGTTTCACGGCATTCCATCAATGCTTCGTGGTAGCCGGTTCCCCGGTAATACTGGCGAACGAACTCCTTGCTCAGCTCAACATGGCGGCCCTGCTTGTAGGCTTCCGCGTCCCACCAGCGGTCCTCGTCGAGTGTGCCGAACGTGTCAATGAGCATAATTTGGCCTTCGGCGCCAAGCGCATATTCCTTCTTGCCATCAACATGCAGAAGGCCGCGCTTCTCCACCTCGCGGGATATCAGGGCATCCATCTTGAGGGTCATTTCCCTGGCATCCTCCAGCTCTTCCTTCTTTAGGCCGAGGGAATCCATTGCCTCCTGGAATGTTATGGCCCTGTCGAACTCCTCGAATTTTGTGGTCACTTCGAAAAGAGGCTCCGGGATTCGCATGCCGTATTCCGGCTCGCCATCGATGCCCAGATCCTTCTTGTCGACTTTTCCAGATTTGAGGCGGTCCCACATAGAGCCGGCGATGAAATGGCGGCAGATGAATTCCAGCGGCAGCATGACATTCTTTCTTTTAGAATCGGGGATGTCCAGCTTCTTCAGCTGTTTTATGCGCTTCACGTCCATCTCGTTGGGCGCGGGCATCCCGATGTAATGCGATTCAATCCCGTTCTGCCTGGCCAGGTCGAACCAGAACGCAGAGGTGCGGCAGAGGCTCTCGCCCTTACGGGGTATCATTGACGGGATGATTTTATCGAACACGGAAATCTGGTCAGTGAACCTGAACCTCAGAGTGTCCGCATCCAGCTCGTAAACTTCCTTGACCTTGCCCTTGACCAACAGCTTCATTCTGTCACCTGAAACTTGTATGCGCTTCATGTAAAAAAAGGTATCAGTGGGTCTAACGTAATGATGAATACATTATCAGCGGATATGCAAATTAATTTCTGATTACGCTAGAAATTCAGAATTTCTTGCCGATATGCTCCAGAACGCTCTCGAAGATGGCGCGGCCGTCACCGAACTCGCTCTCGAAGCCGCGGGTCCAGTCCGGATGCGTGAATCTGTGGAACACACGTTCCGGATGAGGCATCATCCCTAGCACGTTTCCGGATGGATTGCAGATGCCTGCGATGTTGTGAGGGGACCCGTTCGGGTTCCATGGATAGCCGGCGTACTTGCCCTGCGGGTCAACATACTTGAAGACGATCTGGTCGTTCTCCTCTAGAGTCCTGTATATCGCCTCTGCCTTTTCTGGAGGGAACAGAAGCTTGCCCTCGGCGTGAGCGGATGGTATCAGCAGACCATATTCCGGTTTGATTTGATTGGTTAATATTCAATTAAATATATTGTCATGTTTGAGTAAAGTTGTACTTCACTCGAATCTGAATGACGCAGTCGTGGCTAGAACAGCATCGGGAACAGGGCGCATGACATTGTCAATACCGGGGAGTATTCCGAGTTCCACAAGGACCTGGAAGCCGTTGCAGACGCCCAGCACCGCGCGGCCGTCCTTCACGAAATCGGTGAGCGGACCCGCGAGCTTGCTTTTCATCCTTGCCGCCCATATTGCGCCGGCGCGGACATAATCGCCGGAAGAGAATCCGCCTGGAATCATGAGGATGTGATAATCCATCAGGTCGCGCTTTTCTGAATCCCAGACATCCTGGCCAGTCAGCTGTTTCAGATGCACCTGCTCGGGATTTGCGCCAAGGCGCTTGAATGCCCTGAAGGATTCGTCCTCGCAGTTTGTGCCCTCTATCCTCAGGACGCAGATCTTGATGTCCTCGACTTTCATTCGGCTCCCCCCATCATATCCCATATTGTATTGTGCCAGGCATTCTCCAGGTCGCTTAACTTGGCGTCAATGAGTATCTCCTCGCCCGATGTGATGAAAAGGCACTGGTCCGTGACCTCACCTAACTTCACTGACATGTGCTTCAGGGCCTTCTCGAACATGGCTGTATTTTCCGGTTTGACCTCCACCAGCCACCTTGTGCATGATTCCGAGAATAGTTTCACATACTCCGGGAGCTCGCCCATGTAATCCAGGTCCAGTTCGGCTCCCAGCTGGCCGCCTATGCACATCTCGGCAATAGCCACGGCCAATCCACCGTCAGAAATATCGTGGCATGCGCTGACCAGGCCTTCGGACATTGCCGCCAGAAGGGCGTCGATGGATTGCCTCAATATTGGCAGGTCGCAATCGGGGACTGCGGGGCTCTCGCCGCCCAGCATCCGGTAGTATGCGGAACCGCCCATCTCGGGGCCGGTACTCCCCACCAGATAGATGGAATTTCCTGGAGCCTTCAGGTCGGACGTGATGGCCTTCCTTGCGTCGGGAATCAATCCGGTGCCCAGTACCACTGCAGTGGGCAGAACAGAACCGGCCTCGTTCTCGTTGTAGAAGCTGACATTGCCGCTCGGGGTGGGTATGCCCAGGAATGCCGCGGCCTCTCCCATCCCGCGAACCGCCTCATGGAATTCTCCCAGGCGCTCCGGGATCTCCGGATTGCCGAAATTCAGGCAGTTGCTGAAGGCATGCGGCCTTGCCCCAACGGCCACAAGGTTGCGGCACATCTCGTCCAGAACGGCCTTTCCGCCGCGGTACGGGTCTATGGCTGTCACCCACGGATTCACGGCAGTCGTTATTGCAAGCCCCTGCCAGGAATCCTCGACCGGCTTCAGGACGGAAGCATCGCCGTGACATGCATGCCCTATGGTGCCGTGAAGCGGCCTCAGTATGGTGCTGCCCCTAACCTCATGGTCGTACTGGCGAATCACCCAGTCCCTGGAGCATATGTTCTGGGACGATAGAAGCTCAATCAGTGTCTTGGTGAATTCATTGGGCACTGGCGGCACTTTCTCGACCACCTTCTGCTCCGGCTTCACGAATGCCCTGGGGCGGCAGTATTCAGGCCCGCCGGTGAGGAATTGCAGATCAAGTTCGAGAACCTTGGTGCCCTTGAAGAACACGCGGGCAATCTTCTCGGGAATCACGCGGCCGACGACATTGGCTTCCACATCATTGAACTTGAATACATGAAGCACTTCCTCAAGATGCTCATCTGTTACTGCCAGCATCATGCGCTCCTGCGATTCGGAAACCCATATCTCCCACGGAAGAAGCCCATCCTCCTTGAGTGGAACGTTGTCAAGCTTGACCTCGACGCCGAAGCCGGCTGCAAATGCAAGCTCGCCGCAGACGCAGCTCAATCCGCCGCCGCCCAGGTCCTTCATCCCGGAGATTATGCCGCGTCTTGCGACCTCCAGCACCCCGTGAATGACCGGTTCCTTGGTGATTGGGTCGCCCAGTTGTACCGCGCCGCGGCTCTCTGTCTCGGATTCGCCCGTGAGGACCGCCGATGCGAAAGTGACGCCATGGATTCCATCTCGGCCAGTGCGGCCGCCCACCAGGACCAGGTTGTCGCCTATCCCGCCGACACGGTTCTTGTAGAGATGGGACTTCGCTGCAATGCCCACGCATCCCACATTCACCAGGCAGTTGCCGGTGTACGAATCGTCAAAGAAAATTCCGCCGCTGAGAGTGGGGACGCCAATGCGGTTGCCGTAATCGCGAATGCCGGAGACAACGCCCCCGAACAGGTATCGCGGGTGCTTGGTGCCCTTGGGAAGCCTGTCCAGCGGTGTGTCCAGCATGCCGAAGAACAGCGGGTCGACTAGAGCGATTGGCTGGCAGCCCATGCAGAGCACGTCGCGGACTATGCCGCCGATGCCGGTTGCCGCGCCTCCGTAAGGCTCGACCGCGCTTGGATGGTTGTGAGATTCTATGCGAAGCGAGTATGCGTTCTTCTCATCGAACTCCATCACGCCGGCATCCCCGCGGTCTATCACCTGGGGGTTATCTATGCCGAATACGAACTCCCTCAATATCTGCTTGGAGCTCTTGTAGCAGCAGTGCTCAGACCATGCCTGGCCAAGAGATTGCAGCTCCACCTCGGTGGGGTTCCGGCCCAGCTTTCCGAAGTAATCGACAAGGGCCTTCATCTCATCCAAGCTCAGACCGGTGCCGCTCTCCGCGGATATCGTTCTCAGCTGGTCGTCATCTGCTTCCGAGAGAAGAATCTCGCTGAACGGGAAGGGCGCTTCAATCTTCCGGTAAAGCCCATCCTGCGACAACTCATGCCTCCTTTTCAGGGCGCAATTCATATGAATATTCATTTATGACCGGGTTGGCGAGAAGGTTCTGGCACATCCTCTCCACCTGGGAGCGGGCATCTGACTCGTCATCGGTGTTCAATCTGACAGAAAAGAACTTGGAGGTCTTGACCTCGGAGACCTGGCTGAAGCCGAGAAGCTCCATGGCTTTCAGGGTGTTCTTTCCCTCTGGGTCGGCAACGCCTTTTTTCAATTTTATCCTGATATCCGCAATGAACATATTGACCACGGACTGGGATATTATGAAGGATATTAAAACGTTCGCCGATGGCTTGAATTTAATACATTCTCATGCCCAACTAGAAACTGCCAATAGAAGGGTAAAAAATATGGGCAGAGCGCGTTTGGTGCGAAATACACCCCCTTTTGGGGATGTTATACCGCCCAATGTTGGAGAGAGAACGCGCCCCGCCCAAGTGGGGAAGAGTTTATCATGATTCTGTCAAATGCGATTCGGACAATGTTGCTGTGTCCCTAACTCCTTCTCTCTTAACCGATGGGAAATGTTTGGGGATATTTATAGCTTTATCCAGAGAGTTTTTATAGAGAATAATGTTACGTGCCGTTTACTCCGTTAGGGGGATGGATTTGAGGAAGAATTATCTTTCGATAAGGACCGATATCCGGGAGTTCGAGAACCCGTCCGACATGTTTGGCCACTGCAGGAAATGCGGCCGGCAGCTAGTTGTACTGCCAGATGACCAGAGGTTCGGTTACTGCTTCGACTGCCTCGATCATACCCAGATATCCAGAAAGATGGAGATAGTCAACGGCAGGTCATTCTCAGTTCCGCACGAGAACGGCTACAGCCTGCACTGATTCATTTTTGAATATAAATTTATTAACTGGAGAATGCTTCGGCGATTATGTCAATAACCCGCTCTTCAATCCCTCGATTATGAATTGAACTGCCATCGCCGCGAGTATGAGACCCATTATCCTGGAGAATGCCAGGGCGCCCATCCTCCCGATCTTCTGGAAAAGCGTCTCCCCGTAATAGAGCAGGATGTAGCTGATTATCATCGTTACAAGTATTCCCAGGTAGACAGCGAAAATCAATGTCCAATTTGTCACTGGACCAATTGTTGCATCGGATATGTAAATCATAACAGTGGTTATTGAGCCGGGGCCGGCGAACATCGGTATGCCCAGGGGCACGATTCCAACCGCTTCCCTCTGCAATGCCTCTTCCTTGTCCCGGTCGGTGACCTTTGACTTCGGGTGGCTGCCCTGGAGCATGGAAAACGCGATTGTGAGGAGGAGGATGCCGCCCGCGATCCTAAATGCAGGAATCGTGATGCTGAACAGCTTGAAGATGTAATTTCCGAGGAGGGCGAACACCGCCAGTATGCCGCCCGCGACGAGCGTCGTCTTCCTGATGACCGCATTCCTCTCCCGCCTGGAATAGCCCTGGGTAAGCGTCACGAAGAAGGAGATGTTGCCTACTGGGTTGACTATTGCGAATATTGCGACAACGACCGTTATTATGGCTGCGATTTCCATTAAAAGCCCCAGCAGAGGCGCGGTATTTAAGATTTATCATCAGTAGATCGGAAGAGCACACGTCTGAACTCCAGTCACGAATCACCATCT
>CALKWP010000078.1 GCA_938004075.1 uncultured Methanomassiliicoccales archaeon
GATGGATAGTTGAGAGTAAGCTGTTCTCCAACATATTGCATCAGTTCATCGGTGACGGAGACAGAACGCTCTTGTATGGATCTGCGAGGTCCGATAAATTGGTTGAATCCCATATCGGCTAGCTTAGCGTCTATTTCTTCGTATAAGGAAGAAATGGCTTCCTCAGGAGTATTAAAAGTACCGGGGCTTTTTATGGGATCAGAGTAAGGCTCAGCACGGCTTGTATGAAGATAACCCCCTGTTCCAGACTCAATAAATGCTGTAGCAGTAAAGCCATTATGAGCAGAATCTTTATTGACCTCAACACTGACACGCATATCTTTTGGGTCATGTTGAGCACCTTTTCCGGTTACTTTGTAATCCTTGCATCCGATACCACCATGACGAGCGTTCTGCCATCCATTTGAACCTTTTGATACTGCGGTTTCTAATTTATTCAGCTCTGAACCAAATCGGGCTGTGTCAGCAGAATTTTCGCCTTTTCCCCCTCCATTTCCACCGCCACCGGAACTTCCACCAATCTCCCCCGGACGACCTTCATGTCCGAAGTTACCAGAGCCGGGTCCGCCCCGTTCCACGAAAAAGCCGAGAATTGCTTCTATTGCTTCTTTTATATTCATAGCTGTTCTCCTAAAAATAAAGACGAAGGCTTAGTCACAAGCTCTTCGTCTTTCTGTGCGGCTTTTGTCATATTGATTGTAGCAAGTATGTTCTTATTTGTCAACTGTAGAGCCTGTGACCGTTTGTGTGAGTACCTCGATTGGAACTTCAACATATCGTGTTCCTCTACAACTTGACCGCATTCTGTCATGGTCGCAGAACTGCATGTAAAAGATGCCATTCCGCTCTACAATTCTGAATGCCGTAATACCGTCAATCTTGACCAGACCGTCCTCGGTAACTCGAACTGTCTTGCCCGTTTCATCTACTTTTACCTGGAGGATAGTTGTTTGTATCATTTGGTTATTTCTTCTCCGGTTTCTTCTGCAATGTATTCTTCGTAATTCCCCAGCACAACCACTTCACTTTCAGCTAGTGTTCCAAAACCTGTAGCTGGGAGCGAGAACAAGTAACGTGCTGGAATATCAGCTTCTATTCGTTCATAATCTACACTTGTAGTTATAAATCCACCGTAAGTTCCAGACCATGATGAAAAGGCTCTGTCTCGATTTGCTTCAGGACTTTCGGCGCGATATAAATGTACTGTTTGTATCCCGTTATCTTCCAATCGAGATTGCGTTTCTTCGTAGATTAATCGTCCAAGATTTTGTAAGCCCTCTTCTGTACCGGGGTTAGCAGCCATCCATTCCTGTACTTCGGAGCTAACTAGTCCTTCTGGTATGTTTATTCCGGCATAGTTGGCCGCTCCTTGAATCGCTACTTTAGAGGGCTCATCGCCGCTACTTCCCGCCCAGTTTCTAAGAAGAATATTGATATAGGCTTCTTTCTTCTCTTCAAATGGTGTACTTGTGTCGTATTGTGGATTTTCTTCTTTCAGCAGTGCATCAAGTGCAGATTCTTCAATATCCCATTTTCTGCTTAGGTTTGCTGAGACTGAATCTATAAGCCTATATGTATCGTCCGAAGTTCCGGCTAAAATGTCTCTTGATAGTGAGACTCCTGATGTTGGAGCGCTTCCCCCAACTTCTCCCGGTCGCCCACCATGTCCATAATTTCCGCTGTTACTGTTTCCTTCTCGGTTAATCGACCTCTCATAATCGTACACCCCGTACTCCTTGTAGCAACCACAGTTATTCATGCATGCAGTTGACCCATCGCACGGCGTTGGTAGTGTTCCGAGTTCAACCCACCCTAAATCAGCTAATGCGAGACAGTCAGCGCAATTCTCCTTATCGTCATCCAGTATCCATCGTTCATGTGTGTAACCATCTAGTTCGTGTCTCCGATAGTTAGCCAGTTCAAAGATTTCATCAGATGATTCACCATACAAATCCAGACGTGCTTCTATTTGAGCATCGGATAATTCACCATCTTCGATAAGACCACCGAAATCTCTGGCGTATCGATACTGTGAGCCGAGATTGCCGCCTATTGAACCCCAATCAGAAGGTTGCATGTTATCAACGCCGCCAATACCGAGAATGTATTGTCGAATGTACTCCTCTTTCAGTTCTTGAAGAAAACTCGTTAGAAATTCAGATGGTGTAATCTGCCCATCGGCCAACAAGTCTTTCAATGCCCGTAGAGCAAGCATTGATAAACGTTTGCTTTCTTCTGAAAGAGCTTTCTTCGGGTCATTGGGCATTAAATAACATCCTCTTCGTAGAAGTTGCCCGTATAACTAATTGTGATGTCTCCAGCATGAATAGCCGCAGTGAGGAGTTCGATGAGGGTTGAGTCAATTTCCTGTAATCTGATAGTGTCAGATACGTTACGCATGTTAACCTCCTAGAATGTACTTGTCTGCTTTCTTTCCAAGACGATTGCGGCCTTTCTTGAGCGCCGCTGACACATCAGCGTCAGTGATAATCACATTGCCCTTTTTGTACAGTACTTTGCTTTTCTTGCGGCGAATGGGTTCATTAGCCCGCTTAATCATCCGAGTCTTTCCAGAAGGCCATGAATAGGAGATGATATCTTCATCGGGGAAGCGTTCAATAGCTCGTTGTACTCTGGACTTTTCAATCATTTCTCCGGCATCTTCTGTATCTTTGAGTTCTACTTTTTCATCCTGTAACGTCCAATCTTCCGGAATAAGTTGCGCTTCTGCCAGAAGCTGTCTTGCTTCAAGTTGCGTGATAAGCGTTTCTCCTGCGGCATTGGCCGTTGCAAACATTTGCTGGATGACGCTCAGCTTACTTCCCTGTAATCCCACCTCTGTTATTTCTGCATCAGTGTCACGTTGCTCAAATTCGAATTCAATTGTTTCTGGAAGTTCTTCCTGTAGTTTCTCTTGAAAACTGAGAATGAAATCCATTCCCCCTTTACCCGTGGCTTTCTTGTGCTGTACGGTTGTTTCTGCGCCGTATCCTACCATTCCACCGGAGATGGGCCAGAATTCTCTTGGGTCATAGCCGAAAGCCAGAGCGTATCCGTAGATAATCATGTCAGTGAAACTCTTATGTTCGAAGTTCTCTGGCAGGTTACTCAATGGCACAAGACGAGCGTCAATATCGGTAATTCCATCATTGGCAATAACCTGAACACCTGTGTAATATTCTCGTTCCAGATTGACCAATTCAGATTCATTCTCTTCCAAACTCTGTAACCACTGATTTTGTGAAATGCCTTTCAGTAACAGTAATCCCTTTGGGGCTTTAGTGGCGAGCTTCTCCCGGTCATGCTCAAAGATACCAACTAACAATTTTGCAAGGTCAATACAACGACTGATGGCACAGAACCCAAGCCCGTTCATTACTTCATCTGTTGAAGGCATGGATACAACTCTAAAGTAATCATCAGCTTCCCAGTATTGGTCGCCCTGTCGACTAACAGTGTATTTCAAGGGTGTGTCCATATCCCCGGTTAACGAACATTTCGTTGAGTCCACCGTAAATAGTCCCGCTAATCCACCGTTCTTCGTTGTTCGTCCAACTTCAACAATTGCTCCAATATCTGCTCCATAATAGCTCTGTGATGTCACACTCATTCCAGAACGCCATCCGTAGATATCCGGGGCTGCTTGAAAATTGTGCAATAGGCTGGTGTATTTCTTTACCTGTGTTTTACCTCCAGTAATCGTCCAACCTCTATTTTTGTCCACACTAATAACTGAATGAAGCACCCCGTTTAAGTAGGGTTCTTTCATCACAACTTTGCGTAGCCATTCATCTCGTTTTCTGCTGTCGGCCTTATATTTCGGTTCATCATAAATCAGTTCTTTTGTCCAGTTATAAATCTGAAAGAAGAACTGTGATGGTGTAATTCTAGGGTCAAAACGTGGCTGATGACTTTCAGGCCTTGCTTGCCTTTCCAGAAGCTCAGAGGCTTTATCTAATGCCAGTATTTTAGCTTTTGACAGACGCGCCATTGGTATGCCTCTCTTTGTTAATTAACAGAATCATCAACATCATCATCTTCAAGTATTATACAACATATGGCTACCCACCGGGTGTCCGTGTCCACCCCGATTGATTCAGTATTTTGAAAGCACCTGATGTAGCATCTACCTGGTCTTTGTATGTTGAATTGGGAAATAGTAATAGTTCGTCTAGGTAACTCCATGTTTTATCGCTTCGAACAAAACGCACATTTCCTGCCTCGGCTTGTCGAGCAAAGGATTCAAATCGTATCTCTTTTGATTTGGAAGGACGATCTAGGTTAATTAAATATCCACTCAG
>CALKWP010000079.1 GCA_938004075.1 uncultured Methanomassiliicoccales archaeon
GAGATGGTGATTCGTGACTGGAGTTCAGACGTGTGCTCTTCCGATCTGCTAGCGGCTTTCCGGTTGTGCTCCTGAGCGTGCACTCATAACCAGGGGGCTTGTTGAGAGCGAAATAGACCTTCTCCGCTCGCTTGAGCGGGACACCATCTAGCTCAACAGAATCATTCACTGGATCAGCGCTGTCACCCAATTGAGCAATTTTGCTGTTGACCGTAACACGACCCTCGGATATCAGGGCCTCAGCCTTCCTCCTTGAACACTGCCCGGAGTCCGCGATGATTTTTTGGATGCGAACCTTCATGAACGGGCATCCGAGTGTTGGTTAAATACAATTCTGTCCAAAAATTGAAGGATAAATATAAGTCATTCCGAACCATCTCATGAGGCATGTATATAGTGGTTGCGGGCGGGGGCCAGGTCGGAACCCAGGTAACAAAAGCACTTCTCAACGACGGGCACAGCGTAGCAATCATCGAATCAGATTCGAAATGCATTGAGGAAATGGAAGCGCTGGATGCCCTTGTGGTGAAAGGAAATGCCGCCTGCCCGAAAGATCTTGCCGAAGCGGGATTAAATTCCGCGAACATGCTTGTGGCGGTCACGGGTTCTGACGAGATAAATATAATTGCTTGCATGATTGCGAAATCCAAAGGTTGCAAGACAATTGCCAGGCTTCGAAATCCGGATTACATCAGCAGCACCATGAACCCGGCAGTCAGGGAGATTCCGAACATGGACATTACAGTATCACCGGATGTCGTCACTGCCAACTTCATCTCCCGCATAATTCTGCTCCCGGGATTGGTGGCATCCGAGGACCTGGCAGGTGGACAGAGCCTCATCGTCGAGATACGCATCAGCGAGGGAAATCCATCAGTCAACAGGATGCTGGGAAGCTTCATCCTGCCACCTGGCGCAATAGTCTGCATGGTCTCAAGGGGCGGTCGAATACTGGAACCCAACAGCGTCGGGCCTCTGAGGATCGGCGACAGGGTTGCGATTGTGCTTGAAACAAAGAGCCAGATATCGGAAGTGGAGACCGCTTTTGGGGTGGCGCCGGGCCATGGCAACACCGTTGGCGGGACACTTGAAGAGGGCATCGAGAAAGTTGTGATTGTGGGGGCGACCAGGACAGGTATTCTTGCGGCAAAGATGATAGAAAAGGACCGGGCCGTTGTTCTCATGGACACTAAACACGAACGGTGCGTGGCTGCAAGCGAGAAACTCGAGAAAACAGTGGTTATACAGGGTGATGCTACTGACATCAACCTTTTCAAGGATGAAGGCCTCGACAACTCTGACGTGCTGGTGGCCACAACTGAAAACAGCGAGTACAACATGCTTGCCTGTCTTCTTGCCAAGAAGCGGGGTATAAGAAGAACCCTGGCTACGGTTGATGATACCGAGTTGAGGCAGCTCTTCGATGAGGTGGGAATCGACGTGGCAATCAGCCCCAGACTGATGACAGTGGACTATATCGTCAACCAGATATGCGGAAAACATGTTTCATCCACAATGACCACTCTCCAGGGCTCCGGAATAACCATGATGGAGGTCCTGGTCAAGGAAACGCTCTGGATGGCCGGAAAGGAATATGGCCATCTGAAATTGCCAAAGGGAAGCATGATCGGCTCAATCATAAGGGATGGAAAGGCGATGGTGCCCAGCAGATTTGAGAGGATAATGCCGGGGGACAGGATAATCGTGATGATCGCCCCGGATTCGTTGAGGAAGGTGGAAAAGATTTTCTCCTACCACTCGGGCACCCACAAGAGGAGATGAGGCTTCAAATGAAAGTCAGGAAAATTATCTCGACCTTGGGTTATCTACTGATGCTTTTCAGCGCAACCTTTGTATTGCCGATGATCGTCAGCGCGATTTATGACGAGGGCCCTTTGTTTGTGTACAAGGCCTACGTGCTTCCCATGATGATCTCGGCTCTGGCCGGCTGCATAATGTGGTTCAACTCCCGGAACAGCTTCGAGGAATTGAAGGAGAGGGAGGCATATGTCGTAGTTGGATTGGGATGGCTCCTGATCACTCTCTCAGGCGCGCTTCCGTACATGACCAGCGGGACCATACCCAACCCGATTGACGCATACTTCGAGTCCATGTCGGGATTCACCACGACCGGAGCCAGTGTCATTGACCCGGGCATCGGGGATTATCTCAGTGCATATCCGCACAGCATAATGTTCTGGCGAGCGCTCACCAACTGGTTCGGTGGGCTGGGCATAATCGTTCTGGGAATTGTCATACTGGCAAAGCTCATGAACGGCGGCTCCTACCTTTACAAGGCAGAGGTGGGCGGCGCATCCATCACAAGGCTGAAACCCAAACTGTATGAGACCGCGAGACTGCTCTGGGGCGTATACATATTTCTAACAATACTATGTATCCTCCTTTTCATGGGCTCGGGGCTGTCACTTTTCCATGCAATCTGCACCGCGTTTGCCACAATGGCGACAGGAGGATTCGCGCTTCACGGCGACAGCATCGCGTTCTATGCCAGCCCTGCCGTGGAATTGGTCGCGATGGCGTTCATGCTCATCAGCGGGATTAATTTTGTCCTTAATTACAGATTCATAACCGGCCGCTTCAAGGAGGCGGTGGATGACCCCGAACTCCAATTCTATCTGTTATGGGTGACCTTCATGACATCGCTCATCATACTTGGCCTGGCGCTGACCCGAACGATGGGGGTTTCCGAGATGCTCAGGAACGGAGCGTTTCACGCGATATCCGCAGCCACCAACACAGGATTCACCATCGAGAACGAACTTGGATTATGGCCTCCATTCGTGCACATTATGCTGATTCTGCTCATGCTCACCGGGGGCATGGAGATCGGAAGAGCACACGTCTGAACTCCAGTCACGAATCACCATCTC
>CALKWP010000080.1 GCA_938004075.1 uncultured Methanomassiliicoccales archaeon
ATTCGTGACTGGAGTTCAGACGTGTGCTCTTCCGATCTAGTAGCCATTGCTGTAAACGTTATTGCCTTTCAGCGTGTTCCCGCTGGACTCCGAGATGCTGATTCCATCGTTCGTGTTTCCCGAGACAACATTCTCCTGCACAAGATTGCCGTCAGAGCCTTCTTCGAAAAATATTGCATTGTAATTCGATGAAAGAGAATTGCCCCTCAGAACATTGTTATCGGCGGATTGCAGCAGCATTCCGGTGTTGGTCGACCCTATAACAGTGTTGCCGAATACCGTGTTCCCCTGGCCCAAGTAGATATGCATTCCCCAAGCATGGTTCGAGAATATATTGTAACTGATATTGTTCCAATCGGACGTCTCCAGCATAACCCCGAAATAATTGGAGTCAAGGCTGCACAGGGTTATTGAGCAGTGGTCGCTGTTGGCCAGATATATGCCGTTGTACGGGTTGGCCGCATTCTTGACTGTGAAACCCGAAATATTCACCCAGTCGGATGTGATATAGAACCCGTGCCCTGAAACGCCGCCCGCATCTATGAATGTCGAACTTCTGTCGTAGCCGACGATGTCAATCGCCTTGCGGACAGAAACGCTCTCACCATATGTTCCGGGCCATACAAAAACTGTGTCACCGGGCAATGCCGCATCCACGGCCGGCTGGATTGTCGTGCTGTAATTCCCTGCGCCGGTGCCAACATAATAGGTTGTGGACATTGCCGCATTGGGCGTCAGCGAGTTCCAAGTGTCCGAACTGTAACTCCAGGCCCCTGTCTGGCCTGTCGAATCATTTCCCACTACAATGCAATTTGTGCCATCTGAATTCCAGGCTGAATCCTCCGGCGTGAAATCCGCGTTCCATGATGGAGGAAGCGGGACTGCGGTGAGGTTCTCATCAGCACCGGCATTCATTGAGTTATTGGCAAGCATGAATCCGGAAATAATCATCATGAATACCAGGAAAAACGAATTGACCTTTCTCAGATTCATTCCATCCAAAGCCCGGGCTATTCCATGCCCGATTGCCGGGCGCTTTCCTGTTTTTTCTCGCGTTTCTTTTCTCATTTCTCCTCAATATCCCAGTGTAATAGTGATGGTGCCCATGTACATCCCCTCCTGGATGCTGACCGGCACCTCGGTCAGCCACCAATCGATAACCGTGTAAATCTCTCCCGCGCTGGAATAATCTGTGAGCGGCCCTGCTGACCTGGTTCCATTGTACGGGGCTGTGATCAGCACTGGCCCTGCTGACTTTCCCCATATGTACATGGGCAGGTTCGGCCCGGGGAACGGGTGCGGCATGTCCGCAGTGTCGGAATAGGCTACAGTACCCGCGAGATTCTGGATTGCCAACCTGTCCACGGTTATGCTGTAGGGACTTCCCAGATAGCCGTTCAGGTAAAGATTCGGAATTGAAATCGTGACGCTGTGATTCGAGTTCGTCGAGTAGTTGATGAAACTGCTGGATAGATGTACGTTCGTGGCTCCGGGCGGGGCGCTTCCCTTGGGGGTGCCGCTGTTGGAAATCCAGGCATATTTCTTTACCCCGAACTCATTGAATACCTGGTCAAAGGATGATGGGTCTGCGATGTCATACAGCAAAGCGCTGACATCCCATGTGCCGATATCTGTCAGCGCCATATTCCGGTCGCGCATGTTTGGTGCCGGAGTCATGGCTCCTGTAGCAGCCATCGTCTGTGGGCCGAAGTGGACGGTGATGTATGCGCGGTAACGGGTGCCATCCGGGCCGAAGCCGGACCTGTTCCATGCTGACTGCACCCAAAACTCAGACACGCCATTTTCCATAACTGGATACATCATGGTCGTCGTGTTGCTCGATGGCCTGTAGGTGATATTGAATTGTCTGGTCCGGTTCTGCGCATTCCAATTGCCGGGCTGCGATGCAATTCCAATATTCCCCCTGTCATGCCAGGCAGTCAGAGATATCTCAACATTGTTCCAACCCCCCGAGTAGTTCCCCTCCAGGATGAATGTGTAGGATGTGCCGGCATCAACCTGCATGTTCATGAGGTCGGTCATCGTGAAATCGCTGGCTAGGCACATCTGCAGGCTGTGGATGTTTGGTTTGGAAAGGTTGATGATTATCTCACCGCCTTCGTATTTTTCCTCGACGTTTATCTTCACGCCGCCGCTGCTGTACGGAATCATCACCCACTTTGAACTGGATGGCGGTTTGAAGACGCAGGTCCTATATGTTGTCCCGCTCAGGGGATCCCTGTACCCTTGTATCAGCTTCGGATTGGTTTCGTAATACCGCCAGTAATTCCCATATGTCTGGTTGTTCCCTACTATTGCAGCCTCGTTCCAACCAACAGAGTCCCATGAAACATCATGATAATCGTTCGTAGCCGGGGAATTGAATCTCAGGTAATTCATGGTACCGTTGCCAAAATGGGAATACGGCCAGATTTTCACAACTTGCCCCCCATCGCCCACAGCCAATCCATAGTCATATAGGTCGTTCCACGAAATTGACCTCATCATGACATCATTGCTCAGGCCGGGAGCAAGGTATTTGTGGAAGGAACTTGCGCCGACTAATGGCACAGGGTCAGTGTAGTAGAATGCCATGCGGGCAGGCGAATCCTCATACCCCGCAAGGTAGAATCGCCCGTCGTTGGGGTTGAAGTCCATAGCCAATGCCTCGAAGCCTACGGGGTTCTCTGAATAAATCTCCTGCCAGGCACCGCTGTTATAGTAATAGATCGTGTCTCCTGCGGTCCCGCCGACCAGAACATTTCCCAGGTTGTCAGTTGCTATGGACATCAGCGAAATGGGTGGGGCGCCTGAAACAGGTGTGTTGGCGGTGTAGCCCTGCAGTTGGTCAATGTAATACACTGTGCTTTCGCCCCCCGTATCTCCGCACATCCAGAATCTTTTATTGAAATCATCCCAGGTGACAGATCGGAAGAGCACACGTCTGAACTCCAGTCACGAATCACCATCT
>CALKWP010000081.1 GCA_938004075.1 uncultured Methanomassiliicoccales archaeon
ATCCGGCTACCACCGAGTTCTACACTCTTTCCCTACACGACGCTCTTCCGATCTATTCGGACTTGTCCATTGGCGATGTCAATAAAGACGGGCGCGTGGACATGTGCGTCGCCAATGCAAATGCAGGCATAGAGATTTGGATATCCTCAGTGGAGCGAACTGTGAACTCCTGGAAGGAATTCCCCCATCCAGTCACCAATGCCACAGTTAATGACATCTTGATTTTTGATGTGAATAATGATGGGAAACTGGACATTTGCTCTGCTACGCAAGCAAATGGAATACTGATATGGACCGGGGATGGAAACGGGACATGGTCAACCTTCCCGAGCCCATTGACGACTGGAACAGTATATTCATTGACAATTGCAGATTACAACAATGATGGCAAGCCAGACATCCTTGCAACACAGAATAACGGAATACGTGCCTGGGCCGGCAACGGTGCTGGAACATGGGTATTATCCAACATATTCACAACAGGGGCATGGTATAGCATTGCCGCATCAGATTTCAATGATGACGGGAAGATAGATGTGGCATGCGGTTCGGGGGCGAATGGCGGGTTGTATGTCTGGAACGGCAACGGAGCTGGCACATGGACAAGGACCTTCACTCTTCCATTCACAGGGACGTATTATGATTTGGAAACTGCAGATTTCAACCTTGATGGTTCTTTGGACATCATAAGCGCCACCGGGGGAATCCGAGTTTTCCTTGGAAATTCTAACAATGCCTGGGCAGAATCATCATCAGGTTTACCAACATCGTCAGAACAATACAAAAATGTAGAAGTCACTGACCTCAACCGTGATGGAAAGGCAGATTTCATTGCCGCTTCTGAATTATCCGGCGGAAAAGCCTGGACAGGGGATGGCAATGGAATGTGGAACCTTCATTCAACCATTACAACATCTCAAATTGGAAGCATTGCGGTCTCGGACTTCAGCATAGATGGCAATCCAGATACTGCGGTTGGGTCGGTGAACTCTGGCACTGGAATAAGGGCATTTAAACAGACAGCCCTTTCATGGAACGAGTATTCATCTGGCCTAGCAGAGATTGGTGATTACGATATAATAAAATTCGCAGATATCAATGTTGACGGAAGGCAGGATATAATCTCATACAACAGTACCGCTCAATCGTTCCGCATCTGGACCGGAGACTACCAGACCCCTCCAACGCCCTCGTTCAGCATCGGCCCGTTGAATGTCGGCTGGAACCTCGTATCGTTCCCCCTTGTCCAGGGAGACACATCCCTTCCCGGTGCACTCACGGATATTGATGCGGACACCTCATGGACCCTCCTCAAATCCTATGACAATGCCCAGAAGAGATGGATCACCTACAGGGTGGGTGGAACCACCAACACTCTTTTCGAAATGGATAATATGAGGGGGATTTGGCTCTACATCCCCAATGCGGGCGCACTTGGGGACAGATACATAAGGATAGAGGGAGAATTGCCAACTTCCGCCGCGATTAATCTTGTGACCGGCTGGAACCTTGTCGGGTATCCCTCTCTGGATGCGGCACTGGCCACAGAGACACTGCCATTGCAGGTTGACATGCTATCCGAATACCAATCCGCATCCCCATACGTACAGGACCACACAGTATTCTCCGGGATAACGCTCAACCCCGGAAGTGGGTACTGGCTACATGTGACCTCCGATTGTACCTGGAACATTGATTAGCGTGTCTCCAAATAGATATATATCAAACAATCCTTCACCGCATCATGGGCTCCGCCTCGAGACTGCTCAAGAACACCACAGTTCTGCTGGCCAGCAATTTTGCCACAAAGGGCCTCAGCGCGCTTTTCGTGATATACCTGGCGATATATCTGGAGGATTATGGGTTCGGCCAGTATAATTTCGCGCTCTCATTTGCAATGGTGTTCATCATATTCTCCGACCTAGGCCTGGATGCGCTCACCATCAAGAATATCGCCCGGGATCCGGAACTTGCAGGAGGATACCTTGAAACAGTGGGAATTCTGCGGTTCTGGCTATCACTTGTTATGATTGCCGTCTCGGTCCTGATCGCCGTATTGATGAAACTTGACGATTACCTGGTCCTTGTGATACTCGCAGCCGGTTTCGCCTACATGTTCGACAAGATGTCCGGGCTCTTCTATGCCATCATCCGCGCCAAGGAAAAGATGGAGTACGAGGCTGGTACACAGATTGCCTGGAAGGCGATTCAGACCACGTTGGGCCTTGGAGCGATTTATTTCGGATTTTCCCTGCTGGAGATAATGTTGATCATGCTGGTGTCTTCCGTCATAAAAGCCATAATCGCCTACACAATTCTCGGAACCTTGGGCATTTCCCCAAAGGCAAAAGTCCTGACCCAGCGCGATGCGGTTCACGGGACAGTGCCGTTTGCCGCTTACGAGATTGGCAACGCGATCTACATGAACATTGCCGTGATAATGCTGTACATGCTCGCCACCCCTCAGGAAACGGGATGGTTCTCTGCCGGGCTCAGGCTGATAATGTTCATGCTTCTGATTCCGAGCGCCTTCGATGCCGCCATCTATCCGCTTCTGTCAAAATTGTATGGCATGTCCAAAGGGGACATGAGCTACGCATATGGGAAGAGCATCAAATTCAGCCTTGTGGCCGCAATACCGGCCGCGATCCTTCTGGCTATACTCGCCAGGGAAGTCGCCGGGATATTCGGTTCGAATTATGAGAACACGGCAAATGTCCTTGTAGTCCTGGCTGCGCTCCTCCCGCTTTACACGCTCAACATGCTGATGAAAACAGCGCTCTGGAGCGGCGATGCCCAGAAGCAAACCGCCATCAACATCTGGATTGCGCTGGCTGTTATTATAGGCGCATCATATTTCCTGATAGCAAGCGATGGATACATCGGAGCCGCGCTGGCGCTTGTCACGGCTGAATCAGTATTTCTTGTGCTGAATTTCAGGGATTCAAGGCGCAAGGGATTCCCGATGGGGCGCTACCTGGTAAAACCTATCATCGCAGGCCTGGGAATGATTGGGTCTGCGCTAACTATGAACTACCTAACTGGCGAGTCAATGAGCCCAATGCACATAGCGACAATGTCATTCCTGGTCTATCTGTTGGTGATACTTCTTTCCGGATTCGTCACAAGATCCGACAGGGCCTTAATCAGGAGCGCGTTATCCCGTCGTAGACCTTGAGAAGCTCTGATACCGAGATCTCCGGCCTGTGGAAGCGTTCTACAAATTTCCTTGGCTCCGGTGCATCATCCGGGTTCTGTCCATCATAGCATGAAATGAATTTCCTGTCAAAATCTGTGAATGTTCTCAGACCGCAGGCCATTGCCTCCAACCGGGCCATGCTTATGACGTCGCCAACCGTCCCAATCATGAACCCGTAACCATTGAGGAACTCATGGAATCTGGCATAATCCACGAATGGCAGCATCCTGACATTCGGCGGAAATTTAAACTGGTATCCATTGTTAACGCAATCGTATTCAACATCCGGCTTGATGAAATCCAGCAGTCTGGATCCCTTCACCTGCTTTCCGCAGATGAGATGCCTGGGTGATTTGGTTATTTCCGGCATCGGCCTGAACCTTTGCAGGTCGACTGGGTTGGGGATGTATGTCCCCCTTGGCTCGAATTCCGTTAGGTCCGGCGTTGAAAGAATTATTCGGGCAGAGCGGTCCCTTATGTGTTTGCTTATCATGCTGTAATGAAAAGGAAGGTTCTTTCGACCGGTGCCAGTGAGCAAGCGCAGGTCCGAGCCATGGCAATGCAGTATGAACGATTTCCCGTACTTCCTGGCAAGCCGGAACGCATCTATCGTGTTGCGGTTGAGTGCATAATGGCCATGTATGATATCATGTAATTTCACGGCGCTGGCATCGGCCCGTTCCATGAAGCTTGATTCAACACCAGCTTCCGAGAGATGCCTGACCAGCAGTTGCGGGATATGAGCGATCTGGTGGACATGAAGTACCTTCATCGCCGGGAAAACGAAATGCGAGTATTAAAAGTTACATGCCTGTAAATGAATTATCTGCATCAAAATTCCGCGGCCAGCAATGATGTCAAGTGAGCCATGGGATTGCACTCCAGATTTATCCGCCTCTTCCCGGATGGCAGTTTAATTTCCACAGATAGCTTTGTTCCCCGGAACCGGCGTTTCCCCGGCATGAGTCCATCATTCCTGAGAAGGTTCCAGACAGATCGTGAATAATCCTGGGCTCCGGATGCGTATACGGCTGAAAGGCGGATTGCCCTGTCTCCGATGCGATACCGCCTGGCCTGACCCTCGCCGTTGCTCTCCAGCAACCCCACTGATTCAAGCTTCCGGAGTCTGGACTCGGTGTTCTGTTGGCTTTCCCCAGACGCGACAGTAATCTCATGCTGCCTGGCTCCACCTTCGGATTTGTGAATTGCAGAAAGAATACCCATGCACCATGGCATCCCAAGAAAACGGATTGCCGGCGCATCCCCGGAATCAAGCATTCCAGCCGGCCAGTATAATCTCTTCACATCCACCTTGGATGATTCGATGTATCCTTTTTCCGATAGCTGGCCCAGATTCCAGTTTGTCCCGGTCAGGCTGCCGCCCACCTTCCTGGCAATCGATCTTGTG
>CALKWP010000082.1 GCA_938004075.1 uncultured Methanomassiliicoccales archaeon
TTAGTGCCTGGCTCGGCGACCAGGCCTATCCACACCAAACCGCGAGACTTGCAGTGCTCGATTAGTTTCTTTATGATTGCATTGCCCAGGACCATGTTTCGGCATCTCTTCAGCACGACGATGTCCTGGAGCCATGCATCGGAAACACCGTCCGAGATGGCGCGGCCCATGCCGACCGCCTGGCCCGTGGATAGCTCAACCGCAACTGCGAACGCGAAGCTGCCCTTTATCAGGCTTGCAATCCCGTCCGGGGAATAGGAGTCCAGCCACCAGCCCCCTGCCTTGTATAACTCGACAATCTGGTTCTCCGGCCAGGTTTTTACAAATCTTATCTCGAAATCTTTTGGCAAAGGCACACCTACTTGAGCACTTCATAGAATTCTTCGACAGGCATCTGGACGAGATGCTCTCCCAAGGAATCGAATACTTTCTTGAATTCCGGGTCCAGGTGCGATTTCTCATGTATCGCCTTGGATTCCCAGTATGTGACGAGTATCATCTTGGTCGGCTTTATCTCCAGGTCGCTCAGGTCCGAGGTCACGAAGCTGCCTATCCCGGACATCCCAGATATCTTCAGGGCTTTGGAGCCCATGAATCCTGGCATATGCTCAACGGCGCGGCAGAGCAGCATGGCTTTTTCCATGAACTTCTCCTCATGGCCTGGCTTGATGTGAACGTAATTGTGGGCGCATATGATGGTGTTTTCCTCCCACTGGCGGGCATCCTGCTCTTTCAGCGTCATGATATTGGAGGAGATGCCCATCTCGGCCAGCCTGTCCTGGGCAATTGCCGAGCGCCGCTCGGTGTTGCAATAGAGGACGACATCCTTTTCTTTCAGGAAATCGACGTAAAACTTCAGGTCGTAATGCGGTATGCATATCGCACCCTTGATATGCTCCTTCACGAACTCCTCTCTTGTCCTGACGTCTATGAGCAACTTTTCCATGGATTCACCTACATGAACCTCTCGAACCGGTCCTTCGTCACCTTGCAGATGGGGCACACTCCCGGCGGCTCATCCCTGGCAGCCAGGTATCCGCAGACCTTGCATCTCCAAACGGGGAAGGGCAGGTCTGACCCGGCTCTGCCAATCGGGGTCGGTTTGAACTGCGGGCGCTCCTCCCTCTTCACCGGGCGACGGTCAGGCAACGGTTGAGCGCTGGCCTTTCCCTCGGCGATGTCCCTGGAAACATAAAGGGCACAATAGCAGGCGCCGAAATCATCCAGATCCGCATCGCGATAATCGCAAGGACAGATTATATCGATATCTTCCTTCCTGTCGCCAGCGGCCAGCCGGCACGGGCACGCTTGATGCCCGTAGCGTTTCTCATTGGCAATGAGACCTTCCACCAGTTCCATTGTGAACGCTGTGTCCGGGTTGAGGAAATAGCCGCTCTTCCTGGCATCTGCATCCAACCTGGCGAAGAGTTTGTCAATCTCGTCCTTGGGAACATCCGGCATGATTTCACTTCCGATGATTCAGAGGCCCAGCGCCTCCCTTATCTCGTCTTCCTTGAATCCGACTATGCATTTCTCATCATTGATGACCAGCGTCGGGAATGAGCATCTGGGGTTCCATTTCTCCATCTCCTTCATCGTGCCTTCCTTCTCCGCGCCAACCAGCATGTCGACGAATATGTAATCGTATTCCACTCCCAGATTGTTCAGGAATTGCTTTGTGCGCTTGCACCATACGCAGGTGCTCAGCGCGAACAGCATTATCTTGCCCTTGTTCTTTCCTACCACGTGTTCTGACTTCATGTTACATCACCTTCCTTGATTCCTCATGAATTGAAATAGATGTCGGCCTCAGGCGTCCAGCACATGGGGGCCTATCTCGGCCAGGCTGTCGCAGCCGGTCATGAGCATGGCCCTTCGCAGATCGCTCATCAGGTACTCCAGATGAAGCTTCACGCCTTGGGGACCCCCGCCAATAGCCGCTCTGGCAATGTCCCTGCCCACCAGGACGGCTCTCGCGCCGAGTGCCAGCATCTTCAGGGCATCGAAGCCCGTCCTCACCCCGCCGCCGGCCGTCAGTGTGACCTTGTCCCCGACAGCGGCAGTGATCTCAGGCAGAACCTCGGCAACGCCCCTGGTGGAATCCAGCACCCTGCCCCCGTGATTGGACACATCCATGAATCTCACTCCGGCATCGCAGGCGTCCCTGGCGTCCTCAACCGACATTATGCCCTTCAGGATGAAAGGCAATTTTACGGAATTCACCAGTTCATTCAGGTCCTCAGCGGATTTCCTGTAAACAGGCTTGTTGGCCCTGTCCCAGTTGGTGCTGCCAGCGCCGTCAATATCCACGCCAACAGCGATTGCTCCGGCTTCCATCGCCATATCGAATAGCTGGATGAGCCTTTCGTTGGATTGTGGCTTGAAAATGGGAATGCCGGCGCCTACCGTGCGCACGGCTTCTATCCCGGCAAGCTCCTGGCCATCATCAGCTGTGTTGCCAATTAGCCCGATGGTTCCCGCGATCCTGCAGCCTTCCAGGACCGCTCTTCCGAAATCCAGCTCAGACATGGAACCGCCCATACTTGCCTTCATGCCGCTCAGCGAACTGGCCATGATAGGGACAGACGTCGTTTGGCCAAACAAGTTCGCGGCCATATCTGGCTCCGCATGGGCTTTAACAAGCCTTGTCTTCAAACGGATGCGGTCCAGAGCTTCCACGTTGGCTATGAATGCCAGGCCCTTCCCGGCCCCGCCGAAGCCTATCGGCGCCCCGTACTTCTGGCCCTGGCAGAGCCTCTGGGCTGCGCCGTCGCAGACCTTGTTGGCAGTGCAGATGCCCTTGAGCTTTGCCTGTGAATTCTCCCTGACCTTGCTCAGGCTGATATCGGCATCAGTCACCCAGTTTTCCTCCATAGCTTTCAAAGTATGCATATTCGGAGAGCTCCAGCCTGACTGGCCTGATATCCTCGATCTCCCAGTCATCATCAGTGATGTTGGCAGTCTTTTCCCCGGAATGCTTGCCCACGGCGATTATCGTTATCACGTCCATCTCCTCGGGGATGCCGAGTATCTCCCTGGTCTTCTTCGGGCTGAAGCCGGCCATTGCATGTGTCACAAGGCCCATCCCGGAAGCCATGAGCATCATCTGGCCGACAGCAAGGCCGGTGTCGAACTGATAATATACCCTCCCGTCCCGCATGATGCAGTCAAGTTCCTTCTTTGATATGACCACTATGAGCATGGAACCGTCCCTGGCCCATTCATTGCCATCCGAGAGGGCGCCATGCATCTTATCCAGCATCTCCCTGGACCGGATGAACACGAAACGCCAGGGCTGTTTGTTGAAGCATGACGGGGCCATTGAAGCAGCCCGGGCCAGCTCCTTCACCATCTCATCGGTTATTTTCACCGGCACCAGTGCCCGGTAAGACCTCCTGGATTCGATTGCGTCCTTAACTTCCAGCTTCACGCCTCCTGCAGTTCCTTGAGCTTCTTCTTCACGTCATCGGCGTGCCCGGGGACGCTTACCTTGGGCCAGACATGGGCGACCTTGCCCTTGGGGTCAATGATGAATGTGGACCTGGATATGCCCAGGAAACTTTTTCCGTACATTGATTTCTTCTTCCAGACGCCGTACGCTTCCAGAACCTTGCGGTCCACGTCGCTGAGCAATGTGATTGCCAGCTCATGCTTCTCTGCGAAACCGCAGTGGCTCTCAACGGAGTCCGCGCTGACCCCAAGTATCTCGGTGCCCAGCGCCTTGAATTCCTCCATTGCCTTGGAGAAATAAATCGCTTCCATGGTGCAGCCAGGCGTGTTGTCCTTCGGGTAGAAGTAGAGCACGACCCACTTGCCCTTCAGGTCCTTCAGGCATGTATCGGATTTCAGGCTGTTGGGGAGGCAGAAGTCCGGTGCGTTTTCACCGATTACAGGCATTGACATTCACTAGACCTCCGGCATGGTCCAGATGCCCCTTTCCTTCAGGTTCATGATGTTCAGCTTCAGCAGCTTGACGTGGTCCATCTCGAAATCTGCTAGCCTGCGGAATGTTTCTTTCAGTTCCTGGTCGTCCATTGAATTCATGGCATCGGTGTAGAACTTAACGGAGCGCATCTCCACCTGGACTGCGAACTCAAGGGCTGTTGTCATGTCCGTGCCGCTGTACATCTCGGGCAGCTTGTCCACGAGGAAAATCTTTTCCTTGGCGGCCAGGTGTATGCTGTCCGCATGGCCAACCCGTGAATTGCCAAATGATTTGAGCACCTTCATGTATTCCTTCTCCAGCGACATCATGTGGTCCACCTCCAGCCCGGCCAGGAAGGCGAGTACTACCTGGCCTGTGGGGTCTTTCACCTGGCCGCGAAGCGCATCGTAGAAATCATAGCCGTATCTTTCAATCTCTATCGCCTCTCTTATGACCTTCAGGTTTCTGTCCAAATCGTCCATGTAATATCCTCCAGATTTTCTTGCCAGTCTCAGGGGCCCAGGTGCATCCCCGGGTTGAAGTCATCGTATGCTTCGAATTCCTCTTCGGCGGCTTTCTCGCGCTTGAGAAGCTCGTAATGCCCTTCCTCCATCATGGCGAAGTACCCGAGGGTGATGGCGAAGTTGGATTTTCCAACATGCTTGGCGAAGCTGAGGTAGAATTCCTGGGCTGCCTTCTCCGCAGCCATGGCCTGGGACAGCAACTCGCTCATGGCGATGCGCTCGTTCTTTATGTCAATCTCGGGAAGCGGCACCGGGCTTACCTTTGGGAGCGCTAGTTTGACGCCTGGCAACTGCCTCACGAACTCCTTGGTCAGCAGCGTCCTGTGCTTCTCCTCCTCGTCGGCCAGGAATTTGAACCTGTCCTTGAGGAAAGCGTTCCTGGTTATGCCAGCCATAATGGAATACGCCTCCTTGCTGTCAATCTCTGCCTTGATGGCAGTGAAGAAGAGATCCTCCAGCTTGAATTTGCTCAGGTCCATTGTATCACCCTATGCGCCGGGCGTCACCGGGAATGTGAACAGCGGCAGCCTGGCAGCAAGATCCTTGTCTATCATGAACAGGCCATCGCCCTTCCCGCCGGTCAGTTTAAGCTTCTGGATTATCTCATCGGAGATCGGAAGAGCGTCGTGTAGGGAAAGAGTGTAGATCTCGGTGGTCGC
>CALKWP010000083.1 GCA_938004075.1 uncultured Methanomassiliicoccales archaeon
CCGATTTTGCCAGCGTTGCCAGGGACGAGGGTTTCTCTGATATCGCAAACACGTTCTCCATGGTTGCGAAGGTCGAAGCCCATCACGAGCTCAGATACCGGAAGTTACTGGAGAATGTCAAGAAAGGCATGGTCTTTCAAAAACCTCTCGTAATTATGTGGAAATGCAGGAATTGCGGCCCCGTGGCAGAAGGTTCAGGGGCACCGGACGAATGCCCGGTGTGCAATCATGCACAGGCATACTTCGAAGTCCTGTGCGAGAACTACTAATTCCCCAATTTTTTTGTGGAGGCACACCCCCGTTTTCCCTGGTGCATGTGGCAGAACCCGGAAAACGGAGAGCATGGAACCCCACGTTTCAATCAGGAGAACCTCTATCTTCTGACCAGTTGGAGAAGAAGTCGAAGTCCTCTTCTGAAGCGTTGACTTTCACGAGAAATGTCCCCATGCACCGCTTGGTGAACGGGACAATGATTGTCTTCTTTTCCCTCTGGAATCCTACCAGCATGGGCGAATCCAGGATGATTCTCGTGTTTCTGAATACCACGACATCGGGAGGGATCTCACGATACTCGCTACAATGTTCTTTCACATAGCTGACGGCCTCTTCCGGGGATACATCTTCGAGGAGATACTCTTCACTGATGTTTTTCAGACAGCGAAATTCCATCCACCCGCATATGCACCGGGCGTCAAGATGTACTTTTTGGCAGGGATTATATGTCCCGGGTTCATGATCTCTATTGCAAAAACGCTGTATTATTCGCACCTGCGCATCAGAGCCTGAGTTGCACACCGCAGACTTCCGCCCTGTCCGTTATGAACCCCGAAATATACCGGATAAACAGAAATTCCACGTTTTTCCAATTCTTCCCTGATAAAGGTATTGTCGTTGTGATCGTTCCATGACATGATGTAATGACTTTCGTCAACGGGCAGACCATTCACGGCCAGCCTTGAGGCATCTTCCAGAGAGACCGTTATTGTGTCAAAGTCTTCAAGGGCTTTCGGGATGCCTTCTGCAAACGCTTCAGGACAGAGAATTGCGAGACCACTTCTGGGAACCGAAAGCACACAGTCAAGATGGAGAATCTCAGGGACCAACAGCACACGAATTACATTGAAGGCATCACCCAGGAAATTTTTCAGCCAGCGATATCCGGCTTCATTTGAACCCACAGCGGGATTCATCGAGTTTCCCACCAGGATCGTGGTGCCAAGAACAATAACATCGCCGCCTTCCAGCAACGGTGTTTCGTCACCGGGAATTGCCAGTGGTTCTGTATGCGGCATGGCAACCCACCTGACACCGTCAACGCATTTTTCCCGTAAAATTTCACTGAAACCCGAGATGTCTGTTTTTCTGATAGGAGTTCTCAGATTGCATTCAATAATGGTATTTCCGATGATCACCAGGTTGTCACGGGGAAAATCCTGAGAGTATCCGTGTATCAGGATTTGTTCGCCATAATTCTCCCGAATGAATTCCGGAGTTATCTCTTTCGGGCGAAGAACCTTTACTCCGAGTTTTTTCAGAACAGTGATAAAAGCCTGGGTTTCTTCTTCAAGCATTTCAGATTCGCTTTTCCCTGTATCCGGATGTATCATATCTGCAAAGTTCATTCCGGCCGTTTCCCGGGCATAGGCAGCTTCATCCTCTGGCAGAATCCGGAGAGCATCTTCAAACCATGGTGCCTGAAGGTCCGGTGTCATTCCGGTGGATAATCCGACGATAACTTCCTGAAGTTTTCCGTATTCGGACTCTACATGGATTTTTGCGTCTTCCATATGGTTTTTGCACTTCCCTGGGAATCCGTGTCAGGTCCTCTGAAATGAGTCCCTCTCCGGGGTTACACTGTCTGTTCGAAGTAGTTTGGATCGGAAGTGTATATAAAAGCCGGGAATATAGGGGATTCACCTGATGAGAATAGATAAATCTGAAGAACAGTCTTCACGTATCGGCAGAGATTTCCGAAAAAACCGCAACGAAAATACAAACGATGGGCTCGCTGAGATTCGAACTCAGGACCTCCGCCGTGTGAAGGCGACGTCATAACCAGCTAGACCACGAGCCCGCAATGCATCGACCGGGAATTGAACCCGGGCTATAGGCTTGGAAGGCCTAAGTCATGCCACTAGACCATCGATGCAATGTGCCTTTAAGATGTAGCAATGATTTGTATTATTACTTTTGTTCCTTATCAGGATGCAGCGAACAATGCCCCCAAATGCCCCTGGAAAAGACCTTTTCGGCCGGTTTTTCGAAAACGGGAAAATTAGTGGTGAGAGGGCTTTTAATAGCCTCTCCCGCCGCTGATCTCCATCTCCACCTTCTCAAGATTTGCAATCCGCTTCTCGAGAGGGGGATGGGTTGAGAAGAGTTCCATCAGGGTCCTTCCCGAGAGCGCAGGGATGATGAAGAACGCATTCGCGCTCTCTATCATCTGCTTGTTCCTGGCCGGAACCTGGTCCATCCGTCCGCTGATCTTCTCCAGCGCTGAAATGAGCTCTCTCGGCCTCCCGGTGAGATATGCGCTTCCCCGGTCTGCCGCAAACTCGCGGTACCTGGAGAGGGCCATGATCAGGAGCTGGGCGATGAAGTAGACGATGATTGCAACGATTCCCGCAATGATCCAGGGGTTATTGTCTCTCTGCGAGAAGAGGCTTGCAAAGAGGAAGTTGTTCATGATTATCGCTGCGATCATGGCCACGAAACTGGCGACCGTGAGGGTCAGCACGTCCCGGTTCTTGACATGGGAGAGCTCATGGGCGAGGACCGCCTCAAGTTCGCCCGGCGAGAGCAGTCTCATGATGGAGTCCGTCACTGCCACCACGGCTTTTTTGGGACTCCTCCCGGTAGCAAACGCGTTTGGAACAGGGGTCTGCATGATGGCAATCCTTGGTTTTGGAATCTCTGCCTCTGCAGCCAGCTTCTCGACCATGCGATGGAGTTCCGGGTACTCGTCTTCTTCTATCACGCGTGCCCGCGTGCTCATCAGCACCAGCCGGTCGGAGAAGAAGTACTGCGCAAATGCCATCAGGAACACGATCACGATGATGAATGGCAGGCCTATTCCGAGCCAGAGCAATACCGACAGGAAGACAAGGTAGACCAGGAACAGCAGGAACATCGTAAGCCAGACCCGGAGTGTGAGCCCGAAATCACGCTTCCATTTCATACCTGAATATATATCGGAATCACTTCATAAACATTCCCTCAAATTGCATGAATAACAAATCAAAACCCCCAAAAAGGCCGCAATAATTGTTTTTTCTGACATTAAGCGCCGCATAATGAGAGACCTGGCCTCCAGCAAAAGGCGGCGCCCGGACGCGTTGTGCGGCCCGGTGGCCAATCGATCGATATTATTACCGCACACACAGATGTACCTGTAATGAAAGGGATGGAATTAAGCGAGACTACCATCACGCGGGCCATTGTCTCCTCCCAGATGAAGATACTCCTCGAATACAGCGAGCTGGATGTGGCGGTGGTCGGTGCAGGACCGTCAGGGCTGACCGCTGCCGCAATTCTTGGAGATGCAGGATACAAAGTCGGCGTCATCGAGAAGAAACTCTCTGTCGGGGGCGGCATGTGGGGCGGAGGGATGATGTTTCCCCGTATCGTCGTGCAGGAACCCGCGAGAAGGCTCCTCGACAGGTTCGAAATCTCTTACCAGCCCTTCGGGGCGGGCTATTATGTCGCGAGTTCGGTCGAGGCGGTGGCGCGACTTACCAGCGCCGCGTGCCGTGGCGGGGCTGAATTCTTCAACCTTGTATTCGTGGAGGACGTGATGGTCAAGGACGATGGCAGGGTCAGCGGCCTGGTTGTCAACTGGACACCGGTTGAGATGGCCGGGCTCCATGTCGATCCCCTCACCATCGGCTGCCGCTATACAATCGACGCCACCGGGCACGATGCCGTCGTCGCCAAGCTCGTGGAAAGGAAGGGGCGGGACCTGGAGGTGAAGGGAGAGGGGTTCATGTGGGCGGACCGTGCAGAATCCGAGATCATCTCCCATACGAGAGAGGTATATCCCGGCCTTATCGTGACGGGCATGGCCGCCAATGCGGTTGCAGGGGAACATCGCATGGGTCCGGTCTTCGGCGGCATGCTGCTGTCAGGTGAGTTTGCCGCTTCGCTTGTCAGAGAGAAACTGAACAGGTAAAGTGCCTCCTCGCTGTTTTGTGTTGGGAGACTGAATCGATTTGTTATCTACATACCAATTCAGTCACCGAACCGCCGCCGGGGCGTCCTTCGGGGGCGGCGGCGTGGCATCGCACATGGGGGTGTGGGGGCGGATAGCCCCCACAAAATGTATCCTGTTCATCAATCTTATCCACACCAGGGAG
>CALKWP010000084.1 GCA_938004075.1 uncultured Methanomassiliicoccales archaeon
GGAGAATAGGGGAGCTTGCCGCCACGCTCTGCGATGATGGTGCCAGGCGCTAGCACGAGAATGGCCTGATAAGCGACGATTGCCGGTCTTCTTCTCTCATCGCTGATACTTGTCGTGGCCGACCCCGTCAAATATCCCGATTAAATAGTCCGCCTACGGTTCGGACCGGGATGATCCTTCGGAATGCGGGTCTTCGTCAATAAGGGACGACTCTTCGGTTTGCGGGATGTCCGGGTCCGGTCCCAGCACCCGGGCCAGATTGTTCTCGGTCTCGCCGATGTACTTGCTCACCAGAGCGTTCAGGTTGAGATTCTCCAAATGCAACTGATCGGCCAGAACCCCGGCATTCAGGATTTTTCCGGTGCCCGGCGGTGATGACTCGACGTTCTCAGTGGGCGCGAAGGCCTCCCGGGCCAGTGCAACCGGCACGTTCAGACCCAGCAAATCCATCACTCCCTTCTGCAACCCAGGGTCGTCCGCCCTGACAATGCGGTCCGGGACGGAATCCTCGCCGGTGTCTCCGCCGGCCGGGGGCGTTCCGGTCTCCGCTCCGTCGCCGGCGTTCCAGTCGTTGTCAGCGGCCACCTCGCCCTGGGACATGGACACGCCCGCGAAGCGGCGGGCGGCATCGAACGTGTCTCCGAAGTCATCTTTCATCGGAATTCCCCTCACCAAACAGCTTGGATTGATTCTACCAAATCCGTATTTCGAAAGGGCAGCCGTTTCTTTTTGGTCGCATTGCATCGACACATCGGGTGATTCCCAAATCAATGTGAATGTCAGGTTGCCAGGCTCTATCACAGGGGAGTGGTGAATCGGTGAATGGGTGATTCGGTGAATCGGCGGCCGCACGGTGCCAGGCTCTGTCACGATTCATATGTTTCGGGGTAATGTTCAGCACCATACGTTTGGAAAGTGATGGGAAACACCTGATTCCCCGAGGCTCCGCGAACCCGACTTGATGGCGGCTGCTTCAGACGGGCGGATCCTTGGCGGCAATCGTGTATTGACAAAAAACCAACTGCTGCATATGGTCAAAGTACGGTATATCGTTCGGAACGATTCAGGGCCTTGGAGGGGGCATGAAACTCTCTCTATTTCATCAGAACCGGATATCACGACCACACTTTCTGTGTTGTTTTTTTATGGCTTTGCTGCCGTTCACAGCACCAGGCGGAACGGCAGACGCCCAGGAGAAGGTCGTGACCTTTGACCTTATTATCAAGGGAGGCAAAATTCATGATGGCACTCTGAGGCCTCCTTATATCGCGGATATCGGCATCACGGGCGACCAGATCACCGCCATCGGAAAAATTGAAGGGAAAAGCTCCAAAATCCTTGAAGCGGACGGCTGCATCGTCACCCCCGGATTCATAGACATCCACGAGCACTCCGATATGGTGTTTTCTGGTGATCTTGATGAACTGTTACCGAAGGATAAGAAGGAACTTGAAGGCAATTACAACGCCCTTTTTCAGGGTGTGACGACGGTAGTGACCGGCAATTGCGGCAATTCCATCAGTGATACGGCCAAGTGGTTCGCCATGGTGGAATCCATGCATTTCGGAACCAATGTCATGCACCTCGCGCCCCACGGCAGGATCCGGTACGAACTATTCGGAGATAACCAGCCGAAGACTCTGACCCCGGAACAACTGGAACGCTTCAAGACGAGGATTGAACAGGAGATGCAGAAGGGCGCCTGCGGATTGAGTACGGGCCTTGCGTACGCTCCCGGCATCAACGCGACCACCGAGGAACTTGTCGAGCTCAGCAAAGTAGTGAACCGGTACGGAGGCATTTATGCTTCTCACATGCGTGATGAACGGGGCGCAATCCTCGAGGGGGGGGAGATCGCCGTATTGGAGGCCATCAGGGAAGCTATTGAAATAGGGAGACGTTCCGGGGCGCCCGTGCAGATTTCTCATCTCAAACTCCAGGCGCCTCATAACGGAGTGAAGGGATCACAAATGCTGGAACTCATTGAGGCGGCCCGCAAGGAAGGCCTCGATGTCACCGCCGACAGCTATCCCTACACGGCTGGCGAGAGCGAGTTGTGCATCCTGCTGCCGGGCCGCTTCAAGAAGGCAACCGGAGGCATTGTGGAGGAATATCGAACAGCGATCGGGAAGAAGGATATCGCGTTGGCCATCGAAAAGGTATTTGTTGATGTCCACCCGGATAAAATCATAATCTTGGATTACAAGGGGGAACCCGGCTACAAAGGCAAGACACTGGAAGAAATCTCCGCGATTGAAGGTAAAAATCCGATTGATTGTTATGTGGACATTGTGTGCGGCGACAGCATGCCCACCGCGATCATTTTTGCCCACAATGAGCAAGCGATGCGGGATTTCATGCCCAACCACTATGTCTTTACCTGCTCGGACGGCATGACCTGGGCGAGGGGCGTGGCGGGCGCACACCCCCGATTTTATGGAGCTTTCGCGCGGAAATTGAAAAAATACTGCCTCACAGATGGACTCATGAGTCTCACTGCGGCCATTCGTTCCATGACCTTCCTCCCGGCGGAGAAGATGGGAATGAAACGCCGGGGGAAAATCTCCGAAGGCGCCTTTGCGGATATTGCCGTAATTGACCTGAAGTCTCTCAAGGATCGCGCCACGTATGAAAATCCCACTCAATATGCCGATGGAATTGTCCATTTGCTGGTCAATGGCGTCGTGACCATCGAGGACGGCCGGTTGACGGGCCGGCGTGCCGGCAGGCCTCTCAAAGGGCGTGGTGCACCATAACATTCTGTAAGGGGAAGGAAGTGGCTGAAGTCGCTGGCCTCCTGCTCAGTACTTCAGAGCCGGTAACTCACTTCATGAGTGTCCTCCCGGGCCGGTTGTAGTCTCACGCCCGCAAGACGGTGTGCGATTCATGCGGTGTTTGAACACCGTGTAGCGCAGAACAATGATCGCCAAGAGCAGCAAGCAGCTGGTTATTCCGGCGCTGCTCACAAAAAGTTGATTCCCCTCCGGCAGACATGCAGGCGAGCAGAAGATGTCAGTGAACACATCAAGGGCGATGTGGAACAGCGCCATGACCAACACGCTGCATCTTGATGCCAAGAACAGCCAGGTAAATGGGAAACTCATCAACACGACAAAAACCGTGAAAACAACGCTCGAGACAATCACGTTCTGACCGGGGTAATTCATCCCCATTGCCATCATCGGAAGGTGCCAGAAGCACCAGATCAATCCCACGAGGACGGTCGCCTTGATTTCACCAAGTGGGAGAAGCCGCGGAAGCAGATAGCCCCGCCAGCCGTATTCCTCCCCGATCCCCAAAGGGATTTCCTGTAAGCTTTTCAGCATCAGGAAGGGGATGGACATCCAAAGAGATCTTTCCCCCGGCCAACTGAAACTGCTTTGCCGTGTGGAAACGATGACCAGCACCAGCAGGCCGGCGTAAGCGGCAGGAACCAGCAACGCAATGCTGTAATATCTCCAATGGCGCAGGATGCCCAGAGAGTTTTTCAACCCTTCACGGCTTATGAATAGACGCATGATCAGGGCGGCAATCATGGGGGCAAACATCCCGTTCGCGAAACCATAGGGCCCCGGAAAAGCACGGATGCCTTCCATGCCTTTCAGGAGGAACGGAATCCAGTAAATCCACGCCAGGACATAGGAGATGAAGCTGAACAGAATGATTTCAGACCATTTGATTTTATTGGATGTATCCATTGCGATATCTCCTTTCATGAGATTTCAAGTAACGGATCCATGATGGAATCGCAATAAGCCGGAGCGCCTTGCTGGCATGCACCGATTGATCAGAAAGGATTTGCCGGCTAGAAGCCCGCGCTCCAACGGCATTTTGAGGCATAATTATCCATGGGGAATCTCTGCCGCTCGACCGCACGGGGGCATCCGGTGAGTCCATAGCGCATATTCGGCGATGTGGGCGGAACAGATTATCTCTCATGGGCTTACCGGCAATGTCAATAGCGGCTTGGCGGTATGCAGCTCTCCTGACTGCAACGAGAAGAGGGTTCCCACCAGTAAAAAGAACACCTTGGATTTGGCGTCATCGTCAGGGATGTAATACCATCGACCGCGGTAGAAAACCGACACATAGGCTTCCTTCGGCCGGGTCTCGGAGTAACGTATCCTGACCAGGCCCCGATGGAGTCCTTCCCGGTGAACCAGATTATCCGATGAGCTGGCTGTTTTCCTGGCAATACCCCGTTCCATCTCTTCTTCAGGCACCTCTACGTTACGGGCGAGGTCTTGGAGAATTCCAAAACAGCTCTTGAGTTTGATGGTCATGGTGTCGTTTCGCGCCGTTTTATCGAGGCCGAAAGTGAGATCTCTGACCGGTGTCAGCTTGATGACCGAGATGATCTTCCCATCGGGAGCGTTGATCCTTTCGGGCCCGATTCCCAGAAGCTCCTCCACCTTGTCCGCCTCATCGGTTCCGGTGTACCGCAACTGCATTGTGCCTTTCCCTTCCTTGTCGAAGCCGACGAACTCAATGTCGCCTCGGAGCT
>CALKWP010000085.1 GCA_938004075.1 uncultured Methanomassiliicoccales archaeon
GACCACCGAGATCTACACTCTTTCCCTACACGACGCTCTTCCGATCTAGCCATCCTGGTCTGCTCTTTGAATGTGACGTTGATGTACATCCTGTGCCTCTGCCCGGGATAAACGGTCGGGTCTTCCCAAATGCTGTGTACGTCAAATTCGATTGCTGGCATCGGATAATCCTGCGAGGTTACCCCGGTGTCAAGGTCGTGGGTGATCCTGAACTGCCTTGTCCTGTTCACTGTGGTCGCCCAAGTACCCTCTGGCGCTGAATTCGTGCTCACCTTGCCTTCATCGAACCATGCCTCGACACTGATGGTTGCGGTGTTCCAGAGGTCAACGCCTCCGGATGTGTAATTCGCTTCGATGAAGAAAGTGTAGTCATTGTTCACATCCACCTGGGTGTCGAGCATTGAAGTACTTGTTGATTGCTCCCTGAAATCCATCGCAAAAATGTGCGGGAAATTCACGTTAACGGTTATGCGGGTGCTGGAATCGAACATCATCGGAAGTACCTTGAACGCGCTGGCTCCCAGGATGAAAAGCTCACCCGTCCTGCTATTTGGCTTGGCGTTGATCGAATAAAGCTCATGGCCGGAGAAGATGCTGGATGTGTCCGGGGCAAGGACAAGGTTATCTCTGCCCATGTAAATTCTGTAAAGGACACCATGAGTCATGTTATGGCCCACAAAGAACACCTCATCGCCCGACTCGCTCCAGCATGCTGCGGTGAGATTTTCGCCGTTCATGCCTTTGGCCATGTCTACCACGTTTCCGTTCCAGGGCGGGCTTGGCACGCATATCCATGTGTCATCGCTGTATGTGTTGTAATCCCCGCCGAAGAAGAGTGCCTGGCCGCGGCTGCCTGCGAATGCCATGTCAAAAGTGCTTCTGGCAGCCGGTCTCCTGCTGGGGAATAGATTCACCCATTTATTGTTGGACACGTCATACCACCATGTCTCATCATTTGCGCCTCCGGTGCTCCCGCCGAACATGACAACCCTCTGCGTTACCGGGTCATAATCCATGGAATGGCGCACCCTTGCGCTTGGTGCAGTGGCCGGGTTTGTGTTGAGCCAATTGTCGGTTGCTGCGTCGTATGACCAGGTGTCTCCGAATAGTGAGCCACTCTGGCCTCCGAACAGGATGGTCCTTTTGTTAATTGGGTCATAGGCCATTGCAGGGTTGTTGCGCGCCACCGGGGAACTTGCCGGAGATTTGAGAGTCCATTCGTCATTCTGATAATTGTAAGTCCAGGTATCTCCTTTCACTCCGCCGGTGTCATAGCCTCCGAACAGGACCGTTTCCCCGATGGTGGAGTCGAAAACCATAGAATGGTAGCACATCGCAGAGGGTTTCGTAAGAGGAGCCATCTGGGTCCAGGTGTTAGTCGGATAATCGTATGACCAGGTGTCGTCGATATACGGATAACCTCCGAAGAGAATCATTTTGTGGTTCAACGAATCGTAAACCATGTCATGATAACGCCTTGCCGAGGGTTTGCTGGCAGGGAACCTCTCTGACCATGAGTTTGTTGCCATGTCATACACCCAGGTATCATCCAGGCCGATGCCGTTGAAGCCTCCGAAAAGGACAAAGACATTGTTCTGGGAATCGTAAGCCATGGCGTGGCCTACCCTTGCTGAAGGAGCCTGGGCGGTTGGGATCGGATACCACATCTCCGGGTCGCAGATGCTCATAGCTGTCCCTTCTGCCGCTATCGCACCCAGGCCGGTGCTCCTCTGTGGGTCTATATCGTTGTTCCAGCTTATTGAGTTCAGCTTCCAGTCAGGGGCCCCGAAGATCGGATGAAGGCCGTATTGGCCAGCATAGAATTCTGCCTCGTTGTAATAATATGCAGTGCCATGGCCGGTGGAGTCGTAGCCGACAACGAAGAAATGGGTGCCGTTGAAATCGATGCCGGTGAGAGTGCCACCAGGCTTTATTCCAGTCATGGCATTCCAGCCGTACCCGTCGAAGTAGAATGCCGCACCATTGTTTCCGACGGTCATGAAGGATAACGGCCTGTCCCCTTGAGCCACATCATTGAATTGGTATCCCGTGAGGCCCAGTATGTCGTGGAACGTGGTGTATCCGTCAGTGAAATAGGCGGAATGGGTGCCTGGGCCGGAATTGCCGACGACAGCATAAAGGTCATTTGTGTAAAAGGCGATATCATCCAGGTGCCAGCCCGCGAAATCATTTCCGGAACCATCCTTCGAGTCAAATGTGAAATTCAATTGAATGGTATTTCCCAGCCATCCGGTGATATGGATGATTTCCTGCCTCCAGGATGTGAACGATGAGTTCGCGCAGTTCCAGGTCGCAATCTTGTGCCATCCTATATCCGTGTCGTTCTTGATGGAGACATACATGAAATCAAAATTGGGATTTGCATCTGGCTCAACTTCAAACCAGTGCCAGAAAACTACGACTCCGACGCTGGACATGGCCGGTAGATTGACTGGGGGCGAGTAAAGGCTTCCAACAACCTTGGTGCCGGGGTCATCATACGAACCGGTCGAGGGATTTCCGAACCACCAGACATTGTTTCCGTGGTTGGCGCTTCCATGGGGCGTATCTGTTGCTGGGGCGTTGGGCAATGTCTGCGGATTGACCTGGTTCCAATTTATGGACCCTGCCCAGTTCCCGACTGACCAGCCATTCAAGCCCAGTTCCACGCTTTCATATTGGTAGAATGCCTCAGTGTGGGCAATGGCCTTGAAGGGGGTTGCCGGCACGGAAGTCATCGGCAGCCAGGTATTGTTGTTGGGATAGAATTTATGGGCAATTCCGTTGTTGCTGGCATCTTCCCCCACTGCCAACATGAAATCACCATCATTGTGCCATACGGAATCCTTGTATGTGACGGGCGGGGAATTGAGGTCCTGTATGAACCCTGCCTCTGCATGGGATTCCTGGAAAACAAGTGAGAAGCTTACACTTGTCATTAAGAACGCAAGCGCGATGCTGACAAGTTTCAAATGCTTCATCTTTTCCTCCCTGAAGTTCTTAGGCAGATAATGCATAATCTCATAGATAATATTTATGTCTGATAGACCCAATTATCATATATGAGAGTGAAAACGCATGGCAGGGACGAATCTTCTTGCATCTCAGAGGGTCCCGAACTCGCTCTTGACCTCATCGTCGCTTCTGGGCCGGTTGTCCTGCTCTGGCTCGTCATTCTCCTCATTGGCTTCGTCGTATTCCTCTGGCTCCATCTCCTCGGGCTCGCGCCGGTGCTCGGGCTGTTGCCTTGGCGGCTCCCTCCTCGGCTCCCCGTGGAGAGGCTGGTGGCATATCGGGCACTTGCTTGCGCCGCTGACGCAATTGTGGCACAGGTATGCCCCGCAATGGTGCCTTGTCACCGCCAGATGCCCATGGCTCTGGCAGTAATGCCTTGCCATGCCTTTGTCGTCGCTCTGGGCTTCGGGTTGGTGGACTGCTGGTTTTGGTCGTTCAGTCTTTGGCCTCTGCGGCTTTGGCTGCTGCTTCGCGCTGCCATACTCCTCGCTGACCAGGGAACCTATCTCAATCTCCGGGGCGACGTACCCCTCATTCTTGAATGTGGCCAGGTGCGCCTGCAACTGCTTCGCCTTCATGACGCCGAGGCCAAGTGATTCCACCAGGCCAATGACCGTTCTTCTTTCCGGGGGAAGGCCCAGCGCCCTGCGGAGAAGCGCGTCCATCTCGGGCGTTGGCTCTGCCGGGAATGCCATGCCA